>NZ_JAELTI010000018.1 GCF_016428755.1 Allobosea sp. ASV33
CGCTTCCTCGGCCTGGAATGGCGCCTATCCGGCGGCCTGCAATCGACGAGCGACCGATCCTCCGCCCTATACGGCACGCTTGGACTGCACTGGCTGCGCTAGAGCATTTTCGAGCGAAGTGGACACCGGTTCGCGTGAAGAAAATGCGATAAAACAAAGATCTAGAGCAATCCCGCAATTCGAGGAATGGCGGGGTTGCGCTAACCGGCTCTCCGTCCTCAGCCCCGCAACGCCCGCAGGGCCTCCGGCGTATCGACATCGATCGCGATCGCCGGATCCTCGAACGGCACGTCGACAACGCGCTCGCCGGCTTCGTCGAGCAATCGCCGCGCCCCGCGATCGCCGCTCAGCAGCGACACTGCCGGGAAGATCGCCCGCGCCAGCAACACCGGATTGCCGCGCTGGCCGAACAGGGTCGGCACCGCCGCGAGCGCATCGGGCTGGGCGCGATGCGCCTCCGCCAGGCGTTCGATGACGGCCGGCGTGACATTCGGCATGTCGCCGAGCGAGATCACCGCGGCGGGCACGTCCGGAGCCAGCGCCGCCACACCCGCCTTCAGCGAACCCGCCAGTCCGGAGGCGTAATCGACATTATGGACCAGACGCACCGGCAGATCCGCCAGCGCGACCTCGACCTCGGCACGCTGGTGCCCTGTCACCACGATGACGGGGGTGAGGCCCGCCTCGATCTGCGCCTCGACGGCGTGACGCAGGATCGGCTTCCCGCGCAGCGGCTGCAGCAGCTTGTTCTGCGCACCCATCCGCGTCGACTGCCCGGCAGCCAGCACGATCCCCGCAAGCGGCCCGCTCTCGGCGGCGCCCGGCGCGCGCGGCTGCGGCCGCGAGACGATCTCCATCAGCAGGCCGCCGACCCCCATCTTCTGGACATCGCTGCGCCCGACGGGAACACCGGCGAGATAGCGCTGCAGCACCCAGTCGAAGCTGTTCTCCTTCGGCGAGCGGGCACAGCCGGGCGCACCGATGACCGGCTTGCCGGCAATGCGGCCGAGCATCAGCAGGTTGCCGGGATCGACCGGCATGCCGAGATGCTCGACCTCGCCGCCGGCTTCCACCAGCGCCTGCGGGATCACGTCGCGCCGGTCCGTGATGGCGGAAGCGCCGAAGACGACGATGATATCCGCCTTGCCTACCGCCTGCTCGGCGATCGCCGCGGCCAGCGGACCGGTCTCATGTGGCACACGCTTGTCCGCCGCCAGCACCGCGTCTGCCGGCTCCAGCCGGTCGCGCATGACGCGCAGGGTCTTGTCGACCACGCTCGGCTTCAACCCCGGCAGCAGCGTCGAGATCACCGCCACGCTTGACCGACGATAGGCTGCGACCGAGACCGGCGGCGTGTTGCCGAGCGCGTCAAGCGCCTGCTCCATCAGCGCCTGCGGAACCGCGTAGGGAATGATCTTCACGGTGGCGACGAGCTCGCCCGCCACGACAGCCTTCAGCGCCGGCAAGGTCGCGACCGTGATCGCCTCATCCACCGCGTTGAAGGCGTCGATCGCCGCGACATCGATGCGCAGCACGCCCGCTCGGGTTGCGAACATGTTGACCCGCCCGGTGAAGGGCGCTTCTGCCACGATCGCCTCGCCGACCATCCGCTCGGCCAATTGCGCCGCCGCGGCATTCTCGTCGATATCGCCGGGCTCCAGCCGGACCGCGACGATCTCGGCGACCCCGGCCGCCTTGAGCTTCGCGGCAAGCTCCGCCGTGACGGTCGCGCCCTTCTTCACGATGGTGCCATCGGCACGGATCGTATGCGCGGCAATGCAGCCGACGGCGTCCGCGATGGCGACCGGTCCGAATTTCATCCCTGATCCTCAGGCCGGCTTGCGGCGCGGGCCGCGCAGCGTCGCGACGATCTCGGCCAGAATCGCGAGCGCGATCTCGGCCGGCGAAACCGCGCCGATATCGAGCCCGATCGGCGCATGGATGCGGTCCGTCGCGGATGCGCCGAAACCGGCTTCCGCCAATCGTTCCAGCCGCCGGCCATGCGTCTTCCGGCTGCCGAGCGCGCCGACATAGAAGCAGTCCGAGCGCAGAGCCGCGACGAGGCCGGGATCGTCGATCTTCGGATCATGGGTCAGCGCGACGAAGGCGGTATAGGCGTCGAGCCCGATCCGCTGAAGCGCCTCCTCCGGCCATTCGGCGAGCAATGTCACCTGGGGGAAACGCTCAGGCGTGGCGAAGGCGCTGCGCGGATCGATCACCACGAGATCGAGATCGAGTGCCCGGGCCATCGGCGCCATCGCCTGCGAGATATGGACCGCGCCGGTCACGACGACGCGCGGATGCGGCGCCTGCACGGTCAGAAAATAGGATGTTCCCTCCGCCTCGACCATGCCGCTCTTGCCGGATCGCAATTGCCGCTCCAGCAATTCAGCCAGCGGATCGGCCGCGATCGCGGCCTGCTTCACCAGCCTTTGCGTGCCCGTGGCGAGATCGCTGACCAGCACGGCGGCGCGGCGCGCGTGCCGCTCGACGTTGAGCGCGGAGAGGGTCGAAAGCTCCACCGCTCAGCCCCTGTCCGTCGCGAGCTTCAGGCCGAGCGCGATCATCAGCGAGCCGCCGATCCAGCGCCCGAAGGCGAAGCTCGCCTTGGTCTTCTTCATCGCGCCGAGAACCAGCGAAGCGCCGAAGACGGTGACGAGATCGGCCGAGGAGAAGGCGAAATTCACGATCGTGCCGAGGATCAGGAACTGCGCCCAGACCGGCAGCGCGGCGGCCGGATCGACGAACTGCGGCAGGAGCGCGATGAAGAATAGCGCGACCTTCGGGTTCAGCACCTCGACGATGAATGAATCGAGCAGCGCCCGCTTCACCGTCTTCGGCGGCGCGACCGGCTGGTCTGGCGTGCCCAGGCGGGAGCGGATCATGCCGATGCCAATCCAGATCAGGTAGAGCGCGCCAGCGATCTTCACGGCCACATAGAGCTCCGGCACATGCTTGAACACGGCCGACAGCCCGAAGGCCGCGGCGAAGACATGCAGGTAGCAGCCGAGATGGATGCCGAGCATCGCCATCAGGCCGGCCTTGCGGCCATGGCTGATCGTCTGGGCGGCGGTGTAGAGCAGCGCCGGCCCCGGAAAATAGGCGACGAGGATCGTCACCGTCGCGAACGCGACGAGGGTTTCCCAGGAGGCCATCTCAGTTCACCTTCTCGACATAGACCTTGATGCGCCCGCCGCAGGAGAGCCCGACCTGCCAGGCCGTCTCGTCGGCGACGCCGAATTCCAGCATGCGCGCCTTGCCGTCGGCGATGACGTCGGCAGCCTCGGCCACCACGGCGCCCTCGACGCAGCCGCCCGAGACCGAGCCGAGGAAATTCCCCTCTCCGTCGATCACGAGATGCGAGCCGACGGGCCGCGGCGCAGAGCCCCAGGTCTCGACCACGGTCGCGATGGCGACGCCGCGGCCGCCGCGCGCCCAATCCTCGGCAGCGCGCAGGATGTCGGTTTCGGTGCTGATCATGATGTCACCTTACGCCTGAATCTGGCCTTTGAGATCATGCCTCAACCGGCCTTCTTCAACCACCGGCGCGGATCGCTCTCCCGCCCTGCATCCAGCGACAACGCGGCGCAGAGATCGGCCATCGCCGCGAGATTATGGATCGGCCGGAACGAGTCGACATGCGGCAGCATCGCCCGGATGCCGCTCGCCCGCGCCGCGAAGGCGTCATAGCGCAGAAGCGGATTGAGCCAGACGAGTTGCCGGCAGGAGCGGTGCAATCGGTCCATCTCGAAACCGAGGCTGTCGTCGAGATGCCGCTCCAGCCCGTCGGTGAAGAGCAGGACGATCGCCCCGCCCGCCAGCACCCGCCGAGACCAGACGCGGTTGAAATCATGCAGGGCGGTCGCAATGCGCGTACCCCCCTCCCAGTCCGGCGCGGCCTTCCCGGCGAGCGCCAGCGCTTCGTCGGGATCGCGCGACCTCAGCATCCGCGTCACATTGGTCAGGCGCGTGCCGAAAACAAAGGAATGCACGCGCCGGCGCTTCTCGGTCAGCGCGTGCAGGAAATGCAGGAAGATGCGCGAATACTCGGCCATCGACCCGGAAATATCGACCAGCGCCACGATCGGCGGATGCACCTCGCGCCGCTCGCGGAAGGCGAGGTCGATCGAGGCGCCGCCAGCGCGCAACGACTGCCGGAAAGTCCGGCGCGGATCGATGCGCGTGCCGCGATGGGCGGGCCGGAAGCGCCGCGTCACGATGCTGTCGTCGGGCAGCCTGAGCTCGGCGATCAACTGCTTGGCGCGGGCGATCTCAGCCGCGCTCATCTGGGCGAAGTCGCGCGATTTCAGCATCTCGCGATCGGAGACCGTGAGCCGCGCCGTCAGTTCGGTCAGCTCCTTCGGCGGCTCGTCCTCGCGCGGCGGCGGCGCGAAGGCTTCCGCGACCCGCAAAGCCCCGGCCTCGGCCTTCTCCGGCTGGCTGTCGGCGCGGGGCGAAACCGGCGACATCTGCGCCATGATCTTCTCGATCAGGTTGCGGCGCCGCCAGAACAGCCGGAAGGCCTGATCGTAGACCGGTGAATCCTCATGCTTCTTCACGAAGATCGCATGCAGCGTCCAATAGACATCGTCGCGCCCGCCGAGCGCCCCGTCGCCCAGCGCCGCGATCGCCTCGACCACGGCGCCCGGCCCGACCGGCAGCCCCGCCGCGCGCAGCGCACGGGCGAAATAGGCGACGTTCTCGGCAAGCTTGCCGCTCACGCGCCCCGCGTCTCCGTCATGAACACCTTCTGGACGATCTGCCAGCGGCTCTCGATCTTGAGGAGCGAGAGCAGGTCGGTGAAATAACGCGGCGGCATCTGGCACTTCACCTTGACCAGCGCCAGCGTCGGCCCGACGAGATCGATGGTCAGGATATGGTCGTCGCGCTGCATCCCCGCCGCCTGCGGCGCCGGCCGGGTGCGCACGGCATCGAGCCAGGCGTCACGCTGCACGATCTGGATCGCGCCGTCGTCGCGGGCCGTGGTGAGCGCGCTGGTCGGATGGAAGACATGGGCGAGCTTCTCGGCATCGCCCTCATAGAGCCCGTCGAGATAGGTCCGGACCGTCGCCTCGACGGCCTTGATATCGGCGTTCATGGCAGCACCCTCTCCCTTCGCGGCGCCGAAAGCTTAGCGCCCCGCCTCCGCCTTGGCCCGATCCAGAAGCTCCTTCACCTGCGAGCCCTGCATCGCCTGGATATCGTCCTGATACTTCAAGAGCGCCCCCAGCGTATCCGAAACGATGGCCGGATCGAGCGCGACCGCATCGAGCTCGACCAGGGCAGTCGCCCAGTCCAGCGTCTCGGCGACGCCCGGCGCCTTGAACAGCTCCTCCTTGCGGATCGCCTGCACGAAGGCGACGAGCTGCTTCGAGAGCTTCGCCGGGGCCTCCGGCACCTTCGCCTTCAGGATCGCCAGCTCGCGCGCCGCATCGGGATAGCCGACCCAGTGATAGAGGCAGCGGCGCTTGAGCGCGTCGTGGATCTCGCGGGTGCGGTTCGAGGTCAGGATCACGATCGGCGGCTCGGCTGCCCGGATCGTGCCGAGCTCGGGGATCGTGACCTGCGCATCGGCCAAGACCTCGAGCAGGAAAGCCTCGAAGGCTTCGTCGGTGCGGTCGAGCTCGTCGATCAGCAGGATCGGCGCCCCGCCCTCCTGCGGCTCCAGCGCCTGCAGCAACGGTCGCTTCACCAGGTATTTCTCGGAAAAGATGTCGCCTTCCAGCCGTTCGCGATCGCCAGCCGCGCCGCCGGCCTCCGCCAAACGGATCGCCATCATCTGCCCGGCATAGTTCCATTCGTAGACGGCGGAAGCGAGGTCGAGCCCCTCATAGCACTGCAACCGGATCAGGCGTCGGCCAAGCCCGGCGGCCAGAACCTTGGCAATCTCGGTCTTGCCGGTACCGGCCTCGCCTTCCAGCAGCAGCGGCCGCTTCATCCGCAGCGCCAGGAACAGCACCGTCGCGAGCGCGCGGTCGGCGACATAGCCTTGGCCCTGCAAGAGCGCGAGCGTGGCGTCGATGGAGGCCGGGATCTGGGAAGACTTCAGCATAACCGTTCTCTATCGTTCCTGTCCGGTCGAAGGAAGGCATCGAACACGCCACCACGCTGCCGGCATTGCAAGGCAGACGCTCCCTATCGTACCGACCAGGCGAACCACGTGGTCACCAGCGCCATCCCGACCGCAGCGCTGCGACGGATCGCCCGCTCGCGCTTCGGCTGAAACAGAAGCTGACGCGCAGCATCCGCCCCGAACACCAGCGCAGCATGGATTGTCGTGGCGATGACGACGAAAACCGCCGTCAGGATAAGAACCTCGTCACGCGGTGCCGGCGCCGTCAGGAAGAGCGGAATAACCGCGACATAGAAGACCGCCGCCTTGGGGTTGAGCAGATTGGTGATCAGCCCGCGCCGGAACGACAAGGCCACATCGCCCTGCGCCTCGGGTTTCGGATCGCGCCAGGCATCCCAGGCGAGCCAGAACAGATAAGCCACACCGCCCCAGCGCAGAAGCCAGGTGACGGCGGGAAATCGTTCGCTCATCAGCGAGAAGCCGAAGGCTACGGCAAGACCGAGCAACGCAAGACCGAGTGCGACGCCGGCCACCGCCGCCATGCCGCTGCGCCAGCCTCTCGCGAGGCTGAGCGCTACGAGATAGCCCATATTCGGCCCAGGCGTGATTTCAGTCACGATCGCCGTCAGCGCGAATTCCCAGAGCCGCACCGGGCGACGGCCGGGCGGCCCCTACTTCCCCGTCGCCTGCGCCACGGCCTGCTTGGCCATCACGCCGATCAGATGGGCACGGTATTCGGCATCGGCATGGATGTCGCCATTGATGCCATTTGCCGTGTGCTTTAGCCCGTCCAGCGATTTCGGCGCGAAGCGGGCCTTGAGCGCCGCCTCCGCTTCCGGCCAGCGGAAAACGCCGCCCTCGCCCGCGCCCGTCACCGTCACGCGGATTTCGCTGCCGCGCTTGGCGACGAAGACGCCGACCATGGCATAGCGCGAGGCCGGGTTGCGGAACTTGGCATAGCCCGCCTTGGAGACCAGCGGGAACGAGACCTTGGTGATGATCTCGCCCTCGTCCAGCGCGGTCTCGTAGAGCCCGGTGAAGAATTCTTCCGCCGTCAGCTTGCGCTTGTTGGTGACGACTGTGGCGCCGAGTGCCAGCAGCGCCGCCGGATAATCCGCCGCCGGGTCGTTATTGGCGACCGAACCGCCGATCGTGCCGCGATAGCGCACGGCGGGATCGCCGATGCTGCCGGCGAGGAAGGCGAGCGCGGGGATCGCTCCCTGCACCTCGGCCGAGTTCGCCACTTCTCCGTGTGTCGTCATCGCACCGATGACGATGTTGCGGCCCTTGACCGTGATGCCTTTCAGGTCGGCGCAGGCGCCGAGATCGACCAGCGCGGTCGGTGAGGCCAAGCGTTGCTTCATCGTCGGCAGCAGGGTGTGCCCGCCGGCCAGGAGCTTGGCGTCCTCCTTCTTGGCGAGCAGCGTCGCCGCCTGCCGGGCGCTGGTGGGCTTGTGATAGGTGAAAGCGTACATGGTGGGTCTCCGCTCTGTTCGGGAAACGTCATGCTCGGGCTTGACCCGAGCATCTCATCCAGGAAAGCGCTCAAGGCGCCTCACCCCGAGGAGATGGCCGGGTCAAGCCCGGCCATGACGCGCATTCATTCGGCAGCCATACGATTCACGCTCTTCTGTGCCGCGCGCCACACCGCCTGCGGCGTCGCCGGCATCGCGATGTCCTCATGGCCGAGCGCATCGGTGATGGCGTTGATGACGGCGGGCGGCGAGGCGATGGCCCCAGCCTCGCCGCAGCCCTTGATGCCCAGCGGATTCGACGGGCACGGCGTAACCGTCATGCCGACATCGAAGGACGGCAGGTCGTCGGCCCGCGGCATGGTGTAGTCCATGAAGCTCGCGGTCACGAGCTGGCCGTCGGCGTTATAACGCGCGCCTTCCAGCAGCGCCTGGCCAACACCCTGAGCGATGCCGCCATGGACCTGCCCCTCGACGATCATCGGGTTGATGACATTGCCGAAATCATCGACGGCCGCCCAACGCTCGATCCTGGTCACGCCGGTTTCGGGATCGATCTCGACCTCGCAGATATGGACGCCGGCCGGGAAGGTGAAGTTGGTCGGGTCGTAGAACGCCCCTTCCTTCAGGCCCGGCTCCAGCTCCTGCCCGTTGAACTTGTGCGCGACATAGGCCTGCAGCGCGCAGGAGCCGAAATCGAGCTTGCGGTCCGTGCCCTTCACCGAGAAATGCCCGTCGGCGAAATCGATATCGGCCTCGTCGGCCTCCAGCACATGGGCGGCGACCTTCTTGCCCTTGGCGATGACCTTGTCGATCGCCTTGAAGATCGCGGACATGCCGACCGCACCGGAGCGCGAGCCATAGGTGCCCATGCCCATCTGCACCTTGTCGGTGTCGCCATGGATGATCGAGACGTTGTCGATGGGGATGCCGAGCCGATCCGAGACGAGCTGCGCGAAGGTCGTCTCATGGCCTTGGCCGTGGCTGTGCGACCCGGTGAGCACCTCGACCGTGCCGACCGGGTTGACCCGGACCTCGGCCGATTCCCACAGGCCGACGCCGGCACCGAGCGAACCCACCGCAGCGGACGGCGCGATGCCGCAAGCCTCGATATAGGAGGAGAAGCCGATGCCGCGCAGCTTGCCGGCTCGCGCCGAGTCGCGCTTGCGCTTGCCGATACCCTTGTAGTCGATGATCTCCAGCGCCTTCTTCATGGAGGCGCCGTAATTGCCGGCATCGTACATCATGATGACCGGCGTCTGGTGCGGGAACTTCTTGATATAGTTCTGCATCCGGAACTTGGCCGGGTCCTTGCCGAGCTGGCGCGCGGTGATCTCGACCAGCCGCTCGACCACGAAGGTCGCTTCCGGCCGCCCGGCACCGCGATAGGCATCGACCGGCGCGGTGTTGGTATAGACGGCATCGACCTCGCAATAGATCGCCGGGATGTCGTACTGGCCCGACAGCAGCGGCGCATAGAGATAGGTCGGCACCGAGGACGAGAAGGTCGAGAGATAGGCACCGAGATTGGCCGTCGTCTTGACCCGCATGGCGAGAATCTTGCCCTCGGCATCGGTCGCGAGCTCGGCATGGGTGACATGGTCGCGGCCATGCGCGTCGGAGAGGAAGGCCTCCGTCCGGTCCGCTGTCCATTTCACCGGCCGCCCGACCTTCTTCGCCGCCCAGACGCAGACCGTCTCCTCGGCATAGATGAAGATCTTGGAGCCGAAGCCGCCGCCGACATCCGGCGCGATCACGCGCAGCTTGTTCTCCGGTGCGATGCCGATGAAGGCCGAGAGCACGAGCCGCGCGACATGCGGGTTCTGGCTGGTGGTGTAGAGCGTGAAGATGCCGTCGCCGGCATCGTAATCGCCGACGGCCGCGCGCGGCTCCATCGCGTTCGGCACGAGGCGGTTGTTGACGAGATCGATCTTGGTGACGTGCTTGGCCGCCTTGAAGGCGTTCTCGGTCGCGTCCTTGTCGCCGAGATGCCAGTTGAACACGCTGTTGTCCGGCGCCTCGTCATGGACCACGGTCTTGGCGCCGATCGCCTTGGCGGTGTCGACCACCGCCGGCAGCTCCTGATAGTCGACCGCGATGGCCTCGGCCGCGTCACGCGCCTGGGCCAGCGTCTCGGCCACCACCACCGCGACATGGTCGCCGACATAGCGCACCTTGCCCTGGGCCAGTGCCGGATGCGGGCCGGCGCGCATCGGCGAGCCGTCCTTGTTGTGGATCATCCAGCCGCAGATCAGCCCGCCGATCTTGTCGGTGGCAAGGTCGTCCCCGGTGAAGATGCCGAGCACGCCCGGCATGCCGGCAGCGGCCTTGGTGTCGATCGACTTGATCTTCGCATGGGCATGCGGCGAGCGCAGGAAATAGGCATGGGCCTGGCCCGGCCGGTTGACGTCGTCGGTATAGCGGCCCTGGCCGGTGATGAAACGGTGATCTTCCTTGCGGCGGACTGCGGCGCCGATTCCGGTGGCGGACATGGTGTTCCCTCCTCGCACGGCGCCTCTGGCGGGCGCCTCATTGCCTGGAACGCAAGACAGACGGGACGCGCGCGCCTGCAAGGCGCGGGCAGATGCCTCACTCGGCAGCGTGGCGCGGAGGCTCCCGGTCCTTGAGCGACCCGCCGGCCATGGCCTGCGCCCCGGCGGCGATCGCCTTGACGATGTTGTGGTAGCCGGTGCAGCGGCAGATATTGCCGTCGAGATCCTCGCGGATCGTCTTCTCGTCGAGCTCGTGGCCGCGGCGGTTCACCATGTCGACGGCGGACATGATCATGCCCGGCGTGCAGAAGCCGCATTGCAGGCCGTGATGCTCGCGGAAGGCCTCCTGCATCGGATGCAGCGTGTCGCCGCTGGCGAGCCCCTCGATCGTCGTCACGGAGGCGCCGTCCACGGAGACGGCGAGCGTCGTGCAGGACTTCACCGCCTTGCCGTCGAGATGCACGAGGCAGGCACCGCACTGGCTGGTATCGCAGCCGACATGGGTCCCGGTCAGCCGCAGGTTCTCTCGCAGGAACTGCACCAGAAGGGTGCGCGGGTCGATGTTGGCGGTGACGGCTTTGCCGTTCACCGTCAGCGAAACAGTGGCCATGAGCATATCTCCTGTGACCCGTCTCTGACGCCGATCCGTCCCCTCCCCGGGACTGGACCGTGCTGAAGCCTAGGGAGCAGCCGGCCTCATCAGGCAGGCTTTCCTTGGAACAGCTCAAAATCGAATGTGGACCCGCGTTTTTCCGGGGTCAAGCCAGAGACGCAGGGTCGAGACCAGCCATTTGGCGCCGTTTCTCGCCGGTTTCATCGCGTCGACCGTCCTGATCGAGGCCGAGGAGGCCTTATGTGCATACCGTTGGCGGAATTTTAACAGAACCGCTCCAGGGTCAGCCGGCTCGACACAACGCTCTTGTCGGCGCGGAGGCCGGTCGTTGACGTCCATTTCCGATCAGGTCGAACGGCGCCTGCGCTCGACGGGCTACAACGAACGGGAACGCAACGCGCTGCGGGACTATCGCAGGCTTGTCGGCGTCGTCATCAAGGACATCGTCACGGAATCCTTCGCATATGGACGCCGGATTCATCCCGGATTGGAAGGCCAGCATGCGCGGCTGACGGATGACCTCTGCGAAGCCACCCAACAGCACTTCGCCTTGATCTTCGAGGGCGACTTCGACGCGCGCTATGTCGAATCGGTGGAGCGCGTGTGTTTACTGGAGCGCCTGGTCAAGGTCGGAACCCGCTCGCGCGTCGCGATCGCGGCCGCCCTGTTGAGGGTCATCGCGACGAAATCCCGGTGGGCCTCATTTCCGTTCCGCCGCCGTTTCGCCAGGGACATGGAGATCATCGAGCATATCCTCGTCATGGATATCAATACCGCGATCACGCAGGATCACGCGCTCGAGGCGGCTGAAGCCAGGCATCGCGGCGAAGCCTTCGATACCGCCGCGCATATGCTGAAGTCGCGGATCGGCACGCTCGATTCGCGGATCAGCGGCGCCGTCGAGCAGTTCGGCGCGGCTGCCGATGAGACGACGGGCGCTACGGCCTTCATCAGGACGCAGGTTCTCGATGTCACGCGTGCAGCGGAAATGATGCGCGACAGAGCTCTCCAGACCGCCGCCGCGACCGAGGAGATGTCTGCCAATATCAGCGAAATCGAGCACCGTTCGCGTCAGAGCGTCGCCATCGCCACGCGTGCCGTCGGCGACGCGGAGGCCATGAATGATGCGATCGCCCAATTGCGTGAATCGACGGCCCGCATCGGCTCGGTCCTCGGCCTGATCGCCGACATCGCGGCGCAGACCAATCTGCTCGCGTTGAATGCGACGATCGAGGCTGCTCGCGCCGGAGAAGCCGGCCGCGGTTTCGCGGTCGTGGCCTCGGAGGTGAAGTCGCTCGCGACGCAGACCGCCAACGCGACACAGGAAATCGCGCGCCAGATCGGCGAATTCTCGGCAAGCGCCGCCGCATGTGGCGATCGCGCCGCCTCGATCAGCACCACGATCGGCGAAATTCGGAGCGCTTCAGAAGCGATCTCCGACTCGGTCGCCCATCAGAGCCACGTGACGGCTGGCATCGCACGGGATGCCTCCGACGTCGCCGGATGCTCCGACGACGCGATCGCCAGCGCGCAGGCGGTCGGCCAGAGCCTGGAAACGACGGCGCGCGCGATCGAGCGCGCCACGCTCGTGGCCTCGCAGATGGCGCTGCAGGTCGGCGCGGCCGAGGCTACCGTCAGCGAGGCGCTCGACGCGCTGCGCGAAGCCTCCTGAGCGCCGCTCAGCCCTCGCTGACCGCCTTGGCGAAATTCGCGAAGAACTCGTCGGCAAGCTTCTTCGAGACCGAATCGATCAGGCGCGAGCCGAGCTGCATGAGCTTGCCGCCGACCTGGGCCTCGACCTCGTAGCGCAGCAGGGTCTGGCCGCCCTCGGCGTCGCTCAGATGGACTCGCGCGCCGCCCTTGGCGAAGCCGGCGATGCCGCCCTCGCCCTCGCCGGAAATGCGGTACCCGTTCGGCGGATCGAGCTCGCTGAGCTCGACCTTGCCCTTGAAGGTCGCCTTCACCGGGCCGAGCTTGACCTTCACCACGGCCGAGAGATGCGTGTCGTCGTCCATGGTGAGCTGCTCGCAGCCGGGAATGCAGGCTTTCAGCACCTCGGGATCGTTGAGCTTGGCCCAGACCACGTCCTTGGCGGCCGGCAGCGTCGCCTCGCCGTTCATCGTCATCGCCATGGCGCATCTCCCGCATAGGTCACCGCAGCGCGGACGATTGCGGCCGGCGCGGTTCGAAGGTTATCCAGTTCCTATCCATGGTCGCAAAGCCCCCGCCAGCACAAGAGGCGCCGGGCCTGGGGCCGCGCCGCTTCCGGGAGAACCGATGCTGGAGCTCACCACCGACGAACGCGCAATTGCCGCCGGCGGCGCAGGCGAAGGCGCGGCCATGGCGATGCGGATCGTCGCCGAGGCCGCCCGCTTGATGGGTGCGCCGCGCCTGATCCCGATCGCCTCCGCCCATATCGACGGCGCGCTCTACCACGGCGATTCCGGCACGCTTTTCGCGGAGAAGCTGGTCGCGGGCCGCGCCCGCGTCGGCGTGCGCGCCAGCCTCAATGTCGGCTCGCTGGCACCGGCCGGCTGCGCTGCGATCCGCCTTCCGCCGCATGAGCGGGACATGGCCCGGCGCATGATGCGCGCCTACGAAGCGATGGGCTGCGAGCCGAGCTGGACCTGCGCCCCCTATCAGGCCGGCCACCGCCCCGCCCAGGGCAGCGACGTCGCCTGGGGCGAATCGAACGCCGTGGTGTTCTGCAACTCGGTGCTGGGCGCGCGGACCAACCGCTATGGCGACTTCCTCGACATCGCCTGCGCCATCGCCGGCCGCGCGCCCGATTACGGCCTGCACCGCCCGGAGAACCGTGTCGCGACGCTCTTGATCGATGTCGGTGGCCTCTCCCGCGAACTCCGCTCCTCCGACGTGTTCTACCCCGTGCTCGGCACGATCCTCGGCCGCCGGGCCGGCAGCGATGTCGCCGTTCTCGATGGCCTGCAGGGCTGCACCACCGAGGACCGGCTCAAGGCGCTCGGCGCCGCGGCCGCCTCGGCCGGCGGCGTCGGGCTCTTCCACGTCGCGGGCGTGACGCCCGAGGCTCCGGACGCTGCGACGGCGCTCGCCGGCACGGCGCCGCCCGAGACGATCGTGCTGGCGCCCGACGACATCGCCACCGCCCTCGCCCGCCTGTCGACGGCCGGACCGACGGACCGCGTCGACGCCGTCGCGATCGGCTCGCCGCATCTCTCGCTGGCCGAGATCGACGAACTCGAGCGCTTGATGGCCGGGCGCAAGCTGAAGCTACCGCTCTACGCCAATACCGGCCGCCACGTCGTCGGTCCGCTGGAAGCGCAGGGCCGGCGTGGAGCGCTCGAAGCGGCAGGCGTCGTCTTCGTGGTCGACACCTGCGTCGTCGTCACTCCGATCCTGCCGGAGCTGGAAGACGCGGTGCTGATGACCAATTCCGGCAAGTTCGCGCATTACGCGCCGGGCAATACCGGCTACGCCGTGACCTATGGCTCGCTCTCGGAATGCGTCGAGAGCGCGGTCGCCGGCCGCCTCGTCAGGGAAACGCGCTCATGGAGCTGAAAGCGGAGCCCCTCCTGCCCGGCGATGCCGTCACCGGCGCCTGCCTGTCTCTCACCGCCTCGATTAGCTTCTGGGGCGGCGTCGATCCGGCGAGCGGCACGATCATCGATGCCCGTCATCCCGAGCGCGGGCAGAACATCGCCGGCCGCATCCTCGCCCTGCCCGGCACGATCGGCTCGTCCTCGGCCTCGGCCGTGCTGCTCGAGCTGGTCCATGCCGGCAAGGCGCCGGCCGCGCTGCTGATGGATGCGCCGGACGCGATCCTGCTGCTCGGCCTCGTCGTCGCCCGCGAGATGGGCTGGCCGACGCCACCGGCCTTCCGCCTGCCGGCAGCCGATCAGGCGGCACTCGCTGGTCGCGAGATCACGATCTCGCAAGAGGGCCGGATCACCCTCGCATGAGATGGAAAGCGCGTTCTAGACGGCGCTGAAACGGCGATGGCGGTAGATCAACCCTGCCCCGCGCCCCGCGCCGCCGAGACCGGCAACCTCGCCGATCAAGATACGATGGCTGGCGACGTCATGCGTCGCGACCAGCCGGCAGTCGAAGGCCGAGATCGCATCGAGCAGAACCGGCGCCCCGGTCGCGAGCTTACCCCAGCGAGCCGTATCGAAGCGTGCTTCGCCCTCGATGCCCCGCCGGCTCGCGAAGATCTCCGCGAGATCGACGAATTGCTCCGGCAAGGTATTGATACAGAACGTTTTGCTCGCCTCGATCGCGGCCAGCGTGCGGCTGCCTCGCGCGACGCAGACCAGCACCGTCGGCGGCGAATCGGAGACGGAGGCGACGGCCGTCGCCGTGAGCCCGACGCGCCCGGCTGGCCCATTCGTAGTCACGACATGCACGGCGCTCGCGACCTGCGCCATGGCATCGCGGAAGGCGTGGGCATCCGGATAGTCCAGCGGCGGCAGGGGATGGACGGTCTTCGTCATCGGCTCGATCTGTTCGATGTCCCGGCTCCGGGGAACAGCAGTTCATGTAGAGACTTGAGGCCGCCGGCACCAGCCGCGGCGCGCCACAGACTGTAGCAGCAAGCACTACCCCTTCCGTTAACAGGCCCGGGACCTGGCGCTGCGGCTTGCTAAGGCGTTGGCGATCCATCAGGCTCGGGCAATGTCGGCTGCCAGGGCCGGGCCCGGCCTGATCGGTACTGCCGGCATGCCGGCGTTCCGACCAGGGAGACCCCGATGGCCTTCAGTTGCACGATTCCCGCCACACCGACCGTCCAGCAGGACGACGAGACGATTCGCATCACCCGCTGGGATTTCGAGCCCGGAGCCGTGACGGGCTGGCACGAGCACGGCTGGCCCTATTTCGTGGTGATGCTCATCGCGGGAACGCTGCGGATCCACAACGGCACGGATATCTCGGACGTACCGCTGGCGCAGGGCCAAGCCTATATGCGCCCGGCCGGCATCCGCCACGACGTCATGAACGGCTCGGACCATCCTATTGCCTTCGTCGAGATCGAGGTGAAGCAGCCCGGCGCCCTCAAGGAGCTCACGTTGCCGTGATGACGGTGGTCGCCCGGCAGGCCTCGGGGCCACCGCCGAGGCTCGACGCGCCGCGGCGTCGGTCCATGCATTTTTCCGATCCGACTATCGGGTTTTGTTATTCGTCTTTCGGCTAATCCGCCGTCGGAGGCATGGCGGTGCGCCGACAGCGCTTGGTGCTGAACGCCTCCCATCCCGAAATTTCGCAGCCCATGACGCAATCATCATGCGCAGAATGTCGGCTGCTCCGCAGAGTATTCTGCACAATTTCACGACGTTTCGTTCGTAATTGCTTTTGACAGAAATTTGGCGCGGAGCGATTGTCCCCGGCACGAGCCGTTGGTAGCTCTGCATAGCAATCGCATCCCGCATGCGCCGGTGTCATGCCGACGACGAGAACGGGAGCTGGTTCGAGGGGTCGGCGTTTTCCATGGAAGTCTTCCTGCAGCAGCTCATCAACGGGCTGACACTGGGATCGATCTACGGTCTCATCGCCATCGGCTACACGATGGTCTTCGGCATTATCGGCATGGTGAACTTCGCCCACGGCGACATTTTCATGCTCTCCGCCTTCATCGCGCTGATCTTCTTCATGCTGGTCACAGCGGTCCTCGGGACCAGCGCCGGCATGGTGATGCTGGCCTTGATCATCGTGCTGGCGCTGGCGATGTTCTTCACCTCGCTGTGGAACTGGGCGATCGAGCGTGTGGCCTACCGGCCGCTGCGCGGCTCCTTCCGCCTGGCGCCGCTGATCTCGGCGATCGGCATGTCGATCTTCCTGGGCAACTTCGTGCAGGTCGTGCAGGGCCCCCGTAACAAGTCGATCCCGCCGCTGCTCAACAAGTCGATCACGCTGATCGAGAGCACGACCTACTCGGTCCAGATCTCCTACAAGCAGATCGTCATCATCCTGACGACGGCGGTGCTGCTCGCGGCCTTCTGGTACATCGTGCAGAAGACGCCGCTCGGCCGCGCCCAGCGCGCCTGCGAGCAGGATCGCAAGATGGCCGCCCTGCTCGGCATCGATGTCGACCGCACGATCTCGATCACCTTCATCATGGGTGCGGCGCTCGCGGCGGTGGCCGGCGTGATGTACCTCGTGCTCTACGGCGTCGTGAACTTCTCCGACGGCTTCGTGCCAGGCGTGAAGGCCTTCACGGCGGCGGTGCTCGGCGGCATCGGCTCGCTCCCCGGCGCGGTCATCGGCGGCCTGCTGATCGGCCTGATCGAGGTGATGTGGTCGGCCTATTTCACTATCGACTACAAGGACGTCGCCGCCTTCTGCATCCTCGCGATCGTGCTCGTCTTCATGCCCTCAGGCCTGCTCGGTCGCCCGGAAGTCGAGAAGGTCTGATCCCATGGCAAGCAATCCGACCGCAAACCCGGCCGCTCGCGGCCGCGACCTGAAGGCGGCCTTCAAAGAGGCCGGCTTCGCCGCCTTCGTCACGCTGGGCCTCTGCATCCCGATCATCGCCTGGGGCACGCGCCAGAACATGGACAACGTCCTGGTGCTGGACCCGCGCTGGGATGCCGTCGCCTGGGCCGTCGGCATCGTCTTCGTCGGCCGCTTCCTGATGACGTTGCGCAAGCAGGGCCAGCAGGAGGGCAAGCCGACGGTGCGCATCCTGCCGCATGGCACCATCGCCTTCTTCCAGCGCCATTCGCGCGCCTTCTCGCTGTTCGGCCTCGGCTTCCTCGTCACCTTCCCGGCGATCGCGATCGGACTGGCGGGCTGGGGCGGCGCGCTGAAATGGATCGACAATTTCGGCATCCAGATCCTGATCTACGTCATGCTCGGCTGGGGCCTGAACATCGTCGTCGGCCTCGCCGGCCTGCTCGACCTCGGCTATGTCGCCTTCTATGCCGTCGGCGCCTATTCCTACGCGCTGCTCGCCAAGAATTTCGGGCTGTCCTTCTGGCTGCTGCTGCCGCTCGCCGGCATCCTCGCCGCCTTCTGGGGCATGCTGCTCGGCTTCCCGGTGCTGCGCCTGCGCGGCGACTATCTCGCCATCGTGACGCTGGCCTTCGGCGAGATCATCCGCCTCGTCCTGATCAACTGGACCGAGTTCTCCAATGGTTATGCCGGCATTTCCGGCATTCCGCGCCCCACCTTCTTCGGCATTCCCTTCACGGCGGCGGACAATGGTTTCGCCGCCGTTTTCGGTCTGGAGTTCTCGCCGCTCTATCGAACGATCTTCCTGTACTATCTGATCCTCTGCCTGGCGCTGCTGACCGCCTTCGTGACGCTGCGTCTGCGCCGCCTGCCGGTCGGGCGCGCCTGGGAGGCCCTGCGCGAGGACGAGATCGCCTGCCGCTCGCTCGGCATCAACACCACCAACACCAAGCTCACCGCCTTCTCGATCGGCGCCATGTTCGGCGGCTTCGCCGGCGCCTTCTTCTCGGCGCGGCAGGGCTTCATCTCGCCTGAATCCTTCGTCTTCATGGAATCGGCGGTGATCCTCGCCATCGTCGTGCTCGGTGGCATGGGTTCGCTCTGGGGCTGCGCCATCGCGGCGATCGCGATGATCGGCGGCACCGAGCTCCTGCGCGAGCTCGAATGGATGAAGCAGATCTTCGGCAACGACTTCGACCCGACGAAGTACCGCATGCTGATCTTCGGCTTCGCCATGGTGGTGATCATGATCTGGAAGCCGCGCGGCCTGATCTCGACCCGCGAGCCCACCGCCTTCCTCAAGGAGAAGAAGAAGATCTCCGCCGATATGGTCCAGGAGGGGCACGGCTGATGGCTACCTCCGCCCCCCAAAAGACGCCGCAGGGCCGCGCCCTGCTGGAGGTCGAGCAGGTCACCATGCGCTTCGGCGGCCTGACCGCCGTCAACGCCCTCACCTTCGAGGCCCGCAAGGGCGACATCACCGCCCTGATCGGCCCCAACGGCGCCGGCAAGACCACGGTCTTCAACTGCATCACCGGCTTCTACAAGCCGACGCAGGGCGTGATCTCGCTCAACCATGACGACGGCTCGACCTATCTGCTCGAGCGCATGCCGGACTTTCGCATCTCCTGGAAGGCCAAGGTCGCCCGCACCTTCCAGAACATCCGCCTCTTCGGCGGCATGACGGTGCTGGAGAACCTGCTCGTCGCCCAGCACAACCCGCTGATGGCGGCGTCGGGCTTCACCTTCCTGGGCGTGCTCGGCATCGGCGGCTACAAGGCGCGCGAGAAGGAGGCGATCGAGAAGGCCAAGTTCTGGCTCGACAAGATCAACCTGACCCATCGCGCCGACGATCCGGCCGCCGACCTGCCCTATGGCGACCAGCGCCGGCTGGAGATCGCGCGCGCGATGTGCACCGACCCCGTCCTGCTCTGCCTGGACGAGCCGGCCGCGGGCCTCAACCCGCGCGAGAGCCTCGACCTCAACACGCTGCTGCTCTCGATCCGCAAGGATATCGGCACGGCGCTGCTGCTGATCGAGCACGACATGTCGGTCGTCATGGAAATTTCGGACCATGTCGTGGTCCTCGACTACGGCACCAAGATCGCCGACGGCACGCCGGCCGAAGTGCAGGCCGACCCGAAGGTCATCGCCGCCTATCTCGGCGTCGATGACGAGGAGGTCGAAGAGGTCGAAGCGGAGGTCGGCATCTCGTGACTGCAGCCCAGCCCCTGCTCGCCGTCCGCGGCGTCAAGACCTATTACGGCAAGATCATCGCGCTGAAGGGCGTCGACATCGACGTCAATGCCGGCGAGATCGTCACCATGATCGGCGCCAACGGCGCCGGCAAATCCACGCTGATGATGACGATCTTCGGCAATCCGCAGGCCCGTGAAGGCTCGGTTACCTATGAAGGCCGCGATATCACGCGCATGCCGAGCCACGAGATCGCCCGTCTCGGCATAGCGCAGTCCCCCGAAGGAAGACGTATCTTCCCGCGTATGACGGTATTCGAAAACCTGCAGATGGGTGCCGCCGTCCGCAAGTTCGCGCATTTCGACGAGGATCTCGAAAAGATCTGCGCGCTCTTCCCGCGCATCAAGGAGCGCCTGCAGCAGCGCGGCGGCACGCTCTCGGGCGGCGAGCAGCAGATGGTCGCGATCGCGCGTGCCTTGATGGCGCGCCCGAAGCTGCTGCTGCTCGACGAGCCCTCGCTCGGTCTCGCCCCCCTGATCGTAAAGCAGATCTTCGAGGCGATCCGCGAGCTCAACCGGACGCAAGGGTTGACCGTCTTCCTGGTCGAGCAGAACGCCTTCCATGCGCTCAAGCTCGCCCATCGCGGCTATGTGATGGTCAACGGCGTCGTCACCATGAGCGGCACGGGCAAGGAACTGCTCGCCAATCCGCAGGTGCGGGCAGCTTATCTCGAAGGCGGGAGGCACTGACGATGCAGGGCATCCTCTACGAAGAACCGACGATCTGGCTCTTCCTGCTGGTCACGGTCGTCATGGGCGGCTGGCTCGCCTGGATGGCCGGCCGCGCCATCGCGATGACCTGGCGGCCGAACTGGCAGCTCGTCGTCTACATGCTGGTGCTCGGCCTGTTCGTGCGCTTCATCCATTTCGCGCTGTTCCAGGCGACATTGCTGACACTGCACTACTACATCGTCGACACGATCGTGCTGATCGCCTTCGGCTATGCCGGCTGGCGCTACACCCGCGCCAAGCAGATGACGCGGCAATATCACTGGCTGTTCGAGCGTGCCGGCCCCTTCGGCTGGAAGCCGCGGGCAGGCGCGGTGATCCGGCCTGAATTGCTCTGAAACCAGGGGCTGTGATGGCTCGCCGAACCGCGCCATGCGCCATCACAACGTCTAACGAGCTTGTCGCGTGACAGACCATCGGAAAAGCGCAAGACTGCGATCCACGGTGGCCAGAACGCGCCGAGACGGGCGGTCCGTCCAGCCCGTTGATCAATCAATACAGGGGAGTTGCATCACATGAAGAAACTGCTGTTGGGCGGTATTGCGCTCGGCGCGGTCCTTGCCTTTTCCGGCATGGCCAACGCGCAGATCAAGCTTGGTGTCGGCGGCCCGATCACCGGCCCGAACGCCGCGTTCGGTGCGCAGCTCAAGAACGGCGCCGAGCAGGCCGTCGAGGATATCAACGCCGCCGGCGGCGTCCTCGGCCAGAAGATCACCATCACGGTCGGCGACGACGTCTCCGATCCGAAGCAGGGCGTCTCGGTCGCCAACAAGTTCGTCGGCGACGGCGTGAAATGGGTCCTGGGCCACTTCAACTCCGGCGTCACCATGCCGGCCTCCGAAGTCTATGCCGAGAACGGCATCCTGATGATCTCGCCTTCGGCCACCAACCCGAAGATCACCGAGCGCGGCCTGTGGAACACCTTCCGCACCTGCGGCCGTGACGACCAGCAGGGCAGCGTCGCCTCGGCCTATCTCCTGAAAAACTTCAAGGACAAGAAGATCGCCGTCGTCCACGATAAGACGACCTATGGCCAGGGCCTGGCCGACGAAACCAAGAAGGGCCTCAACGCCGGCGGCGTCAAGGAAGTGCTCTACGAAGGCGTCAATGCCGGCGAGAAGGACTTCTCGGCGCTCGTCTCGAAGATCAAGGCGGCCGGTGCCGACTATCTCTACTGGGGCGGCCTGCACACCGAAGGCGGCCTGATCGTGCGCCAGATGCGCGACCAGGGCCTGAAGACGGTCCTCGTATCCGGTGACGGCATCACCACCGACGAGTTCGCCACGATCGGCGGCCCCGGCGTCGAAGGCACGCTGATGACCTTCCCGCCGGACCCGCAGAAGCGCCCTGAGGCGGCCGCCGTCCTCAAGAAGTTCGAAGCCAAGAACTTCAAGCCGGAAGCCTACACCCTCTACAGCTACGCCGCCGTCCAGATCATGGCCGAAGGCGCCAAGCGCGCGAACTCGGTCGATCCCAAGAAGATCGCCGACGTTCTGCATGGCGGCCAGCCGGTCAAGACCGTGATCGGCGACATCGGCTTCGACAAGAAGGGCGACATCACCCGTCCGGACTACACCGTCTACACCTGGAAGAAGGGTGCCGACGGCAAGATCACCTATGTCGAGAATTGATCTCGGCGGCTGATTCAGCCTCCTGAACGACAGAGCCCGCCCTGGACCATCCGGGGCGGGCTTTTTGCTGCGAAGCATCCGTGTCGACCCGAACGCTATTGACTCAATGTCTGCGGAACGACGCTCAAGCTCTTGAGAAAGCCCGCGAAACGCAGGAGCCCATCCGGCCAGGGGCCATGCCCGGATTCGCTGTTGAGATGGCCGCTATCGCCGGCATCGACGAATTCGGAGCCCCAGGCCTCGGCGAGCGCCTTCGCCTCGTCCGGCGTGCAATAGGGATCGGTCGCGCTGGCGATCAGCACTGAGGGAAACGGCAGCTTCTCGCGGCGATGCGCGATGAAATCCGGCCCCATGCCGGGCACCGCGCCCTTGGCCTTCTCGGAAGCCGGCGCGACCAGGAAGGCGCCCGCGACCTCGCCGGGATGCAGATGCTCGGCCGCAAAGGCGATCGCGCTGCAGCCGGCCGAGTGCCCGACGAGCACGACGGGGCGCGTCGCGGAGCGCACGGCCTTCACGATCTCATCGGCCCAGACATGGCGGGAGGGCTTGTACCAATCCGCCTGCTCGACGCGCCGCGCCGTCTTCAGGCGGGTCTCCCACCGGCTCTGCCAATGGTCGGGCCCGGAGCCCGACCAGCCGGGAACGATGAGGATATCGACGTCGGAGGATTTCATGATCGTAGAGCCGTCTTCCCGTGCGCGCTGCAGCGTGAAACGCTGCTGCGCAGACACGGGACCGTCTCACGAAGAAGCGCCTTTCCGTCATGCGGTCCCGCATCTGCGCAGCAGCACTTGCGTGCTGCCGCGCGTGCGGGATGACGAACCGGTGATAAAACTAAGTCGGCCCACCAACGGGTTCAAGCGTCCCCGAAGACCCGGCGGAAGATCGTGTCGACATGCTTGAAATGATAGCCCTCGTCGAACATCGCTTTGAGCTCGGACGCGGAGAGCTTCCCCGCGACGTCCTTGTCGGCCATCAGGTTGGTCAGGAAGTCTTCGCCGTGCTCCCAGGTCCGCATCGCATTGCGCTGGACCATGGCATAGCTGTCCTCGCGGCTCGCCCCCGCCTGGGTCAGCGCCAGCAGCACGCGCTGCGAATTGTGCAGGCCGCCGAGCTTGTCGAGATTCTTGCGCATGTTCTGCGGATAGATCAGCAGCTTGTCGACGACGCCGGTCAGCCGCGCCAGCGCGAAATCGAGCGTCACCGTCGCGTCGGGGCCGATCATGCGCTCGACCGAGGAGTGCGAGATGTCGCGCTCGTGCCAGAGTGCGACGTTTTCCAGCGCCGGCGTGACCATGCCGCGCACGAGGCGGGACAGGCCGGTCAGGTTCTCGGTCAGCACCGGGTTGCGCTTGTGCGGCATCGCCGAGGAGCCCTTCTGGCCCGGCGAGAAATACTCCTCGGCCTCGTAGACCTCGGTGCGCTGCAGATGGCGGATCTCGGTCGCAAGGCGTTCGACGCAGGAGGCGACGACGCCGAGCGTCGCGAAATACATCGCGTGCCGGTCGCGCGGGATCACCTGGGTCGAAACCGGCTCGACGGTGAGCCCCATCTTCTCAGCGACATAGGCTTCGACCTGCGGGTCGATATTGGCGAAGGTGCCGACGGCGCCCGAGATCGCGCAGGTCGCGATTTCGGCGCGGGCCGCAATGAGGCGGGCGCGGCAGCGGTCGAACTCGGCATAGGCCTGGGCGAGCTTCAGCCCGAAGGTCACCGGCTCGGCATGGATGCCGTGCGAGCGGCCGATGGTCGGGGTCAGCTTGTGCTCGAAGGCGCGGCGCTTGATCGCGGCGAGCAGCGCATCGACATCGGCGATCAGGATATCGGTGGCGCGCGCGAGCTGGACCGAGAGCGTGGTGTCGAGGATATCGGACGAGGTCATGCCCTGGTGGACGAAGCGCGCCTCAGGACCGACGATCTCGGCCAGATGCGTCAGGAAGGCGATGACGTCATGCTTGGTGACGCGCTCGATCTCGTCGATGCGCGCGACGTCGAAGACGGCGTCCTTGGCCTTGGCCCAGATCGTCGCGGCCGCCTCCTTCGGCACGACGCCGAGCTCGGCGAGCTTGTCGGTCGCATGCGCCTCGATCTCGAACCAGATGCGGAAGCGGGTCTGCGGCTCCCAGATGGCGACCATCTCGGGGCGGGAATAGCGCGGGATCATCGCAAGCCTTTCACACAATACGCGCCGTCATCCCGGACGACCGCAGGTCGCTCCGGGATCCATCATAGGGCTCGGCGCCCTATGATGGATCCCGGCGCTCCGCTTCGCTACGGCCGGGATGACGGCCGCTGTCTTCAGTCAAATCTCAAACCCACGACCCGCGCGCGGCTTCGGCCGCCCCACGGATCGCTTCGATATTGCCGGCATAGGCCGATGGCCCGCCCTTGAACACGGCCGAGCCCGCGACCAGCGTATCGGCACCGGCCTTGACGACCAGCGGCGCGGTCTCAGGCGTCACGCCGCCGTCGATCTCGATGGAGATCGGCCGGTCGCCGATCAGCGCCTTCACCTGCGCGACCTTCTCGACCACCGAACGGATGAAGCTCTGCCCGCCGAAACCGGGATTGACCGTCATCAGCAGGATGAGATCGACGTCCTCGATCAGCGCCTCGGCCGCGCTCGCCGGCGTGCCGGGATTGAGCACAATACCGGCCTGCTTGCCTTGCGCCTTGATCGCCTGCAGCGTGCGATGCGGATGCGGGCCAGCCTCGACATGGAAGGAGATCAGGTCGGCGCCGGCCTTGGCGAAGGCTTCGATGTAGGGGTCGACGGGCGCGATCATCAGATGCACGTCGAAGAACTTCTGGGTGTGCGGGCGGATCGCCTTCAGCACGTCGGGGCCGAAGGTGATGTTCGGCACGAAATGACCGTCCATCACGTCGCAATGGATCCAGTCGGCACCGGCGGCGTCGATCGCACGCACCTCCTCGCCGAGCTTGGCGAAATCGGCCGAGAGGATTGAAGGGGCGATGCGGATTGGGCTGGTCATGGGCGGGGGTTTAACGCCCCGAGCCGCCTGCCGCAATCGCGAAACCGGGCAATACAACGTCGTCATGCTCGGGCTTGACCCGAGCATCTCATGACACGGAGGCTCCAGCGCCTCCTCCTGAAAGAGATTCTCGGGTCAAGCCCGAGAATGACGCCCTAAATGGTCAGGCGCTCCGCCCCTGCCGCAGCGCCACCGGAAAGGAGAGCCGGCGGTCGGCTTCCGCCATTTCCGCCACCACCTGCGCGAAGGCCGGCCGCAGCTTCAGCCGCGCATACCACTCCGCTAATCCGGGATAGCCGTCGAGCGACGGCCCGCCGAGGCGACGAATGAAGAGCATGCTCATGAACAGCGCGATATCCGCCACCGACAACCGGCCGCCGAAGAACGGACGCCCCGCCAGCTTCTGCTCCAGCACGTCGTAATGACGCAGCAGCCCCTCCTCCGCGATCAGCGCATCCGCCTCCTGGGCAATGCGGCGGTCGCGATCCGGCGAAGGCGGCTCCGTGCGATGCATCAGGGGTTTCAAGGCCTGGAACAGGATCTCGTCGCCATAGAGCTCGTCGAGCCGGCAGCGCGCCCGATCGACGGGAGAATCCGGCATCAGCTTCGGCTCGGGATAGGCCTCGTCGAGATATTCGTTGATCACGGTGGAATCGTAGAGAACGAGCCCGCAATCGGTCAGCACCGGCACCTGCCGCTTCGGGTTGAGCGCCAGCACCTCGGGGTGCCGGGGATCGTAGCCCGTCGTCTGGTTGAACGGCACCACGACACGCTGGAAGGCGAGCCCCTTCTCGGTCAGCGCGATCTCGACCTTGCGTGAGAACAGGCTCAGCGGCCCGGAATAAAGGGTGATCATGGCGCGGCTCTCCTGCGACGGGGAAAGCCTCGCAAGCCCTTGCGTCAACGCCCGTCAGCAGCCTCCCGGCGCCGAATCCGGGTCGCAACGCCGCCAAGCAGCCAGGGCAGCAGGTAAATCGGAAACTGCGCCAGCGCGAAATAGAGGAAGGTCGTCGGCGAGACTCCGGCTCCCAGCGCCGCGACGAGCAGGCCCATGTTCCGCTGCCCGGTGCCATAGCCGATCATGAAGCGCTCGGAGGCCGGCAGCAGCCGCAGCACCAGCCAACTCGACGCCAGCCCCGCGGCCGAAACCGCGAAGACGCATCCCAGCACGAACAGCACGAGCCGCGGATTGTCGAGCGCGGCTTTGGTCACGCCGTCCATCGCGGCGATGGCGAAGATGAAATACATCAGCACGCCGAAGCCATCGAGATTGGCCTTCATCGCCTTGACGCGCGCCAGCCCGAGCCAGAGCCGGATCGCCGCGGCCACCGCCATGCCGCCGCCGATGAAGATCAAGAGGCGCAGCGTCAGCGCCCAGCGGTCGAGCGGCACCGCGGCGCCTGCCAGATGTTCGACCAGGATCGGCGCGACGATGGGGCTGACGATCGTGGTCAGGATGACGCTGGCGATGATCAGCGAGGGCTCGAAGCCGTAGAGGATCGCGACCGCCGGCGAGGACATGATCGGTGGTGCCGCCCCCATGATCGCGAGCCCGAGCACGATGCCGGGATCGAGGTTCTCGCGCCCGACCAGCAGCAACGCTCCGCCGATGAGCAGGGCCGGCCCTGCGATCAGCCAGGCGCAGCTCGCGGCGAGTTTCGCCGGGCGCCGCAGCAGCCCGAGCGTCACGCTCATGTCGAGCCGCATGAACACGACCGTCGTGAAACAGAAGATCGTGATCGGCAGCGCCGGCCGCGCCATCGCCGAGAATTGTGGCAGCGCCAGCCCGAGGAAGATCGAGAGCGCGAATCCTTGCGTGCCATGGCGGCCGAGCCACGCGAGCGCGGCAGCGAGGGAGGCGGCAGGATTCATCGGCTTGGGCTCTGGAATCGCTCTCGAAACAGACGCACACTGGCTGAAGGCAGGCGCAGCGTCACCTCCCGGCAAGGCAGCCCAGTCCTGCGCCGGCATAAAATTGCGCCCAAGCCGGCCGATTGCGGCTCACGCCAAACGGCTCGGTAGAGTTGGCGCAGAAATTGCGAAAGATCATCCCATTCCGCGCAAAATTCGGTCGCGCCGCTGACAAGCCGGCGCAAACCGGTATCCTTGCGGGAAAAGGGTTGGCAGGAGCAGGTCATGAAGGTGGATACGATCGTTCTCGGCGCCGGTGTCGTCGGCATTTCGGTCGCGCTTCATCTCCAGAAGGCCGGGCGCGCCACCTTGCTGGTTGACCGTCGCGCGCCAGGCGAGGAAACCAGCTACGGCAATGCCGGCCTGATCCAGCGCGAGGGCGTCTACCCCTACGGCTTCCCGCATGATTTCGGCGCGCTCATCCGCTACGCGATGAACAACACCATCGACGCTCACTATCACTGGAGCGCGATCCCGAAGCTCGCTCCCTTCCTGTTCTCCTACTGGATGCATTCGCGCGCTTCGCATCACGAGGCGATCGCCCATAAATACGCGACCCTGATCGAGCATTGCGTCACCGAGCATGACGCGCTCGCTCAGGAAGCCGGCGCGACCAACCTGCTGCGCCGCGACGGCTGGATGAAGGTGTTCCGCACCGAGAAGGAGCGCGACACCCGCCTCGCCGAGGCCGCCCGCTGGAATCGCGAGTTCGGCCTGAACTACCGCGCGCTCGACATGGCGACCCTCAAGGCCGAGGAGCCGCATCTCGACCATGGCAGCCTGATCGGCGGCCTGCACTGGACCGACCCGACGACGGTAGTCGACCCGCTCGGCCTGTCGAAGGCCTATGTCGCGCTGTTCGAGAAGCTCGGCGGAAAGCTCGCCATCGGCGATGCCGGCACGCTCCAGCAGAACGGTGCCGGCTGGACCGTCACGCTCGCCGACGGCACCATGGCCGAGGCGAAGGACGTCGTCGTCGCGCTCGGCCCCTGGGCGGACGTGCTCAGCAACAAGCTCGGCTATCGCCTGCCGCTCGCGGTCAAGCGCGGCTACCACATGCATTACAAGCCGCAGGGCAACGCCGTGCTCAACCATCCGGTGCTCGACACCGAGCGCGGCTATTTCCTCGCCCCGATGCTGCAGGGCATCCGCCTGACCACCGGCGCCGAATTCGCCGATCGCGATGCGCCCAAGACTCCCGTGCAGCTCGCCCGCGCCGAGCCGATCGCCAAACAGCTCTTCCCGCTCGGCGAGCGCGTCGATGCCGAGCCCTGGCTCGGCCGCCGCCCCTGCACGCCGGACATGATGCCGATCATCGGCCCCGCGCCGAAGCACAAGGGCCTCTGGTTCTCCTTCGGCCACGCCCATCACGGCCTGACGCTCGCCGCGGTCACCGGCCGCATGATCGCGGAAATGGTGACGGGCCAGAAGGTTTTCGTCGACCCGGCTCCGTTCGCCCCGGCGCGGTTCGCCTAACCGCGGTCATAGAGCACCTGTCATCCCGTGCGCGCCGCAGCGTGAAGCGCTGCTGCGCAGACACGGGACCGCCCTCTGGAAAAGGCGCCCTCTCGTCGCACGATCCCGCATCAGCGCAGCAGCACTGCGTGCCGCAGCGCGTACGGGATGACACACTCGGCGCGTGCGGGATGACACCTAGGCAGCGCATTCGGGATAACCGACCTGCGTCCTGCCCCCTCGCCTCCCGGCGCGCTCCCTGCCACGATCCCGCTTCCGATTCCCGACCGAGACCTCGCCATGGCCCTCGCCAAACCGCCCGTCCAGGACAATGCCTACGCCGCCGCGCTCGCGCTGCTCGATCGCGTGCCGCTGATCGACGGCCATAACGACCTGCCCTATGTCATCCGCAAGGACCGCAACGCGAAGGGCGACGTCGCCACCTATGGCCTCGACAAGGTCCATACCGAGGGCGACACCGACATCCCGCGCATGCAGGCCGGCAAGATGGCGGCGCAGTTCTTCGCGGCCTATGTCCCGCCTAGCCATCCGAAGCCCGCCGGCTTCGCGCTCGCCCAGATCGCGCTGATGCGCGGCATCCTGAAGCGCCACGCGGACGTCTTCCGTCCCGGCCTCTCGGCCGCCGATGTCGAAGCCGCCAAGGCCGAGGGGCGGATCGCGCTGTTCATGACGATCGAGAACGGTTCGGCTGTCGATGGCGAGCTCGATGCACTCGACGCCTATTACGATCTCGGCGTGCGCCTGATGACGCTCTGCCACAACGACACCACCGACTGGTGCGATTCCGCGACCGACGCCCCGCGCCATAACGGGCTCACCGCGTTCGGCAAGGACGTGCTGCGTCGGATGAACAAGCTCGGCATGGTCATCGATCTCGCCCATGTCGCACCGAAGGTGATGCACGATGCGCTCGACGTCTCCAGCGCCCCGCTCGTCTGGTCGCATTCCAACGCCTTCACGCTCTGCGACCATCCGCGCAATGTTCCCGACGACGTGCTCGACCGCGTCGCCGGCAATGGCGGCATCGTCATGGCGACCTTCGTGCCGGACTTCATCAGCCAGGCCTCCCGCGACTGGCACCGCCCGGCCAAGGACCAGTACGGCAAGACGCCCGATGGCATGGACAGCGCCAAGGCCGAAGCCGAGATCACGGCCAAGTCCGGCCCGCGCCCGAAGGCGACGCTCCCCGAGTATTGCGACCATGTCGACTATCTCGCCAAGCGCATCGGCCATGACCATGTCGGCATCGGCTCGGACTTCTTCGGCTGGGTCAATCCGGACGGGCTCGAGGACACGACGACCTTCCCGTCGGTGATTGCGGAGCTGATCCGTCGCGGCTGGTCGGAAGAGAACCTGACCAAGCTCGCCGGCGGCAACATGCTGCGCGTGCTGCGCGCGGTGGAGAAGGCGGCGGGCTGAACGCTCGCGACCTCGTCATGGTCGGGCTGGCCCCGACCATCCATGTCTTTGCTGGTCTGGCGTGGGGTCAAGACGCGGATGCTCGCCACAAGGGCGAGCATGACGTATGAGCTTGCCCAACGCGCCCGGCCATCCCGGGCGCAAAGCAGCCTCATCGCAAAGACAAGACCTGATTCCCCATGACCGGTTCCGGCACCGACCGCACCCGCCCGGCCCTCCAGGCCCCCGCCCCCATCGTCATCCTGGTCGAGCCGCAGCTCGCCGAGAATATCGGCATGTGCGCCCGCGCCATGGCGAATTTCGGCCTCTCCGAGATGCGCCTCGTCGCACCGCGCGACGGCTGGCCGAGCGGCGGCGGCCTCAAGAAGGGCGCGACCGCGGCCGCCTCCGGTGCCACCCATATCCTGGAGAACGCCCGGCTCTTCGATAGCGCCGCCGAGGCCATCGCCGATCTCAACCATGTCCTGGCGACGACCGCCCGCGAGCGCGGCCAGATGAAGCGCGTGCTCACCCCGGCCGAGGCGATGCCGGAGGTTGCCGGACGCATCGGCTCCGGCGAGCGCGTCGGCATCCTCTACGGGCGCGAGCGCATCGGCCTGACCAATGAGGAGATCAGCCTGGCCGACGCGATCCTGACTTTTCCGGTCAATCCGGCCTTCGCCTCGCTGAACCTCGCCCAGGCCGTGCTGCTCAACGGTTATGAATGGTTCAAGACCACCAATGGCGAGCCGCCCTTCCGCGAGAACAATCCCTCGCCGCCGGCCAAGCGCGAGATGATCCTGTCGATGTTCGACTATCTCGAGGCCGAGCTCGACCTCTGCGGCTTCTTCCCGCCCGGCAAGAAGCCGGTCATGACGGCGAACCTGCGCGACATCCTGCACCGGCTCGACATGACCGAGCAGGAGGCCCGGACGCTGCGCGGCGTCTTCAAGTCGCTGGTCGAAGGCCCGAAGAAGGCGAAGCTCCTGGCGCGGCAGGCCGATGGGGCTGACGGAGCTGGGGACTGAGACTTCGCTTGGCGATAGAAACACGCCGTCATTCCGGGCGGAGCGAAGCGGAGACCCGGAATCCATCATAGAGCTCCGCTCCCTCCGATGGATTCCGGATCGGCGCCGCTTCGCGGCTTGTCCGGAATGACGTGCGAAGGGGCAGACAGGACAACAAAAAAGCCGGCCCCGAAGGGCCGGCTCGTCTGGTCGGGGGGTCTCGAAACGCCCGGTCAGAATTGGTATTTCATCGTCGCCTTCACGGTGCGGCCGGGCTCGCTGTAGTAGTCGCGGGCCTGGGCCAGAACGCCGGTCGGGACGTTGACGGCATCGAAATACTTGCGATCGAAGATATTGTAGACGCCGACCTGGAATTCAAGGTCCGCGATCTGCGGCATCGGGCGCCACCAGGCCGAAGCGTTGAAGAGCGCATAGCCCGGCGCCCGGAAGCCCTGGGCCGACCCGGTCGTCGCCGCGACGTCGTCACGCTTGCCGGCGAGCTTGGTCGAAACCTCCGCGCCCCATGTCTCCGTCCCATAGGCGATGGCGACGATGCCCTGCATCGGCGGGATCGAGTTCAGGAAGGTGTTGTCGCTCTTGTTCATGCCCCGCGTATAGGCAAAGGAGCCGCGCACCAGCCAGTTCGGCGCGAAGGCATACTGGCCGTTGATCTCGACGCCCTGGATTTCCGCCTTCGGAATATTGCGGAAGGTCGTGATGCCGCCCTGCGGATACAGGCCGCCGACGCCCGGAGCCTGGGACTGGTAGGTATCGATGAAGTTCCGGTAGTTCGAGTGGAAATAGGTGATCGAGCCGCCGAGCTGCTTGTCGCCGAGGCGCAGGCCGACATCGATGCCATTGCCGATTTCAGGCCGGAGCGTCGGGTTGCCCGCACGCAGATAGGTGGAAGGCCCGCCGAAGCGGCCATAGAGCTCGTCGGCCGTCGGCGCCCGGAAGGTCTTGGCCCATTGCGCGAAGAGGGTGACGTCCTTCACGACGGGCGCGTTCTTGAGGATGTCGTATTCGAACCGGATGCGCGGCGACCAGGCGTTGTCGCTCGATGACGGCGGCAGGCCGACCGGGCGCGAGCCGCTATTGGTATAGGCTGGCGTGTTCTGCGGCGATTCCTCGTACCAGTCGAAACGCACGCCCGGCGTCACCCGCAGCCGGTTGTCGAGCATGCCGATCTCGTCATGCAGGTAGAGGCCGACAAGCTTGCCATCGACCTTCGGCTGGTCGGCCTGGTTGGTGAACAGGTTGTTGCAGGTCGCGAAGGCGCCCGAATACGACCCCGAAGCCGGGCGGGCCGGGCAGTTGTCGACGCCGGCCGAATACTGCTCCAGCGACGACATGCGCAGTTCGGTGCCGGCCGTGATCCGGTGCGAGAGCGCGCCGGTCTGGAAGCTCTTGATGACATGGCCGTTGAAGCCGTAGGCGTTCTGTTCGTTCTCGTTGTCGCGCGCATAGGGGCCGACGATGCTGGTATAGCGCCAGGCATTGACGAGGTCGTTGCGCTTCAGGCGCTGCCAATAGGCGATGGCATGAGCCTCGTCGAAGAACGAGCCCGGCACCTTGTAGTCATAGCTCAGCGAGACGCGGTTGCGCTCGACATCCTCGCCGGTCTGGTAGGAACCAGGGCGGAAATTGCCGGTCAGCGACACCGTGCTGGTGCGGGTCTGTACCCGGTCGGCGCGCTTGAAGAACTCGCCCTGGATGCCGAAGCGGTGATCGCCGACCTGCTGATAGATCTTGGTGAGGAAGTTGTACTGGTTGAAATCGCTCGGGTTCGGCGCCGTGCGCGTCGCCCCGATCGCCTTGTAGTTGCCTTTGCTGTCGATCTGGTGCCCGTCGCGGAAGCCGCCCTGGAGCAGGACGGAGGTGTCGCCCAGGCGGGCGGCCGCCGCCGCGCTGCCGAACCAGGCGCGATCCGTGCTGTCATAGCCGGTCTTCGCGAGGGCGCCGTAGGACCGGCCGTTGCGGATCAGATCCTCGGGATCGAGCGTGCGGACCGCCAGCGCGCCGCCCAACGCTCCGTTGCCGAGCGTGCTGCCGCCGCTGCCACCGCGCAGCAGATCGAGCGTCGAGAGGGAATCGAAGTCGAAGGCATTCTGGGCGCCGCGCGTGACGCGCGTATCGACCAGGAAGGGCTGGCGGATGCCGTCGATCGTCGTCAGCACGCGCGCGCCGTCGAGGCCCCGGATGTTCAGCGAATTGGTCGTCCGGTTGAACGTGATGCCGGCTTCGACCCGGTTGGACAGGTCGGTCAGGCTCGTGATCTGCTGGCGGTCAAGCTCCTGGCGGGTGACGCGTGTCGTCGTCGGCCCGTTGAGCAGCGCTCCACCGGGCTGCCCCTCGCCCTGCACGTTGATCTGGTCGAGAACGACCGGCGCATCCGAATTCTGCACCACCGGTGCGGTGCGGGTCCGGCTCTGTTGCTGGGCGATGGCGGGCGAAGCCAGCAGCACCACCATCAAAGTTCCGAGCGCGACCCCCTCGCGCAATGAGCCGGAATACGTCCCCATGGCCTTGACCCGTCCTTCTGAATGCCGCACGCGAACTCGCCGCAGCTCAACAGTTTTAAATTAATACAAACAAGATCTTATCTGCCCCAGATAAGACAATATTCGGATATTGAGCGAATCGATAACTGTCAATCATCTGCATCTCGAAGGAGATTTCCCGATGCAGGAAGATCACAATGGTAGAATTCCTCTAAATAATAAGATTGCATCGGCCAATTCCAGACTAGCGTCACTCCGTTCCTTTTGTGACGCCCGGGCGAAGCTCCCGATCTCGTGATCGATGCGGATCGGCAAGCGGCCTCCCCGCCATTGCAATGCAAAACTTCGCGCACATTCTCCTGTCATGAGTTCACGTCATTCCGGGTTGAATCGTCGCAAGCTGCTGACCGGAGGCGGCGCCATGGCCGCGAGCTTCGCCATAGCCGGTCGGGTGGCTGCTGCGAGGGATGTCGACGTCGTCGTGATCGGCGCCGGAGCGGCCGGCATCGCGGCCGCCCAGGCCCTGCGTGCCGCCGGGCGGCAGGCCGTCGTGCTCGAAGCCCGCAGCCGTGTCGGCGGTCGCGCCTTCACCGATGCCTCGCTCGGCCCGATCTATGATGCCGGCGCGATGTTCATCCATTGGGCCGAGCGCAACCCCTGGGTCCAGATCGCCCGTGACCTCGGCATCGCCACGCCCTCAGAACCGTGGGGAAGCGGCTTCAAGGTCTTCGCGGACGGCCGCCCCATGGCGGAGCCTGAGCGCCGGCGTCGCCGCGACGCCTTCGGCCAGATCGATCGCCGGCTGGAAACGGTCGATCTCGGCCAGCGCGACATGTCTGTCGCCGAATTGCTGGGGGATCTCGGCCCGGAGCTCGCACCCGTCGCCGCCTCCGGCCTGCTGCTCTCGATCGGCGAGGAATCGAGCCGCATTTCCGCACGCGACTACCAGCGCCTGTGGTCGGGCGACGATCTCATCGTGCCCTCGGGCTACGGCAATCTCGTCGCACGTTCGGCCGCCGGGCTCGACATCCGCCTGAACGAAGCCGTCGAGACGATCCGCTGGGATGGGCCGGACGTTAGCGTTGCCACGCATTCCGGGACGCTGCGGGCCAAGGCCTGCGTCGTCACGGTGCCGGTCGGCGTGCTCAAGGCCGGTACGATCCGCTTCGTCCCCGAACTGCCCACAACGACGCGCGACGCGCTGGCCGGCCTGCATATGGGCGCGCTGACCAAGATCGCGCTGAAGGTGGAGGGCGACCGCTTCGGCATCACGCCCGGAGCGACCTATCTCGAAGCGGCTGCGCCCGAGCGGCTGATGAATCTCGACATGTTCCCGGGCGGGCAGGACATCGTCATCGGCTATTGCGGCGGCGACTATGCCCGCAAGCTCTCGGAAGCGGGAACCGACGAGGCGCGGGCGCATCTGGTCGATCTCCTGGTGAAGATGGTCGGCGCCGATTTCCGAAAGGCCGTGAAGGCGGTCTCCTTCCCGGCCTGGTGGACTGATCCCTTCGCCCGCGGCTCCTATTCGATCTGCGATCCCGGCCACGAGGCAGCGCGCGACGCCCTCGCCCAGCCGATCGGCAACCGCCTGTTCATCGCCGGCGAAGCGACGGCGGGCGGTGGCGCGATGACGGTCGGCGGTGCGACGCTCGCCGGTCGGGCAGCCGCCGCAGCGATCGCGCGGCTGAAGGCCTGACGGGCATCAGGCCGCAGCGGTTCGAAGGGGCCCTCCCTGCGACCAGCCTGAAATCCTGCTCAATTCGAGACAGTGGATAAACGCGCCATTGACCATCCCTTAACCGGTCTCTGGCGGAGTCGGGCTTTGAAATCCTCGGCACCACCATGCAAGTCGATCTCCTCGCCGGCACGGGCTATCGCCCCTTCACGATCCCCCGGCCTCAGCCGACCATCCTCGTCTTCGATTCCGGTCTCGGCGGCCTCACCGTGCTCGGGCGCACGACCCAGGCCTGCCCCGGCGCCCATATCGTCTATGCCGCCGACGATGCCGGTTTCCCCTATGGCCGATTGAGCGAGGAGGAACTCGTCATCCGCGTCCTCGCGGTCATGGAGCGCCTCGTCGCGCGCTTCCATCCCGATCTCGCGGTCATCGCCTGCAATACGGCCTCGACGCTGGTGCTGCCGGCGCTCAGGGCCCGTTTCGCCATTCCCTTCGTCGGCACCGTGCCGGCCATCAAACCGGCCGCGGCGGCGACGCGCAGCGGCATGATCTCGGTGCTGGCGACCCCCGGAACCGTGGCGCGCGACTACACCCGCGAACTGATCGAGACCTATGCGGCCAGCCACCACGTCACGCTCGTCGGCGCGACGCGTCTCGCCGGCCTCGCCGAGCAGGCGCTGAAGGGGGAGGCCGTCGACGACGCGGTCCTTGCCGCCGAGATCGCGCCCTGCTTCGTCGAGGCGAACGGCCGCCGCACCGATGTCGTCACCCTCTCCTGCACGCATTACCCCTTGCTGCTGGAACGGATGAAGCGGCTCGCGCCCTGGCCGGTCGAGTGGATCGATCCGGCCCCCGCGATCGCGCGCCGCGTCGCCGATCTCCTGTCCGGCGCGCGGCAGCCCGATTCGACCTGCCACGACGCGACCGCGGTCTTCACCAACGGCTCCGGGCTGACCGGTCCCTTGCGCATCGCTCTGGCCGGCTACGGGCTGGCGCAGGTCGTCATCGAGCCCATGCCGCTGGCAAACTGAGGGAACCGGCGGTCGGCCTCGACGTTTTGGTGCTGGCGACCATCGCGGAGGAACGCACCCATGAGAAAGCTGCTGTTATTGCTGGCGCTTGTCGCCGGCTTCGCCTTCGCCGGCGCCGGAGCCAGCACGGAAGCGCAGGCGAGGCCCCATGGCTGGCACAAGGGCCATGGTCATCACGCCGTCTATCGCCACGGTCCGCGCCGGCACCACGGCTGGAATCGCGGCCATCACTACGGCTGGCACAAGCATCGCCCGCGCCACCACCATTATCGCCACCATCGGCATTGGCGCTGATCCCGGCTTTTGGCCGGTTCGGAATTGACTCGAAGCCGGCTTTCCGTCATACGCCCTTTCGTCGCGCGGCTCCTCACGGGGCCGCGTGGCTTTTTCCGCACCCGTGATCCGCTCTTCTTCGGAAGCTGGATCTGTCGCCCCGGCCAATATGCGGGGGAGCAGGAGGGCGCGGTCCTCAACTCGCGAACCTGAGAGGACACGCGACATGTCGAAGCGCCATGAGGCGAAGTACAAGATTGACCGCCGCCTCGGTCAGAACATCTGGGGCCGTCCGAAGTCCCCGGTCAACCGTCGTGAATACGGCCCCGGCCAGCACGGCCAGCGCCGCAAGGGCAAGCCGTCCGACTTCGGCACGCAGCTCCGCGCCAAGCAGAAGCTGAAGGGCTATTACGGCTCGATCTCCGAGAAGCAGTTCCGCCGCTACTACGCCGAGGCGATCCGCCTGAAGGGCGACTCGGGCGAGAACCTCGTCGGCCTGCTCGAGCGTCGTCTCGACGCCGTGATCTACCGCGCCAAGTTCGTGCCGACCGTCTTCGCGGCCCGCCAGTTCGTCAACCACGGCCACATCACCGTGAACGGCAAGCGCGTCAACATCGCGTCCTATCAGGTCAAGCCGGGCGACGTGATCGCGGTCAAGGAGAGCTCGCGCCAGCTCGCCATCGTCATCGAGTCGGCCGCCCTCGCCGAGCGCGACGTGCCGGACTACATCGACGCCGACCACAGCAAGTCCACGGCCACCTACACCCGCACCCCGACCCTGTCGGACGTGCCCTACGCGGTGCAGATGGAGCCGAACCTGGTCATCGAGTTCTACTCTCGGTAAGCCGTTCGGAACGGGAACAAATACCCGTTTGTTTTCAACGATTTGGAGGGCGACGAGATTTCGCCGCCCCCCACACGCCACCCCACACGTTTTCCCCCTCACGCTTTTAGAGGGTGCCTATTCGGTCCGGTTGTTGAGCGTGCGCTCCCGCCCTTGTTCGCTAAGATTGCCGCACACCACCCAACAGCAGCCGTCCGTCACACCTCTTCGAAAATGTGGCGTCCACGGCTTTTGACCCGCAGCTCGCCCTCGGTCGAATGGTCACCACGGGCCATCAGCAGCGCATCCTCGACCCTCTTTTGCGGTTCACAGAAGCTTGAATGCTCTGAGAAGTATGTGGCGAACGCCTGTGCATCATCGAGACTTGGCGGATCGGAATTGCGCGATAGGCTCAGAGCGGCCGTTAATGCCAGTCGATACAGCGGGGCCGCAAAGTTGAGCAGGCTGCGACCGCATCTAGGAACCTTAAGCGTGTCTGGAGTGACGGGGTTTCCGTGAAGAAACTGGTTACGCACGTGGTTGAGACGCTCATACAGCTCGCCCGCAAGGTTCGTCTCATAAACGCGGCGCTGCTTCTTGAAGCCTCGGTCAATCTCGAACTTGCTTTTCCTCTGCCAGTCGACGCCCGATAACAGCTCCAAGACCTGTCCGATGCCTGAGCCCTTGTTATGCGCGAGTATCTCGAACGCGCTAACACGTGCAAAGCCGAGCGGCATTGTCCTCGATGAGGCCGACGCCGCACTCGTGAAGGGAATGCTGACGCGTGGGGACCGCCAGCACGACATCGCTGCGTGGTTTGGGGTCAATGGAGGTCGTGTCGCAGAGATCGCTACCGGCGATCGCTTTCCAGACGTCGCGCCGGCAGCGTTAGATGAACTTCCGGCCGCTGGACCCTATCCGGCGGGTAAGGTTGCCGTTGCCGCAATCGCTGCGCTTGCGAAGTCCGCTCTGGCCGCCGCTGAAGCCATCAGGGGCAGGGCAGGTCTAGTAGGCCGTGATCAACATAAAGGGGGCCTCGACCATCGTCGGGGCTCCCAATTCGGGGCTTTTCTCGAGCTTTTACCAATCCCATTGCGCAGCTAGCGAGCATTAATCGAGCTTAATAAGATCAGAAATTTTCGACCAAAGGAAAGCATCGAATTCATCATGTTCAAGCATCGCGTTAATTCGCGCGTCCCTTTTAGCTACGCTATGCAGCCTCTGCAAACAAGCATCATAGATTGCAGCAGATGAACGATTGACTCTGACGTGGCCGTTTGCATAAGCAATGATACCATTGATAGATTGTTTAAATTTTTTCAATTCTTCGCCATGTATACCAGTATGAACCAATATACTATCAAGTATATTCCGCCATCCTCGTGCATCGATTGCAGCGGGCTCTGATTTGTCTGCCTTCGACCGCCACCAATGATACTCCAAATCACCAGCATGCTTGTGCCATACGGATTTTGCCCATGGGTACGCTTTCTCAGGATTTACTGCTTCGCCAATGAAAGGCTGGTTCGCCAGTGTGCCCGGCGATCTTCCTGAGGACCTAACTATCCCTTCCTGCGTCTGAGCAAAAATAAATCCCTGCGGCAGGCACCCGATCAACTTAATAGTGGCCGCATGAAACGAGACATTTGCAACATTGGCAATCTTTTCAGTAACATCTAATGGACTGGCAAACTGCTGGGCAATCTCAAGAACCCATTTTGTAGGCATAAGTAATTCTGATGCGAAGCGGTTTGCTTCGCCCTCGAGCTGCCAATAGTCAGCATTTTCGTCACCATTACCAATGTCTGTTTCGTCAACGATCGAACCCGTGTGCCAGGGTATGAGAACGTGACCTAATTCGTGAGCAAGTGTGAACCGCATCCGGTTGCGACTTCTGCCCACTGAATTCACAAGAATTCGGGGTTTTTTTCCAGGCTGCTTTAGATCGAGACAAACCCCATCGACATCAACCGGAAACGCTAATTCCTCAATAGTCGCGTAATCTTTAACCAGCTTTTCGATGTCGATAGGAGGTGTGAGGCCTTTACGGTCAACAAGCCGCCTTGCCAAATTAACTTCAGGCGAGAAACTCAACCTAACTTACCCTGTTCAGTCAGCCATCTTTGAAGGCGTGCGATTTTGATATTATCGTCAGATCTTGCCGCCAAGCGCCTCTGATTAAAATTGTCATTAACGGCCTCCGTAAGAGGTCGCTTCTGATGACGGGCCGCGATTATGATCGGAAGCATGTCAGGCTCCCGAAGCCAAAGCGAATACTCAGCCTCATTCATACCGAGGTATTGATGCAGCTCGAGGGTAGTCTCTCGGTCCTTATGCCAAGCATCAACAAAATCGTCGATCTCATCGTACAGGACTTCACCGACGAGAGCCAATGACAGAAAAGAATGCATGGAGTTAGACATCAATTCGCCTTCCCTTTACGGCCGGCTTTAGCCAATCTTCAGAAACGGGATCCATGACACCCAAATGGTTTCCACGAGCATCATAAACTTCAACCTCTCCGTGGAGGGCGTCCCATTCGTAAAGCCGCTTCCCCCCGTGGCTTCTCCACCGCTTTTTACCCCCGAAGGCCCCAAGAAGTTCAAAATCATCGAATATCGACGGTTTGGGTATGGTCTTGGTCAAGAGCGCACCACCGAGCCAACTTTGTAACTGAGTTTCAATATCGTGGGACGTTATGGTTGGACGCCTAAAAACGCAACGAGCTGGCGTCCACGGGTAAAGAAATTGGTCGTTCCCCCAGAGACGACGATCTCGAATAATTCGGCAACCACCGCGATCTCGGATCGACCTCAGGTATCTGAACTGTAACTGTCTGCATCAGTGGCATCTCCCAACCCAAGCACCTTCCGGACGGTTGCCGGTAGTTTGACCGCTTCTACGCAGACCCGTTTGGCCTGCGAGAGGTCGCCTTTGAAGTACACGCCGAGGGTTGGGTCGTTCTTCGGCTGCTCGTGTCCCACGACCTGCCGCACAACATGCGGAGGCTGGCTAGCCAGGATGGCCTGCGAAATGAACCAGCGGCGGAAAGAGTGAAAGTTGACGCGGGACACCCCTCCGCCTTCCGGTCGGTCATCGACGCCTGCATCCAGCCTCAGGCGATGAAAGTAGGCGCTCATGTTCGATCCGCGCTTCCCGTCGCGGTCCGGCTCTCCGGCTTCGGGGAGCAGCCAGTCATCCGGCTTTCGTCCGTCCGTCGCTCAATAAGTATCGACAAGGCGGGGTGGATCGGGACTTTACGCTTCGCTGCTCTGGTTTTTGTGCCACTCACGTCGAAGACGTCGTCCATGCACTGACTGACAGTCAGGCAGCAGGCCTCGTTGATCCGCATCCCTGACAGCAACGACAGAAGCATCAGGTCGCGAAGTCCCGCATTCTTGACCTTGCCGAAAAGCGTGGGACTTGCCAACCCCTGCTCCGCTAACCAGTCCCTGAACGCTTCCAGCATTCCCCGGTACTCGCGAATCGTCCTCGGAGCCCGCAGCGTCCCCCGCTTCCCCGGCTCAGCCAACCATGTCTCCATGTGGTGCAGAAGCGGGGTCGCCCGGCCGAACGCGATGTCCGCGAACCCCTTGGCCCGCTCACTTCCCTGCTCCCGCTGGATCGCCTCGCCTCTTGCCTGCACTTCGTCCACGAGGATGTCGCCCGCGATCTCGACCTCGATCTCCTCCTCGCATCCCGTGTCAGGGTCGAAGACTGTCGAGGGGATGCACACCCGTCCGCCAGCCCGAACGCCCTGAAGCTGTTCTCTAAAGGCCATCGCCTCCGCAGTGAGGGGGTCGGTCTCGGGACGCCTGCGGCATGCCTCATCAATGCGTGCGTGCAGTTCCAGCAGTGCCTTTGGAAGCCGAGCCTCGGCAACATGCTTGTCTCTGGTCGAGAGCCCCTTCTTCAGGCGCTTCGCCCCGACCGCAGCACGCTTCGCCGGTGGGACCTCAACTACAGCCACAAACCCCGGCCCGCGCTTCTCCAGATACCCAGCGACTTTGACCACCCCACATGCCTCCCCACACGTTCTACCCCACACGCATACCAATAAAGGGTGCAACGTCAATGAGTTCAGCGCGTTAGGTAGGTCGAAAATCGAGTTCTACTCGCGCTGATCGGCGGCAACGCCCACGGCCTTTCAAGGCCTGGACACAATTCAGGGGATGGCCTTCGGGCCGTCCCCTTTTTTATTCTGCCGCACGGTCGAAGCTGCCGGATGGCGGCGCCGACGACGATCCGGAGAACGGGATGAGAGCCCGAAAGACGTTTCACGGCACTCTAGCGACCGCCGCAATCCTGGTCGCAGTGGCATCAGGGCTGAGCGCGACCTTGTCCGCGACGGCCTCGGCCGAAGTGCGCTTCGGCCGCAATGTGCGCGTGGGCGGGCACGATTTCTCCAACCAGCGCTTCGATCGCAAGCGGCGCGCCGAGATCTATCTCTATGACCGCACCCCGGCCCGATCGGGCTGCGTCTGGCGCGCGGACGGCCGCGGCGGGCGCGTGAAGACCTGTCACCTGCGCCGGATCAGGTAGAGCGCGTCCGCGGCGGAACGGCAGCCGCGGTCTGGCGTGCGCGGGGGCCTTGCAACGGCTCAAAGATGCGAGCCGACCTCATGGCGGAAGAAGTAGCAGCCCACCCCCAGGCAGCCGATCAGGATCGACAGCGCGTAGGGCCCGAACAGGCAGACGATGAAGACCGAGCCGATGAAGGCCCGCATCGCCCAGCATGACCATGTCTGCTTCATGGTTCACCTCTCGCATCGCAATCACTGACAAAGCGTAAATGGCGAGCCGTGAATCCAACCTAAACGGATATGGTAAACGTCTGAATTCCCTTTGAATTCCGCGCGTTAGGGATTTTGGCGAAAGCAGGGCGGCCTTTCCGCTCCCCGTTCCTCCCGGCGCCGCCGTAGCGTAACCTCGCCTTCCCGAGAGGAGATTCGCATGAAGAAAATTCTGCTGACGGCCTTCACCCTGTGCTGCATGGCCGGCGCCGCCCAGGCGCAAAGCTGCAACCTCCAGGCTTCCGACAAGAAGCTTGCAGGCGCCGCCAAGACGAGCTTCCTGACCAAATGCGAGAAGGATGCCGGCGCGGCTTGCGACAAGCAGGCTGCCGACAAGAAGCTGGCGGGCGCCGCCAAGAACAGCTTCACCAAGAAATGCGTTTCGGACGCGGTCAGCGGTTGAGCCCCTGAGCGAGAGCGGCATCGCGCGGCGACCGGGCGCGGCTGTGCCCGGTGCGGTCAGTCGGTGGTGCTGCTCTCCCAGGTCGCGTGGCTGACGCCCGGCAGGCGCGCCAGCCTGTCGACGACCTGATCCAGTTCCTTGCGGTCGACCGCCGTGCTGATCAGCTTGGCGACGATCTCGACCGTGTCCTCGCCGCGCTCGACCGTGGTGATGTCGCTGACCGGGTATTGCGCCGCCTCGAGATAGTCGACCAGCGTCTCACGCACCGCGGCCAGGGTCGAATCGCGCGTGGTGACGACCACCTCATAGGTCGCCTCGAGCGCCTGCTCGTCGAGCGGAATACGGTTGATCGCATTGACCAGCGGCCGCAGCAGCGTGTTGCCGAAGATCACGAAGGTCGCGACGAGCGCCGCTTCCGCAATCATGTCCGCGCCGGCGCAGGCCCCCACCGCGGCAGAGCCCCAGAGGGTCGCCGCGGTATTGAGGCCGCGGACATTCATGCCCTCCTTCATGATCACGCCGGCGCCAAGAAAGCCGATACCCGAGACGACATAGGCGACCACCCGGATCGCGCCCGCCGAACCCTCCAGGCGCATGCCGAGATCGACGAAGGCCGCCGCCCCGAGCGCGACGAGAACCGTCGTGCGCAATCCGGCCGTCCGCTGGCGATACTGCCGTTCAGCGCCGATCAGCATGCCCAGCACGAAAGCGGCCGTCAGGCTGACGACCGTGTCGAGGAAGGGCATAAGTTCGAAGGTCTGGACGAAGCGCATGGCCGCTGTCTCGCGTGACGGGCAGCGGTGCTTGGCATGAAGAAACGCCCCCGGCAAGCCGGGGGCGCGATGTCGTCAGAACAGGGCGCTCAACCACCTGGAGAACGCAGGCGCGCCCCTTACTCGTCGTCGTTGAAACCGCCCCGATCGCGCCGGTCGTCGCGATCGCGCCAGCGCCGCGGCCCCTGATCGTTCTGATCCTGATGCCAGCCGCCGCGCCAGGCGCGCATCTCGCGGAAGCGCTCGCGCCCTTCCGCCATCGCCTCGCGGACGGAGCGGCGCAATACCGTCTTCTGCTCGTCGCTGAGGGTCGTCCAGAGCGGACGCACCGCATCGGCCAGTTCCTTGGAGCGCGTCGCGCGCATGTTTGCCCGGTTCGCGGCCGCGTCGAGGCGTTCCATCAAATCGGCATGGCGCAGTTTTTCGCGTTCTTCGCGCATCCCGGCCCATTGCTGGGCGCGCTGCTCGCTGCGCTGCTTGATCAAGCCCTCGACCTTGTCGAACAGGGCCGTCTGCTCCGGCTTGAGCTTGAGATCGGCGCGGACCTTGGCCAGTCGCTCGTCGAGCTTGGCCTTGGCGCGCTCGGCCCGGCGCTCGCGCCACTCGTCGCGGCGCTGTTCGCGGTTTTCCGTCCGTTCCTGCTTCTGGTCTCCGCTCGCGGGCGGAACCGGCTGCGGCTGCGCCAGGGCGAAGCTGCCGGCGAGCATCGCGATCGACGATGCGGCGATGAGGGCAATGGGTTTCACGGGCAATCTCCCTTGAATCGGTCCGGTCTAGGCGTCGCGCAGCGGGTCTCGAAGCCGATTGGCGATATTGCGACCCTGATCCTGCCGGCCTGACCCGCCAATGGCCAGCGCATGAAAAGATCGTAATGTAGCGACAACGCCGTCCGTGCGTTTCGGTTCGCCATCAGGTTCTCCATGAAAAATCTCATCACCGATGTTCGCGGCCTGCTGGTCGGGCAGGCCCATGATGCAGCCGCGGCGACGGGCGTCACCGTGACGGTGTTCGATCGCCCGACCATCGCCTCTGCCGCGGTGCTCGGCGGCGCGCCGGGTACGCGTGACACCGCCCTGCTCGACCCCGAAATGACCGTCGAACATGTCGACGCCATCGTGCTCTCGGGCGGCTCGGCCTGGGGGCTGGGCGCCGCCGACGGCGTGATGCGCTGGCTGGCGAAGGAAGGCCGCGGCTTCCCCGTCGGCGCCTTCCGCGTGCCGATCGTCCCGCAGGCGATCCTGTTCGACCTGATGAACGGTGGCGAGAAGCCCTGGGCTCGTGGCGAGGACGCCACCCCTTATGCTCGGCTGGGCGCGGAAGCCGCAGCGGCCGCCTCCGCCGATTTCATGCTGGGAACCGCCGGTGCGGGCTTCGGCGCCACCACTGCTAACCTGAAGGGCGGGCTCGGCTCGGCCAGCGCCCGCGCCGCCACGGGGCAGGTCGTAGGCGCACTCGTCGCGGTCAACGCCGTCGGCACCGCGACCATCGGCGATGGCCCGCATTTCTGGGCGGCGCCCTATGAGCGCGACGGAGAATTCGGCGGCCTGGGCTGGCCCGCCGTGATCTCGCCCGACGACATCGCCCTGCGTTTCAAGGGCGGCACCGGCCAGAACACCACGATCGCCCTCGTCGCGACCGATGCCTCGCTGACCAAGCCGCAGGCCCGCCGGCTCGCGCTCGCCGCCCATGACGGCCTCGCCCGGGCCTTGCGTCCTGCCCACGCCCCGCTCGACGGCGATATCGTCTTCGCCGCCGCCACCGGCTACAGCGGCGCGCCTTCGGACGCCTTCGCAATGACCGAGCTCTGCGCCACCGCGGCCGACGTGCTCGCCCGCGCCGTGGCGCGAGGCATCCATGCCGCCACGGCCCTGCCCTTCCCCGGCGCCAGGCCCGCCTGGCAGGACCGCTTCGGCTCCTGAAGCGATCTCGGGGACATTCCCCAACGTTAGCGAAACAATTTACCAAGCATAAAGGCGGCGCCCCTAACCTGCTCGCTTAGGTTTTCGTATGCATGGCTGGGCAACCGGGGGGACCTATGCGCGAAATCGGCTTTGGCCTGATCTGCGGTATCGCGATGGCGGTCGCCGCACTCCTGATCGCAGCCTGGCCCGTGCCGGGGCGGCCGATCGCCGCCTTCTTCCCCGCCGGCACCGGAACGGCCGACATCGCCCGCGCCGTCACCGACGCGAGCGGCAGCCTCCTGCAGATCGATGCCGCCTCCTCCGTCGCCTTCACCATGGCGGAGCGTGACGGCTTCGTCTCGTCCCTCTACGGCGCGGGCGCCTGGCTCGTCATCGATGCCGCCTTTGCCAGGCTCTGCACCGGAAGTTCCGCAGGGAGCAGCCGATGAACGACGTCTTCCGCTTTCGCGACCGTTTTTCCCGCGTCCTGATCGCGATCCTCTGGGCGAATGCCGCCGTTCTGGCGCTCGGGACACCGTCGGCCTCGCCGCTCAACAGCCCGACGCTGGTGCTGGCGGGCGTCGCGCTCGCAGTGCTCTGCACGCTGGTCTGGCGCATCGAACGCACCGGCTGGATCACGCGCCAGATCACGAGCATCGCGACCATGGGCCAGGTGATGCTGCTGGTCTATGCCTATGCCGGCCATCCCTATCAGGCCGACATGCACATGTATTTCTTCGCGATGCTGGCGGTGCTCGCCGGCTGGCTGGACTGGCGCATCTTCATTCCGGCGACGCTTGCTATCGTCGTGCATCACCTCGCCTTCAGCCTGCTGATGCCGAGCGCGGTCTTCCTGAACGGCAGCCAGATCGACCGCGTCCTGCTCCATGGGCTGATCGTCTTGGTCCAGTCGCTCGCCCTGAGCTGCCTGGTCTGGTCGCTGCGTCGATCGCTGGAGATGTCCGAGCGCGAGCGCCATGCGGCCGATGCTGCACGCGCTGCCGCGGACCAGGCCCGGCAAGACCTCGCCGAGACGATGGAGCGCGGCGCCCTCGTCCGCCGCCAGGTCCTGCACGCCGTCGCCGATGATTTCGAGCGCGAGATCGCCGGCATCGCCCGCGACGTCATCGCCTCCGTGCAGTCCCTGCGCATCGCCTCGCAGCAGATGAAGAGCGGTGCGCTCGAGGTCTCCGAGCGTTCCAGCGCGGCGTCGCAATCCTCGCGCCAGACCTCCTCGAACGTCGTCGCCGTCACGCAAGGCACGACCGAGCTCGCGCATTCCTTCGCCGAGGTCGACCGCCAGGTCGCGGAAACCACGCGGGTTGTGGGCGAGACGACACGGCAGGCCCGCGCCGTGCTCGACACCGTCGGCGAATTGTCGCGCAAGGCCGGCCAGGTCGGCGACATCACCGACGCGATCTCGACCATCGCCAAGCATACCAACCTGCTGGCGCTGAACGCCTCGATCGAGGCCGCGCGCCTCGGCCATTCCGGCGGCGGCTTCACCGTCGTCGCCCAGGAAATCAAGTCGCTCGCCAACCAGACCTGGCGCGCCACCGAGGAGATCCAGAATCAGATCGGCGCGATCCGCGAATCCAGCACGGAGGCGATCGTGGCGATCGACGCCATGAACGCGACGGTCGGCTCGCTCAACCAGATCTCCGGCAATGTCGCGACGGTGGTGGAGCAGCAGAATGCGGCGGCGGCCGGCATCGCCCAGATCATCCGCCGCGCCGCCGACGAGACCGTCTTCGCCGCCGGGCATATCGACATCGTCAGCCGCATCGCCGCGGAAACCGACGAGGCCGCAAGCCATGTCGCCGAATCCGCCGACAAGCTCTCGCGCCAGTCCGTCCATCTCGACAGCGAGGTCGCCCAGTTCCTCGGCCGCATCCGCGCCGCCTGAGCCCCGTTTCCCTGCTGGCCGCGAATGCGCTATGGCGGGGCCATGTCCACCGACGATTTCCTCGCCCGTTTCGGCTCCCCCGGGGCCAGCCAGCCGGACCCGGTCGCCGCCGCCCAGCAGGCCATGCGTAATCCCTTGCCCGCCCGCTTCTACAAGGAAGCCGGCGTCCTGGAGCGCGACGGCCTCTTCCATATCGCCCTCGACGGCAAGACGGCGCGGACCCCGGCCCGCAAGCCGCTCGCCGTAACCTCCCGCCCTGTGGCAGAAGCCCTCGCCGTGGAATGGCAGGCTCAGGCCGAGCGGATCGACCCCGCGCGGATGCCGCTGACCCGGCTCGTCAACTCGGCGCTGGACGGCGTCGAGGACCAGCAGGAGGCCGTGCGCGCCGAGATCGTCCGCTATGCCGGCTCGGACGCGCTTTGCTATCGCGCCGGCGAGCCCGAGGCACTGGTCGAACGGCAGAACCAGGTCTGGCAGCCGATCTTGGGCGATGTCGAAGCGCTGGTCGGCGCCCGCTTCCTGCTGGCCGAAGGCATCGTCTTCGCGCAGCAGCCCGAAGGAACGCTCGCGGCGATGGCCCGGCATGTCGAGCAAATCCCCGCACCGCTTGCGCTCGCCGGCGCCCATAACGTCATGACATTGACCGGCTCGGCCATCCTGACGCTCGCACTGGCGAACGGGTTGATCGATCCCGACCCCGCCTGGAACGCGGCCCATCTCGACGAGGATTACCAGATCGGCATCTGGGGGCAGGACGAGGAAGCGGCCGAGCGCCGGGTCATCCGCCGCCGCGAATTCGATGCCGCCGTGCTGCTCCTCCTGAAAGGCTAGCGCCGAACCTCGCCTTCCGCATGATTGCGGTTCCGACTTCGGCAAACGTCGCAATAGACTCGCGGCGCATCGCCGCTTAAGCCGGCTTGGAGACGCGTTTTTCCCGCCGGGAGCCTGCCGCCATGAAGGACATCCTCGAACAGCTCGAATCGCGCCGCGATGGCGCCCGCAAGGGCGGCGGCGAGCGGCGCATCGAGGCGCAGCACAAGCGCGGCAAGCTGACGGCGCGCGAGCGCATCGAACTCCTGCTCGACAAGGACTCCTTCGAGGAGTTCGACATGTTCGTCCAGCATCGCTGCGTCGATTTCGGCATGGACAAGGCCGAGAAGATCCCCGGCGACGGCGTCGTCACCGGCTGGGGCACGGTCAACGGCCGCACCGTCTTCGTCTTCTCCAAGGACTTCACCGTCTTCGGCGGCTCGCTCTCCGAGACCCACGCCCAGAAGATCATCAAGATCCAGGACATGGCGCTGAAGATGCGCGCGCCGATCGTCGGCCTGTTCGATGCCGGCGGCGCCCGCATTCAGGAGGGCGTCGCGGCGCTCGGCGGCTATGGCGAGGTCTTCAAGCGGAACGTGCAGGCTTCCGGCGTCATCCCGCAGATATCGGTGATCATGGGCCCCTGCGCCGGCGGCGACGTCTACTCGCCGGCGATGACCGACTTCATCTTCATGGTCCGCGACACCTCCTACATGTTCGTGACCGGCCCGGAGGTGGTGAAGACCGTCACAAACGAGACCGTGACCTCCGAGGAACTCGGCGGCGCCAAGGTCCACACGAGCAAGTCCTCGGTCGCCGACGGCTCCTTCGAGAACGATGTCGAGGCGCTCCTGCAGGTGCGCCGCCTGCTCGATTTCCTGCCCGCCAACAACACGGCCGGCGTGCCGGAATGGCCGTCATTCGACGTGCCGGACCGCGTCGACATGAGCTTGGACACGCTGGTCCCCGACAATCCGAACAAGCCCTACGATATCAAGGAGCTGATCCTGAAGACGGTCGACGAGGGCGACTTCTTCGAGATCCAGCAGGCCTATGCCGGCAATATCGTCACCGGCTTCGGCCGCATCGAGGGCCGCACGGTGGGCATCGTCGCCAACCAGCCGATGGTGCTGGCCGGCGTGCTCGATTCCGACGCATCCCGCAAGGCCGCCCGCTTCGTGCGCTATTGCGACGCCTTCGAGATCCCGATCGTCTCGCTGGTCGACGTTCCCGGCTTCCTGCCGGGCACGGCGCAGGAATATGGCGGCCTGATCAAGCACGGCGCCAAGCTGCTCTTCGCCTATTCGGAATGCACCGTGCCGCTGGTCACGATCATCACCCGAAAGGCCTTCGGCGGCGCCTATGACGTGATGGCCTCCAAGCATATCGGCGCCGACGTGAACTATGCCTGGCCGACGGCGCAGATCGCGGTGATGGGTGCCAAGGGCGCCGTCGAGATCATCTTCCGCGGCATGGACGCGGATGGCATCGCGGCCAAGACGAAAGAATACGAGGACCGCTTCATGTCCCCCTTCGTCGCGGCCGAGCGCGGCTATATCGACGAAGTCATCATGCCGCACTCGACGCGCCGTCGCATTGCGCGGGCGCTCGCGATGCTCCGCACCAAGAACGTCGAACGCCCCTGGCGCAAGCACGACAACATTCCGCTCTGAACCGGCAGCCTACGGCCAGCGCCTGAACACGGCGCTGGCATTGACCCCGCCGAAGCCGAAGCCGTTCGAGATGGCGTGCTCCATCGCGAGCGGACGCGCTGCTTTCGTAACGAGGTCGAGCCCTTTCGTAGCCTCGTCGGGGTTTTCGAGGTTGAGCGTCGGCGGAGCGATCTGGTCGCGCAGTGCCAGGATCGTGAAGATCGCCTCCAGCCCGCCGGCAGCGCCGAGCAGATGGCCGGTCGCCGATTTCGTTGCGCTGATCGCGATGCCGCCCTCGCTGCCGAACAGCGCCTTGATCGCAGCGAGCTCGCCACGATCGCCGACCGGGGTCGAGGTCGAATGGGCGTTTAGATGCGCGATATCGGCCGGCTGGAGCCCGGCCTGCTTCAGCGCCGTCTCCATCGCCCGCCGCGCGCCGGACCCGTCCTCGGGGCCCGAAGTGATGTGATAGGCGTCGGCGCTCGTGCCGTAGCCGGTCAGCTCCGCCAGGATCGTCGCGCTGCGCGCCTGCGCGTGTTCCAGCGCCTCGATCACCAGCAGGCCGGCGCCCTCGCCCATGACGAAGCCGTCGCGGGCTGCATCGAAGGGTCGCGAAGCCTTCTCGGGTTCGTCGTTGAAGCCCGTCGAAAGCGCGCGCGCCGCCGCGAAACCGCCCAGCGCGACGAGGTCGACGCAAGCCTCGGTGCCGCCGCAGAGCGCGATATCCACTTCGCCCGCGCGGATCATGCGTGCCGCGTCGCCGATCGCTTGAACACCGGCGGCGCAAGCGGTCACGGGCGCGCCGATCGGCCCCTTAAAGCCGTGCTCGATCGAGACATGGCCGGCGGCGAGATTGACGAGGAAGGACGGGATCGTGAAGGGCGAAAGCCGCCGCACCCCACGCTCGTCGGTGATCCTTACCGCCTCGGCGATCGCCGGGAAGCCGCCGATGCCAGAGGCGATCACCGTCGCGGTGCGCTCGCGCTCGGCCTCGCTCTGCGGCTCCCAGCCGGCCTGCACCAGCGCCTCCTTCGCGGCGACCAGTGCGAACTGGATGAAGCGGTCCATCTTGCGCTGGTCCTTCGGCGCGATCACGGCGTCGGGATCGAAGCCGCCCTCGGCATCCTCGGCTTTGGGCGGCACGATGCCGGCGACCTTGGCAGGCAAGGTCTCGACGATCGCGTCCGGCAGGCGGCGCAGGCCAGAGCGTCCCGCGAGCAGGCGCTGCCAGGCGATCTCGGTTCCGCAGCCGAGCGGCGAGACCACGCCCATTCCGGTGACGACGATACGGCGCATACGAAAACTCCTATCTGCGAGAGGCCGGCGCAGCCGCATCCCGCGCCGCCAGGATGGCGAGGCGTTGCAGCATGCCGGGGCTGGCCTGTGGGCCGGCGATGACGGTGACGTTGTCGGAATTCACGGAATGAAAGGTCTCAGCATCGGCATAGGCCGGGACGACCGCCCGCCCGCTCTCGCGATCGGCCAGCAGAAGCGCCTGCCCTTCCGGCGCAAGATGGCGGTTGCCGAAGGCGACCAGCGCCGCGACCACCGGGAAGAAGTCCCTGCCCCTCTCCGTCAGCACATACTCGTAGCGCTTCGGCCGCTCGCTATAGAGCCGCCGCTCGAATAGCCCGGCTTCGGTCAGGTGCTTCAGCCGCCGCGCCAGCATGTTCGGCGCGATGCCGAGGCTGCGCTGGAACTCGTCGAAGCGAGAAAAGCCCTGCAGCGCATCGCGCAGGATCAGGATGCTCCACCACTCGCCCACCGCCTCGACGGCGCGGGCGCAGGGACATTCGGCAAGCGGGATGAGCCGGGGCTGCATGCGCCCCAGCTAACCCCGTTACTATCATTTTGCAAGTCACTCGCCCGCTGCGCAGGCCGCGCAGCAGCTCCGCTCAATCCAGCGTGCTCCGGAATCGCATCAGCGCGAGCCCGGCGAAAGCCGGCACGAACAGGCTGAGATAAAGCACCTCGTCGCCGATATCGCCGAGGCCCGCGCCCTTCAGCATGATCGCCCGGATGATCCGCAGGAAATGCGTCAGCGGAAAGAACTCGCCCAGCGTCTGCGCCCAGCCCGGCATGCCGGCGAAGGGAAACATGAAGCCCGACAGCATCAGCGACGGCAGGAAGAAGAAGAAGGTCAGTTGCATCGCCTGGAGCTGCGTGCGCGCCATCGTCGAGATCGTGTAGCCGAGCAGAACCAGCGCCAGCACGAAGATCAGCACGCAAGTGAGCAACAGGCCAAGCCCGCCGAGGAAGGGCACGGCGAAGAGCAGCTTCGCAGCCCCCAGCACGATCAGCACCTGCACGGCACCGACGGCGAGATAGGGCAGCACTTTGCCGAGCATGATCTCGCCGGCCGTCGCCGGCATGGCGAGCAGGTTCTCCATGGTGCCGCGCTCGATCTCGCGGGTCAGCGCCATCGCCGTCATCATCACCATGGTCATCTGCAGGATGACGCCGAGCAGGCCGGGCACGATGTTGTACTGGGTGATGTTCTCCGGGTTGTAGCGCCGGTGGACGACGAAGGAGAGGCTGTCGCCGCTGGCACCGGCCGGATCGGTGACCGGCTTGCGCCCCTGCGCCCGCTGCAAGGCCCGGCTGGCAATGGCGCCGAGTGCCGATACGGCGCCGCTCGCCGCCGCCGGATCGGTCGCGTCGGCCTCAACCAGGATGCGCGGCTCGTCCGCCCGCTCGACGCGCGAGCCGAAATCGCTGGGGATGGTGACGAGGAAGGAGATCTCGCCCTTCGCCATCAGGCTCTCGGCCTCGGCCGCGCTCTGCGGCCGCTCGCCGAAGCGGTAATAGTTCGAGACCTCCATCGCGGAAACGACGGCGCGGGTATATTGGTCCTGCCCGAGCGCGAGGATCGCCGCCGGCAGGCCACGCGGATCGTTGTTGATCGCATAGCCGAAGAGCAGGAGCTGGATGATCGGCACCGCCAGCATCATCGCGAAGGTGATGCGGTCCCGCCGCATCTGCACGAATTCCTTGGCCAGCATCGCGCCGAGCCGGCGGGGCGAGAACAGGCCGGTCATGCCGCCCGCTCCTGAGCGCCGGTCATGAACTTGATGAAGACATCCTCAAGGCTGGTCTCGCCCGGCTCGACCTTGATGCCAGCCTCGCTCCTCAAGGGCGCCAGCGCCGCTTCAAGCTTGCCGCGATCGGTGCCGACGACATGCAGCGTCGTCCCGAAGGGCGCGACCTGCTCGACGCCGTCCGTCGCCTCCAGCGCCCGGATCTGGGCAGGCTTGAGCGCGCCGTTGACGACATAGGTGACGAGGCCGGAGCCCTTCACGACCTCCTCGACCGTCCCGGTCGCCAGCATGCGCCCATACGCGATGTAGCCGATGCGATGGCAGCGCTCGGCCTCGTCCATGTAATGGGTCGAGACCAGCACGGTCAGGCCATCTCCGGCCAGCCGATGGATCTCGTCCCAGAACTCGCGCCGCGCCTTCGGGTCGACGCCGGCGGTCGGCTCATCCAGAAGCAGGAGCTTCGGCTGGTGCATGATGCAGGCGGCCAGCGCCAGGCGCTGCTTCCAGCCGCCCGAGAGCGTGCCGGCGAGCTGGTCCTTGCGCGAGGTCAGGCCCAGCCCGTCCAGCGTCTTCGCCACGGCCTCGTCGACCGGATCGAGCTCGTACAGCCTGGCCACGAAGGTCAGGTTCTCGGCTATGGTCAGGTCTTCATAGAAGGAGAAGCGCTGCGTCATGTAGCCGACCTGGCGCTTGATCTCCGCACTCTGGGTGCGGACATCGAGCCCGAGCACCGTGCCCTCCCCGGCATCGGGCTTGAGCAAGCCGCAGATCATCCGGATCGTCGTGGTCTTGCCCGATCCGTTAGGTCCGAGGAAGCCGACGATCTCGCCCGTCGCCACCGCGAGATCGACATCGTCGACCACCGTGCGCTTGCCGAAGCGCTTGGTCATGCCATGCACGTCGATGGCGAGCGGCGCGTTCACCGCTGCACCCGCAGCGTCACGTCGACGATCTGGCCGGGCTGCAGCGCCGATTGCGGCCCGCCATCGGGCCGCGCCTCGACCAGATAGACCAGCTTCTGCCGCGTTTGCGCCGAATAGATCACCGGCGGTGTGAATTCGGGCTCCGGCGAGACATAGGTCACGGTCGCGGTCAGCCCGGGCGCGCAGCCGTCGCAGCGGACATCGAGCTTCATGCCGGTCGTCACGCCCGAAATCCTGATCTCCGGCACATAGAGCATCAGCTTGGCGGCGCCGTCCGGCAGCATCAGCAGCACCGGCGCGCTCGGCCCTGCGAGCTCGCCGACCCGGCGCAGCACGTCGCTGACCCGCCCGGCCGACGGCGCGACGAGCTGGCGCTGCGACAGCCGCCAGCGCGCCTGCGCCAAGGCAGCCTTGGCCTGCTCGACCGCGTTCTCGCTCGCCTTGATCTCGTCAGGACGCGCTGGCAGGCGAGCGACATCGAGATTGGCGGCATTCTGGCGGACACTCGCGGCTGCCACATCACGCGCCGTCTCCGCCTGGTCGAAATCGGCCTGGGTCGAGACGCCGCGCCGCAGCAGATCCTGCCGGCGATCCAGCGCCCGCTCGGCCTCGCGCTGCTGCGCCTTGGCCGAGGCGAGATTGGCCTCGATCACCGCGATCTCCTCCGGCCGCTTGCCGCTGCGCAGATTGTCGAGCTGCGCCTGCGCCTGCACCAACCGCGCCTCGCTTTCCCGGACTGCATTCTCGGCATCCGTCGTCTCCAGCGCGGCCACGGCCTTGCCGGCCTCGACGCGATCGCCCCGGCGGACATCGATGCGCTCGATCCGGGCCGTATCGATCGGGCCGAGCCGGACGTATTCGCCCTCGACATAGCCGGCGATGCGGACCGTATCGCCGCCGCAGGCCGAGAAGCTGCCGGCGATCAGCCCGAAGGAACAGAGGAAGCCGAGAATCATGACCGTCTCTCCCGCATGCTGGCGATGCTCGCGCGGACATTGGCGCGGATGACATCCGCGATCGCCTCGCTCTGCGCCGTGTCGATCGCGTCCCAGCCCATGCGCCGCATCACGGCTGGCCGGGCGAGCCGGAAATAGATGACCTGCCCGATCGTCGCGAAGACCGCGAGCTTGGTGTCTTGCGCCTCCGGCTCCATGCCGGTCGCAGCGGCCCAGAGCCGGCAGACCTGGCCATGGACCGGACCGACGAGCCCCTCATAGAGCGCCTCGAAGGCGGCCGTCGGCTCCATCATCTCGCGGATGACGAAACGGGCGATCGTCTCGCTCTCCTGCGCCTGTGTCGCGAAGGCGGTGACGCGCCCGACGATGCCGAGCATCAGCTCCACCGCCGCCTCCGGCGCGAGCCCGTCGAGCGGCGGCATCGCCGCGGCGGCACCGAAGACGCGCTGCTTCATCGTCGCGACCACGGCCTCGGCGCAGGCCCGGCGCAGACCGTCCTTGCCGCCGAAATGATAGGCGATGCCGGCACTGTTAACGCCCGCCGCCTGCGCGATCTCCCGGATCGAGCTCGCCTCGTACCCGTGCCGCCCGAACAGGTCGAGCCCAGCCCGGATCAGCGCCTCGCGCGTCCCTGCATCGCTGTCTGGAATGGCTTTCATGCCTCGCCGATAGCACCGTCGGCTGATTTAATCAATCGATTGATTAAATCGTCGCGTAACGAAGACCTCTCGTCATGGTCGGGCTTGTCCAGACCATCCACGTCTTCGCCGGTGCACGGTGTTGTTCAAGACGTGGATGCTCGCCACAAGGGCGAGCATGACGCGAGCTGCTTCCCCGCAAGCCGAATGCACCAACGCCCTATCCCGCACAGCCGCGACATGACGCGCCGCCGATAATGGTCTAAGGCGGCAACCATCCTTTGATCGCTTCCCGCCAGATGCTCTTCAACTCCTTCGCTTTCCTGCTCGCCTTCCTGCCGCTCGCGCTCGCCCTCCACTGGGGTGCGGAGCGCTTTGCGCCGAGCCTGCGGCTGCCCGTGCTGGTCGTGCTGTCCTTCGCCTTCTACGGCTATTGGGACTGGCGCTTCCTGCCGCTGCTGGCGCTCTCGATCGGGCTGAACTGGCTGATCGCCGAAGCCTTCCAGAAGACGAAGTCGGGCGCGCTGATCACGCTCGCGATCGTTCTGAACCTCGCCGTGCTCGCGGTGTTCAAGTACTTCAACTTCTTCGCCGATCTCGCTGGAATGATTCCCGGATTGCCGGCGCCGAAATTCGACATCGCGCTGCCGCTCGGCATCTCTTTCTTCACCTTCCACCACATCATGTACCTGACGGACCTGCGGCGCGGGCAGGCGCCGCGCTACGATCTCGTCCGCTACGCGCTCTACATCGCCTTCTTCCCGCAGGTGCTCGCCGGCCCGCTGGTGCGCTGGCGCGAGATCATGCACCAGCTCGACGAGCGGCCCTATCAGCGGCCGGACGCGGCCGAGCGAATCGCGCGCGGCCTGATGCTGCTGACCTTCGGCCTCGCCAAGAAGGTGCTGATCGGCGACCCACTCGCCGAATATGCTAACCCGGTCTTCGCCGCCGCCGCGGCGGGCAAGACCATCAGCCTCATGGAAGCCTGGCAGGGCACCCTCGCCTTCACCTTCCAGATCTATTTCGATTTCTCCGGCTATACCGACATGGCGCTGGGCCTCGCCCTGCTCTTCGGCGTCGTGCTGCCGCAGAATTTCGACGTGCCCTATCGCTCGCTCTCGATCCAGGATTTCTGGCGCCGCTGGCACATGACGCTGTCGCGCTTTCTGCGCGACTACCTCTACATCCCGCTCGGCGGCTCGCGTGCCGGCCTGCCGACGCAGGTCTGGGCGCTGTTCGCCACCATGGCGCTGGGCGGTCTCTGGCACGGCGCCGGCCTCACATTCGTCGCCTGGGGCGTGGCGCATGGGCTGGCGCTGATCGTCGCCCTGTTCTGGCGCCGGGCCGGCCTGCCGATGCCGGCGACGCTCGGCTGGCTCCTGACCTTCCTGTTCGTGGTCCTCTGCTGGGTGCTGTTCCGCGCCACGAATTTCCAGGCTGCGCTCGCGATCTACAAGGGCCTGTTCGGCTTCGGCCCGATCGGCACCGGCTTCAAATGGCGCGCCCTGCTGCCGGCCGCAGCCTTCGCCATCATCGGCCCCACCGCCTGGAACCTCGTCCACAAGCTGCCGCCGGCCCGCTGGCTGGCGATCCTGTGCGGGCTCCTGTTCGTCATCATCCTGCTGAAGATCGGCGAAGACGCCAATTATGAGTTCATCTATTTCCAGTTCTAGATTTCACAATTGAATGTGGAGTAAGTCAATTCAGTTTTTTTGAACTATTTCAATACTTTAAAGGGAGATTGTCGGCAGCGACAATTACTGGTGCACCGTCAATCCGGCCCTACCCAACGAGAAGCCCTTCCCCTTTTGGCTGTTGAGCCGAAGCCCGCCCGACGATGTCGCGGGCTGATGCATTTCGACCTGCTGGAGGAACTGCCCCTCCGCATCCAATACCTGGCCTCGCGCAAGGCCGAGCGAGCCCGCCCGGACGGCTATTGGGACTACGAATCGGGCTACGGCGTGCAAGGCTACGGCACCGATCCCGAGATCATCGCCCGGCTGCAGAGGCCGCTCGAGGCTGGCAGCGGCAATGTCGACGGCCCCTTCCCAGCCGCGGCGGCGTTGGAAGCGCTGATGAAGACAGCGCCGGTAGAGACCGTGCTGATTCTCGTTCGCCCGCCTGTCTACGTCACGGCCCTGTCGAAACCCGGCACGCGCGATGCCGCGGCCGACGCCGCCTGCCGCAAGGCCTTCGCCGATCTGGCGGCCCGGCGCCCGCGCACGGCGCTGGTCGACTGGCGAGTCGACAGGCCCGAATTGCACGATCCCAGCCTATTCTTCGACCATAGCCACTACCGCCAGCCGATCGCCCGGCTGGTCGAAGCCGACATCGCCGAGGCCATCGGCAAGCTGAAATGATCCGAGCCCAGCCGATTGCGCTGGAAACCGACGCTGGATCGCGTGTTTTCACGAAGCCGTTGAAGTCCTGTCGGAAGCGATTGTTCCGCTTGAGACTGATCGCTATAAGGGCGCCAAATCGGCTCCCCTCCCGCGGCACAGCCGATGGGTGCGTGAACCGACAAACTAGAGAGCGCGCCCATGTCGAAGCAGACCATCCTCGAGGCGGATTACAAGCCGAGCGATGACGAGCCGTTCATGAACGAACGTCAACGCGAGTATTTCCGCGGCAAGCTTCTCGCCTGGAAGGACGAGATCCTGCGGGAGGCCAAGGAGACCCTGGTCACCCTGCAGAAGGAGAGCGAGAATCACCCGGACATCGCCGACCGGGCCTCATCCGAAACCGATCGCGCCATCGAGCTGCGCGCCCGCGACCGGCAGCGCAAGCTGATCGCCAAGATCGACGCGGCGATCTCCCGCATCGACGACGGCTCCTACGGCTATTGCGAGGAGACCGGCGAGCCGATCTCGCTGAAGCGCCTGGAAGCCCGCCCGATCGCGACGCTGTCGCTGGAGGCGCAGGAGCGCCACGAGCGCAACGAGCGCGTCTTCCGCGACGATTGAGCGGCGACAACCGACCACGCTTTCTCGAAAGGCTCCGCGCCGCAAGGCGCGGGGCCTTTTTCGTTTTGAACTTAGGCTTCGGCGGTACGTTCTGGTGGCGAGCCGCCTGCTGCCGCTCCCGGCGGCCGAGGCAGAAGGCAAGGGAGAGCCAGCATGGACCGTTTCACCGGTGGATGCCGCTGCGGCGATCTCCGGATTGTGGCGTCGGGGCGCCCCTATCGGGTCGGCATTTGCCATTGCCTCGACTGCCGCAAGCATCACGGTGCTCTCTTCCACGCTTCCGCGATCTTCCCGGAAGGAGCGGTCGCGATCGAGGGCGAGGCCCGCGACTATGACGGGCGGTTCTTCTGCCCCCGCTGCGGCTCGCCCGTCTTCGGACGCAGCGGCGACGAGGTCGAGGTGAGCCTGGGCGCGCTGGACACGCCGGACCAGTTCGTGCCGACCTACGAGCTCTGGACGATCAGGCGCGAAGCCTGGCTGCCGCCGTTCCCGTCGACGAAGCTGTACGAGCGCGACCGGGATGCCGCAGGCCGTTCAGAGGAATAGCCCCCCGGACCGATGCCGAGCAGCGGGAACCGCGGCTCGTCCCGGCGTCAGTGTCCGCTGAAGACCAGAGATTGCACGGGCAGCACCAGCGCCTGGATGCGCAACAGCATGGCATGAACCACCCCGGTCGCATCGACAGCGTGCAACGCGATACGGCGCAGCGTGCCGGTTTCCTTGGCGACGATGATGTCGTGATTGTTGCTATAGGCATTGGCGACGCAGCTACTGCCGGGCGTCACGCCGTCGAGCCCGCCCTGATAGAGCGGCTCGAGGAAGGCCAGGATGGTTCCGGGTCGAACCACCTGCTGCGCGTCGATCAGTTGCTCGCCGCTCCTGAACTGCCCCGCCGCGATGAAGTCCTGCACGCCCGTCACCACCATCGGGATGATCACCCACGGCCGTGATATGCAGGTGACTTCCGCGACCATCCCGACCTTGATCACCTGCGCCTCGATCTGGTTGAAGCCGGCCTGGAGCCGTCCTCGCCCCGCTTCTTCCGGGATGAGGATTCCCGCCGGGCGCATGAACGGGTTGACGACGTCGCCGACCCGCAGCGTGAACTGCTCCACACGTCCGGCGAATCCGGCCCGCACCACCGTCTTCTGCAACTCGACCTCGGCCTGGGCGAGCGCGGCCTCCGCGCTGGCGCGCTGGGCGGGAAGCAGCGTAGCGATCTTGGTCTGCTCGGCATTCCTCGCAGCCGTGACCGACGCCAGCGCGGCCTCCCGCCCCGCGACGATGTTCTCGAGCCGCTCGATCTCGCGGGCCGCGACGACGGCATCGTTGCGCCGTTGCAGCTCGGTCTTCGTGCGCAATTCATCCAGCGCCTGCTGCAAGGAGCTCTTCGCCTCCTGGATCTTGCCGTCATCCGCGAGGATGTCCGCCTTTGCGACCACGAGAGCAGCGTCCGCCTCGGCGATCTTGCGCCTGGCGGCATCGACGGCTGCCGCTTGTGTCTTGTCGTCCAGGGTGAAGAGCGTATCGCCCTTGGCGACCGCCTGGCTGACCCCGACATGGACCTCGGCGACACGGCCGTTGACCTCGGGAATGATGGGCACCGTTCGGAAGAAGACGGTCGCGCTGGTCGTGGTGGGGTGATTGTAGAAGATCACGGTGATCAGGCCGACCGTCAGCATCACGCAGGTGACGATACCCCAGCGCAGCTCGAACCAGACCGAGTAGAGCGTGAGCTCGCGGCCGAAGCGTTTGCCCTGGCCGTAGCGACGATAAAGATAGTCGGGAAGCAGGGTGAAGAACGCGCAGACGAGAAGCTCAAGCATGGGCCTTCTCCTCGACGCCTGCGTCCGCGGGCGGCGCATTCCCGTCCGGCCCGGGGACGGCCGTCTCCGCGTCCGATGCCGCGTCGCCGCCGGTGCCCGGGGCGATGCCGGCCATTTTCTCGAGGGAGCCGGCCATCCGGCCGAACATCCCTGGAATATCGGGCAGGTCGATCAGGGCGAGCAGCAGCCCGGCGACCCAGAAGGCGTGGATATGCGTGAGGAGCGCGAGCAAGCCGAGAACGGCGACGATCTCGAACTGGATCTTGTGCGTCTTGTGCGCCATCCGCTCGGGCAAGGTGTGAAGGCGCAGGAACAGCAGTCCGATGCCCAGGACCGCCCCGAGCAGGATCACGGCCGCGAGTACCGTGAAGTAGTCAGTCTCGCCTGGGCCGGTGATGAAGGACGGAAGCACATGCGGAGCGGCGGGATGAGCGGCGGCCGTCATGACGGTACTCCTCTCGGGAGACATAGCCAGACGTGCTGCTCAAGCCCATCCGAGCCTCGTCGAGGCAGCAAATCCGACAGCATCACAACGGGAAGTTGCCCAAAGGTCAACTCTTTTGGTGCCATCCCCCTCAAGATCGGCGGATGGCGGGCGCCGATCGGTATCCCGACATGCCGATCCCGTTGGAAGCAGCAGCAAAAAGCCCTGCCGAGGCGCGCGACGATGCGGCATTCCGGGTCGCCGCCCGTCTCACGCACCGGTCAAGTGGCTGAACAGGATCGACGCGCCAAGAGCAATCAGGGCCACGCCTCCGACGCGCTCGGCCCAGCGCCCGAATTTCGCGCCGATCAGATTGCCGGCCATCATGCCGCCGGTAGACATCAGGAAGGTGGCGAAGCCGATGGCGAGCGCGACGACGATGATGTTCACGTCCAGGAACGCGAGCGAGACGCCGACCGCCATCGCATCGATGCTGGTGCCGACGGCGGTGGCCATCAAGGCCCAGAGCGAATGGCCCGTTACCGCCTCTGCCCTTTCGGTGGCTGGCTTCAGCGAATGCATGATCATCCGGCCACCGACGATCCCGAGCAGGATGAAGGCGATCCAGTGATCCACGGCAGCAACATACTGGCTTGCGGCAAAGCCGGCGGCCCAGCCGAGGAGCGGTGTGATCGCCTCGACGATACCGAAGACGGCTCCGGTACGGAGCGCTTCGAGGAGACGCGGACGCGTGGAAGCGGCGCCCCGGCCGATGGAGGCCAGAAAGGCGTCGACGGACATGCCCATGGCGAGCACGGCAATGGAAACGGGTGACATGGCGATCTCTTGCGCGGATTGAGGACCGGACAGCATTCGAGACCGGATCCGCATGGTCTCGCCGTCACGGTCTCGCTTGGCCGGAACGCGCCGGCTGATCGCACCACGCGGTCCTCGCCGCGAGCCTGTTGATGCGACCGCGCCCCGACAAGGACGCCGCTACTCCCCGATGGGCGCAGCTCTACTTTCAGGTCGCGGATAAGTCAATAACATAAATATTTCAATTACTTATCAATAAGAAGCATTTGCAGTAAGGCCTCTGAGCCATGGCCGAGCCTCGCGCTTTCTCGCGGAAATCGGGAAAGCCCCGCGTCGGGAGGACGCGGGGCTTCTGGCCGCCTGCCTGGGTAGCTTGGGGAGCGTGGCGGGCGGCCGGGATGGTGGCGGCTCGGGAGAGACCGCCATCCGTCCGGCGCGGAGACAAGGGGGAGCGTTCCGCGCCGTCCGGGATTCGGATGCTGGGATCAGAAGGGCAGCAGGATATCCATCACCTGCTGGCCGTAGCGCGGCTGCTGGACATCGGTGATCTGGCCGCGGCCGCCATAGGCGATGCGGGCCTGGGCGATCTTGGTCGAATCGATGGTGTTGTCGGACTCGATGTCCTCGGGCCGGATCACGCCGGCGACGATCAGTTCGCGCACCTCGAAATTGACGCGGATTTCCTGCTTGCCCTCGATCACGAGATTGCCGTTGGGCAGGTTCTGGGTGACGACCGCCGCGACGTTCGTCGCCAGCGTCTCGGAGCGGTTGACCGAGCCGGCGCCCTCGCTGGAGCCGTCGGATTCGAGCTTGAGCAGCGAGGAGGCCTTGGCCCCGTCCGGCAGGAACTTGTCGAGCTTGTTCTCGAAGCCGAAGGCGTTGTCGGCGCCGAAATCCTCGCCGTTCTTGCGGCTGCGCTTGGTCTGGTTGTTGAGCTGGGCCTTGTCGGTGACCTTGACCTTGACGGTGACGAGGTCGCCGACATTGCGGGCGCGCTGGTCCTTGAAGAAGGCGCGCGAGCCGGTCCGCCAGAGCGAGTTCGGCGCGTAGGAGGCATGCGCCACCTCCGGCATAGGCATCTGCACCGGCTTGTAGCCCTTGACGGCGGTCGGGTCCTCGATCGGCGAGAGCGTCGGCGCCTGGCCGACATTGGCGAGGCGGTCGCCCATCCCGCAGGCACCGAGCGAGGCGGTCAGCAGCAGAAGCCCGGAGAGCTTGGCGAGGCGATTGGCGTACATGGCGGTTTCCATGGAACTTTACTGAGCGCTGGCGACGCGGCCGGCGGCGGAAGGCTGGACGGAAACCCGTCCCGGCCCGCTGACCTTGCCCTGCAGCATGCGCTTGGACTGGGGATTGGTGACGGAGACGACATCGCCCATCGCGCCGGCCTCGTTGGCCCGGCCGCGCAGCGTGATGAGAAGGCCCGGCGCCTCGTAGACGATGGTGACGAGATCGCCCTTGCCGACGATCTCCTCGCGCTGGACGTCGCTGCCGCGCAACGGCACGCCGGCGAGCAGGGCGCGGCGCGCGACCTTGTCGATGGCGGCGCGGGCATCGCCGATGATCTCGCTGCCCTGCCCGTCGCGCGGGCGGCGCTCGACGACGACGTCGTCCTTGCCGAGCGTCTCGCCCCGCGCGATCAGGCGCTTGGGCACCACGACCTCCATGGTCTCGACGAGCTGGCCGGAGATGCGCAGCGGCTTCAGGCGCATGGCGGTGCTGCCGGGCACCGTGAGCCGTGCCTGCAGGCGCCGCGAGCGGGCGTCGAAGGAGAGGTCGACGACCGCGACATCGCCGGTCAACTCGGGCTCGACCGCGACGCTCGGCGCCCCGCCATCGATCGCCAGCGCGAAGATGCGGGCATCGACGCCGAAGCGCTCTTGCAAGCCGGTCTTCACGGCGGCTTCGAGGTCCATGGCGGTGATGCGGCGGGCCGTGCGCGTCACCACGACCTGGGCAAAGCCCTGGCTCTGGATATCGCCGGCTTCCCGGACGATCCCGGCCCCACGCGCGGCCTCGACGATGCGCGCGACCTGGATGGTGCCGGTCTCGCCCAGCGCCGGCGCCCGGAAGGCGGCCGTCGCGGCAGCCTCGCCGGCGAGGCCGGGGATCAGGTCGCCGAAGGTGACGAGATCGCGCGCCAGGTTGATCTCGGGACGGAGCTGCAGCCTGGAGGGCACCGCGGCGGCTGCGGGAGCCGCGACAGCAAGCGTTGCGACGGCCGAAGCGACCGCGACCGGTGCGGGCTGGGCGTGCTGCGGCGCGGCCAGCGCGGCGGTGCCGGAGAGCAGGAGCGCGATCAGGGACAGGCGGATCATGATGCGAATCCCCTCAGCCGCGGAACATCTGGGTCGTCGCCGACATCATCTGGTCGGCGGCGGTGATGACCTTGGAGTTCATCTCGTAGGCGCGCTGCGCTGCGATCAGCGAGGAGAGCTCGGTGACAGCCTGCACGTTGCCTTCTTCGAGATAGTTCTGCTGCAGCGTGCCGAAGCCCTCGCCGCCGCCGAAGCCGTCGATCGGCTGCCCCGAGGCCGCCGTCTCGATGTAGAGGTTGTCGCCGATCGACTCGAGGCCGACCTTGTTGACGAAGCGCACGAGCTGGATCTGGCCGAGCTGCTGCGGCGCCGTCTGCCCCGGCACCATCGCCTCGACGATGCCCTGGGCGTTGATGTTTACGCTGGAGGCGTTGTTCGGCACGGTGATGCCGGGCTCGACCTGGTAGCCGTCGCGGGTGACGAGCTGGCCCTGCGCGTCGAGGTCGAACGAACCGTCGCGGCTATAGGTGGTGCGGCCGTCCGGCATGCGGACGCGGAAGAAGCCCTCGCCGCGGATGGCGAGATCGTAGGGCTTCTCGGTCGGGCTGATATTGCCCTGGGTCATGACGCGGCCGGTCGAGACCGTCTTGACGCCGGAGCCGATGAAGGTGCCGGCCGGGGCCTGGGTGTTCTGGTCCGAGGTCGCCGAGCCGGCGCGCCGGAAGTTTTCGTAGAGCAGATCCTGGAAATGGACCTGCTGGCGCTTGTAGCCGGTGGTCCGGACGTTGGCGATGTTGTTGGAGATGACCTGGACGTTCATCTCCTGGGCCATCATGCCGGTCGCGGCTGTCTGCATGGCGCGCATGGTGCGTGCTCCCTTCCGCTATCAGGCTTGCTGGTCGGCCAGGCGCGAGATCGCCCGGCTGCGCAGTTCGTCGGATTTGGTGATCATGTTGGCGATGCTCTGGTAGTTGCGCTGCACCTCCATCAGGCGGGTCAGCTCGACCACGGCCTTGACGTTGGAGCGCTCGATCGCGCCGGGCTCCAGCCGCGCTTCCGGCCCGGCCGCCTGGGGGGGCGTGGTGGAGGAGAACAGGTTGGTGCCTTCGCTGGCCAGCGCCGAGGGATCGGCGAAGCGGACCTGGCGCAGCTTGCCGCGCGTGCCCTGGTCGCTGCTGACCGTGCCGTCGGCGGCGATGCGCATGGAATGTTCGCTGGAGCCGAAGGCGATCGGCCCGGCCTCGCCCATCACCGGCAGGCCGGTCTGGGTCACGAGCCGGCCCTGGCGGTCGAGGCTCAAGGAGCCGGCGCGGGTGTAGCGCTCGCCGTTCGGCGTCTGCACGACCAGGTAGTTGTCGCCCTTGAGCGCGACATCGAGCGGATTGCCGGTCAGTTCCATCGCGCCCTGCGACAGGTCGAGCGGCGTGCCCTTGTCGATGACATAGGACAGCGGCCGGTCGGCCGGCTTAAAGGCATCGGCCTTCGCGCCAGGCATGAGGAATTCGGTGAAGCGCGCGCTGCGCGCCTTGAATCCATTGGTGCCGACATTCGCCACGTTGTTGGCGATGACGTCCAGCTCGCGCGCCAGAGCCACCTGACGCGACAGGCCGATGAGAAGCGCGTTCTCCACGGCTTAACTCCCGATCATGTCCCGCAGCGACCTCGACGCTCCCCAGCGCAGTCGCCACGGCCCCATACCGGCAAGCGGCATGCCAAGATGGTTAATCCAGGCAAGATATTGATATTGTTGAATATCGACCGAAACACACCCCCCACCGGCACCCGGCACGGGCTGCTGCAGCGGCAAGAAACGCC
>NZ_JAELTI010000190.1 GCF_016428755.1 Allobosea sp. ASV33
GGTGCAGGTGCTCTGGGGCGAGGCCGGGATTCCAGCCAAGGGCGCAAGCCCGATCGATGTCTGGCACCAGACCTTCGCACCGCAGGCCGAGGGCCAAGCGATCGACAGCGGCCATTTCCTGCCCGAGGAGAACCCGCAGGCGACGCTTGCGGCGCTGAAGCCTTTCCTGGCGCGGGCGGTGGCTTGAGCGAGATCGCGCTCGTGCTCGGGGCCGGCGGAGCGCGCGGCCTCAGCCATATCGCTATTCTGGAGGCTTTCGACGAGCTCGGCCTCAAGCCCGCGCGCATCGCCGGCTGCTCGATCGGCGCCATCATCGGCGCGGCCTATGCCGCCGGGCTCTCCGGCCGGGAGCTGCGCGAGCATGTGCTGGCGACCTTCCGCGACCGGGCGCGGGTGATCGCGCGCCTGCTCGACTGCCGCGTTGGCAAGCTCGCCGATCTCGTGCGCGGGCTCGGCAATCCCGTGCTGCTCGACGGCGAAAGGCTGCTCGACCTGTTCTGGCCCGAGGCCGTGCCCGATCGTTTTGAGGAGCTGACGATCCCGTTCACGGCGATCGCGACCGACTACCACCGCCATGCCGCACTTGCGCTGCACGACGGACCGCTGACGCCGGCCGTCGCCGCTTCACTGGCGATTCCCGGGCTGGTGCGGCCTGTCGCTCTCGGCGGGCGCCTGCTGATTGATGGCGGCGCGATCGATCCTCTGCCCTATCGGGATTGGCTGGCGCCCGGCCGCATTGTCCTTGCGGTCGATGTCAGCGCGCCGATGACCGAGCCCGGCGAGCCGCGCATTCCCGGTGCAATGGAGGCGCTGGTCGGCGCCTCGCAGATCCTGACGCGCACGCTGGTCCAGCGCCAGATCGAGCAGGAGCCGCCGGACATCCTGATCCGGGCCGGTGCCGATGGCGTCGGCGGGCTCGATTTCTTCAAGGCGAAAGCGATCCTCGCGGCCGCCGAGCCGATCAAGGACGAGGTCAAGCGAGCGCTGGGGCGGGCTCTCGAATCGCGGGGCTGACCGGCTCAGGCGCATCGCAGCGGAAGCCTGGAAGCGCGGCCTCCAAGACCCCTCGCCCCTCCTCGGTCAGGATCACCGCGCGGCTGTCCTTGCGGCGGCGCACCCAATCCATCTCGAAGCAGCGGCAGGCAAGCGACGCCGCGAGATGACCGGCGAGATGCGGGCGGCGCTCGCTCCAGTCGAGGCAGGGCCGTAAGGCGGCGCGGCGGCTTCTGGCGGTGGCGTCCGGGTCGAGACCCAGCGCCCGGAAGATCGCCTTGCCCGAGGTCGTCAGCGCATAGCCGCCCTCACTCGCCGCGAGATGGCCGCCCGCCATCAAGGCGTCGTGGATGCCGATGCCGAGCCTTCCGGCGAAATGGTCGTAGCAGGTGCGGGCCTGGCTCAGTTCGGCGCCGACGCGGGAGGGCAGGCGCCGGCTCGTGCCGTCGAGATTGGCCAGCACCATCAGCCCTTCGAGCGCCGTCGCGACTTCCGGCCCGGCCAACCGGTAATAGCGGTGGCGCCCCTGCACGGCGACGTCGATCAGACTGCCCTGCATCAGCTTGGCGAGGTGACCGCTCGCGGTCTGCGGCGCGACGCCGGCAATCCAGGCCAGCTCCTTCGCCGTCAGCGCGCGCCCGTCCATCAGCGCGTGCAGCATGTTGGCGC
>NZ_JAELTI010000191.1 GCF_016428755.1 Allobosea sp. ASV33
TGTTCTGGGCGCTGACGCCGATCGTCGTCGTCAACCTCGTCTGGCATGTGATCGCGCTGCCGTCGCTGCCGGCGGGCCAGCGCCAGGATTTCAGGACCATGTTCGGCCTGCTGAAGCGTCCGTATTTTCTGCGCGGCCTGATCGCGTCGATGCTCTCCTGGGGCTCGGCCTTCACGATGTTCACCTATCTGCGCCCGTTCCTAGAGCAGGTGACCGAGGTGAACGTCACGGCACTCTCGGCCCTGCTTCTCGTGCTCGGCTGTGCCGGATTCGTTGGAACCTGGGCCTCCAGCCGCTTCCTGAGCGGCAGCGTTGCGCCTCTTCTCAGGCTTCCCGCGCTGCTGATGGGCGGCTGCACGATTGGTCTCTTGCTGCTCGGCGGCTCGGTCGCCGCAGTGGGCCTCTTCCTGGCTGTCTGGGGTGCGATGAACACCGCCATGTCGGTGATCTGGATGACCTGGATGTCGCAGAACGTCGACGATGCGCCGGAGGCCGCCGGAAGCCTGATGGTGGCCGCGATCCAAGCCTCGATCCTGCTCGGGGCCGTGGTCGGTGGGTTACTGCTCGATGCCCTCTCGATCTTCGCGACCTTCACGGGGAGCGTGGTCCTGGCCGCCATCGGCATCGCGCTGATCGGCAACGGGCAACGCCTTCTGAAGCCCGAATAATCACGAGGAACGGGGAGATATTGATGGACACCACCAACACAGCCACCGCGTCGGCCACACGCCTGGACCGTCGCGGCTTGATCAAGCTGACCGGGGCGGGCGTCGCCACCTTGGCGGCCGCCCCCCTCTTCAACCTCTCCAACGCAAAGGCTCAGAGCATGTCAGCGGACTGGGACAAGACCTTCCCGAAGAGCGGGAAGGTCGATCACCAGAAGGTCACCATCAGGAATCGCTACGGCATCACCCTGGCGGGCGATCTGTATCTGCCCAAGGAGAGGGCCAATCGGCGGCTGGCGGCGCTGGCCGTCGGCGGTCCGTTCGGCGCAGTGAAGGAGCAGTCGTCCGGTCTCTACGCTCAGACGATGGCGGAGCGCGGTTTCGTCACGCTGGCCTTCGATGCCTCGTTCACCGGCGAAAGCGGCGGCGAGCCTCGCAACGTTGCCTCGCCAGATATCAATACCGAGGACTTCAGCGCGGCCGTCGATTATCTCGGGCTGCACCCATCCGTTGATCGGGAGCGGATCGGCGTCATCGGCATTTGCGGCTGGGGCGGCATGGCCTTGAATGCCGTCGCCGTGGACAAGCGGGTCAAGGCCGTCGTGGCCAGCACCATGTATGACATGACTCGCGTCATGTCGAAGGGCTACAACGACAGCGTGACACTCGAACAGCGCACGCAAGCGCTGGAGCAGATGAGCCGGCAGCGTTGGGACGACGCCGCCAACGGAACTCCGGCCTACCAGCCGCCCTACAACGACTTGAAGGGCGGCGAGGCGCAGTTCCTGGTCGACTATCACGACTATTACCGGACGCCGCGCGGCTACCATCCGCGCGCGGTCAACTCGGGCAATTCCTGGACCCGGACGACGCCGCTCTCGTTCATGAACATGCCGCTCCTGACCTACATCAAGGAGATCTCGCCGCGCCCGGTTCTGCTGATCCACG
>NZ_JAELTI010000192.1 GCF_016428755.1 Allobosea sp. ASV33
AGGTCCAGAGGTGGTCGTCGAGCACGCTCATGCGCTCCTGGCCGCCGACCTGGACGACGACCTTCTGGCCGCGCGACAGGGCGCGGTCGAGGATTGTCGGCAGGACCTGCTCCAGCGGGCGGGACTGCAGATGGAAGAACAGGATCTCGGCCATCGAAGCCTTATATCCTAACGGGTTGCCGGCATTTCCGCAGAAAGCGAATCAGCCTTCGTAGTGATCCGCGACCAGCCTATCGAGCAGGCGCACGCCCCAGCCCGGTCCCCAGGAGCGGTTGATCTCGGAATTCGCGGCGGCCATTCCGGTTCCCGCGATGTCGAGATGCGCCCAGGGCGTGTCGTTGACATGGCGCTGCAGGAACTGCGCCGCTGTGATCGAGCCGCCATAACGCCCGGCCGAGTTCTTCATGTCGGCGAACTTGGAATCGATCATCTTATCGTAGGCCTTGCCGAGCGGCATGCGCCAGACCGTCTCGCCGGTGGCGATGCCGGCCGCCGTCAGGCGCTCGGAGAGCTCGTCATTGTTGCTGAACAGGCCGGCATTCTCCTGCGCCAGCGCGACGAGGATCGCGCCGGTCAGCGTCGCCAGATTGATCATGAAACGCGGCGAGAACCGCTCCTGCGTGTACCAGAGCACATCCGCCAGGACGAGCCGGCCTTCGGCGTCGGTGTTGATGATCTCGATGGTCTGGCCGGAGAGCGACGTCACGATATCGCCGGGGCGCTGGGCATTGCCGTCGGGCATGTTCTCGACGAGGCCGATCACGCCGACGGCGTTGACCCTGGCCTTGCGGCCGGCCAGCGCCTGCATCAGCCCGACGACGCAGGCCGCGCCCGCCATGTCGCCCTTCATGTCCTCCATGCCGGCGCCGGGCTTCAGCGAGATGCCGCCGGTATCGAAGGTCACGCCCTTGCCGACGAAGGCGACGGGCTTCTCGTCCTTCTTCGCGCCGTTCCAGCGCATGATGGCGACGCGGCTCTCGCGGCGCGAGCCCTGGCCGACGCCGAGCAGCGCGCGCATGCCGATCTTCTTCAGCGCCTTCTCGTCGAGGATCTCGATCTCGACGCCGAGCTTCTCCAGCTTGGCGGCACGATCGGCGAATTCCTCGGGATAGAGGACATTGGGCGGCTCGTTGACGAGGTCGCGCGCCTGAATGACGCCGGCGGCGATGGCATCGGCGGTCTTCACGGCCTTCTTCAGCGCCGACGGATCGGCCGTGCGCAGCGTCACCGCCAGCGCCCCGGCCTCGTCCTTGTCCTTGTCCTTGCTCTTGGTCTTGTAGCGGTCGAAGGCATAGGCACGCAGCCTCAGCCCGAGCGCGATATCGGCGGCCTGCTTCGGCTCGATCCGGCCGTCGGGCAACGCGAGAATGAGCTCGGCGCTGCGGCCGGTGCCGAGCCGACCGGCGATGGCCCCGCCCAGCTTGACGAAATCGAGCTTGGCGCGCTCGTCCTCGGGCCCGACGCCGACGACGATCAGGCGCTCGTAGGAC
>NZ_JAELTI010000193.1 GCF_016428755.1 Allobosea sp. ASV33
GATCGCGGTCGTGCCCGGCCGATAGGCGGGCCGATGGCTCGACATCCAGTCCCAGTAGTAAGAGGCCTTGTAGGCCGCGAACGGGTTCTTCTCGTCAGGCGGTGTCGCGGGATCGGGCATCTCGCGCGGCAGGCCGGCCGAATGCGTCGCAAGGTCGAGGAGCGTGACCGGCCTGTCTTCGAAAGCCAGCGGCGTCTTGCCCGGCGGCGCATAGCCGGCAAGCGGAGCATCGAGCGAAACCTGTCCGGTCGCCGCCAGGGCAGCGAGCACATCGGTCGCGAAAACCTTCGAGACTGAGCCGACGCGAACGATCGAAGCGCCGTCCGGCTCCTTGCCGCTGCCCGGAGCGATCTCGCCATATCCGGCAATGAAGCTCTCCTCGCCGCGGACGACGGCGAGTATCAGGCCAGGCGCGCGCGCATTGAGGAACATTCCGACGCCGGCCATCGACGCCGCATCGCGCAGCGCGAGATCGTCGGCTTCCGCCCGCTGCGCGCACGCGGTCGATGCGATCGCAAACAGGGAGCAAAGCAAGAGCCGTGCGATTTTGCCCGCCGGCAGGCATCTCGGTTTCGGTGCGTCGAGGCGAGGGGGGCGGCGAAAAGGCATAGGCGGGGCGGGTCCGTCGAACGATGTCCGCATTGAGATCGTCCGCCTGCCGGGCGGCAAGCCCTGTTCGACCAACAGACATGCGGGTTCGACGAACGGCGCTCCAAGCCGAACTCATCGTGAGGAATCGGTTAAATGACCGAAGCTGGATGCCTCCCGAATCGGCCGCGGTTCTCAGACGCCGAGGCGCTTTCGCAGCTCCTGCCGATATTGTCGCGAGACCGGCCAGCCCTCGGCCACGCGGTTGAGGCCGACGGTCCAGCGATCGCCGGCGCGTCGGTCGAGGCCGTTGACATGCTGCAGGTTGACGACCGCCGTGCGGTGGATGCGCAGGAACGACGCCGAGGGCAGCATGCCCGTCCACAGCGCGAGGGGGCGTAGATCCAGCACGGCCGAACCGTCATGCAGCCAGACCTTCACATAGTCACGCGCAGACCGGACGCCGAGGATGGTTTGCGGCTCGACCCCGATGGTCTGCCCCGGCCGGCGCAGATAGATCAGTGGGACGAACGGTCTCGAGGC
>NZ_JAELTI010000194.1 GCF_016428755.1 Allobosea sp. ASV33
ACATTGGCTATGCTCCGATGGGCGCCGGGCATTACATCCGCAACACCGGATCGACGGTGTTGCGCGTCCTCATCGGGTTCAACAATGGGCATTATGAGGCGAACGACCTCTCAGCCTGGCTCGCCGCCAACCCGTTTGACGTGCTTGCAACGAATCTCGGTTTGCCTCGTGATGTGGCAATGACGCTTCCGCATCGGGCGCGCTTCATACTGTCTGGTTCCATCCCACACTGAGCGCAAGTCTTGTCGGCCTACATGTCGACGGCGGCCTGCATTCCTCACATGATCGATCGGAATTTGAGATGAGCCTGATCGAGACACGCGGCCACCAGATGTTCCCGGTGCTCGTTGCCGAACAGATTGCAACGTTCAGGAGGTTTGCCAGCGGGCCCGCGCGCCGGTTTCAACCCCACGAATTGATCTTTGACGTCGGCGACCACCATGCACCGGTATGGATGGTTCTGGACGGCGCGATCGAAGTCGTGCGCCGCGATGGCCTCGGGCGCGAGAATCCCATCACTGTTCACGGCATCGGACAATTTACGGGTGAAGTCAGCCAGCTTGCGGGGCGTGGCTCATTGGCCGCAGGCAAGGCGGGGGTAGGGGGGTGTCTGGCGCTGCCACTGGATGCGGCGCACCTACGGGCTCTGATCATCGGTTCGGCCGATCTCGGCGAAATCGTCATGCGCGCGCTGATCCTGCGCCGGGTCGGGCTGATCGAAGGGGGGTCGGCGGGATCGGTGCTGATCGGACGAACGGGAGAGAGCGAGCTCGTGCGCTTGCAGGGGTTCCTGTCCCGCAACGGCTATCCCTACACCACGATCGACGCGGGAGACGGCGGCGATGGGCACGTCATCGTAGAGCGGCTGGGGCTGCATACGGACGATCTTCCCCTGATGATCTGCCCGGTCGGCACTGTCTTGAAGCACCCCAGCAATGCGGAAGCCGGGGTCTGCCTTGGAATGACGCCCGAGCTCGATCCGACCAAGATCTACGACACTGCCATCGTAGGGTCCGGGCCGGCCGGGTTGGCCGCGGCCGTCTATGCGGCATCGGAGGGCTTGAGCGTTCTGGTGCTCGATCAGC
>NZ_JAELTI010000195.1 GCF_016428755.1 Allobosea sp. ASV33
GGTCCAGGGCCGCGGGCTCAGCGTCACTGCCGGCGACAGGATGACGTCGTAATCGTCGAAGAAACGCTGCCAGCGCTGGTAGATCACCGTCTGCTGCTTCATCGCGCGGGTGACGTCGAGCGCGGAATAGCGCAGGCCCTCCTCGACATTGGCGCGCACATTGGGCCCGACCATGTCCGGCGTGTCGCGGACCTTGTCGAGATGCGCCGCCAGGAAATTGCTCGCGCGCAGAATCTCGAAGACCTCGTCCGTGCCCTCGCAATCCGGCGTCGCCTCCTCGGCGGCCCGGAAGAGATGGCTGAAGGCCTTGGCCTTGTCGAAAAAGGTGTCGCGGATCAGCCGCTCGGTCGGGGCGAAGCCGAAATCAGGGGTCAGCGCCACCTTGAGCGAGGCGAGATCGATCGCGTCGGGCCGCGCGAAATCCTCCGGCCGGCGCACGGTCCGGCCATCGATCGTGATCGCCAGCGGATCGGCTCCGTTATCGGAGACGATAGCGGAGAGCAGCAGGCAGAGATCCGGCACATTGCGCGCCATCGGGCCGAGCACCGGCAGCGGCGACCAGCCGAGCTGGCGCTTCTCGCTGGGCACGAGGCCGGGCGTCGGCCGGAAGCCGACGATGCCGTTGAAGGCGGCCGGGTTGCGCAGCGAGCCGCCGGTATCCGAGCCGGTCGCGAGCGGCACCATGTTCGTCGCCAGCACGACGCCCGAGCCGCCCGACGAGCCGGCCGCGCTCTTCGAGGGATCGAACGGGTTGCCGGTCGCGCCATAGACGGCGTTGCGGGTATTGGCACCGGCGCCCCATTCCGGCGTGTTGGTCTTTCCGGCGATGATCGCCCCGGCCTTGCGCACGGAGGCGACGATGAGCTGGTCTTCCGTCGGCACGAAATCGCGATAGAGCGCGCTGCCATAGGTGGTGCGCAGGCC
>NZ_JAELTI010000196.1 GCF_016428755.1 Allobosea sp. ASV33
CCAGGATCGGCGGCCAGGCCGTACGCCGCGCTGGCGCGGCGTCACGGCGCTGCATGAATTGAAGGCTGCCGGCGTGCCGGTGATGATCGCCTCCGACAACACGCGCGACCCGTTCTATGCCTATGGCGATCTCGATCTCGTCGAGGTGCTGCGCGAGGGCACGCGCATCCTCCAGCTCGATCACTCCGGGCTGGACTGGGCCAATGCGGTGGCGCGGACGCCGGCACAGACGATGGGTGTTCAAGCCGGCGTCATCACTGTGGGTGCGCCGGCCGATCTCATCCTCACGCGGGCGCGCGATTGGACCGAACTCTTCTCCCGGCCGCAGGCCGACCGCAGCGTGCTGGTCTCCGGCCGGGCGATCGACCGGACCTTGCCGGACTACCGCGAACTCGACCATCTGATGGGCAGAGCATCATGACCGCACGCTACGACATCGCCTTGCTGAAGACCCGCCTCGACGGCATCCGCACCGAGGAGAACCCGGCGCTGGTGAAGCAGAAGAGCCGCGACTTCTTCTGGTACTCGCCGATCCTGAAACGCCAGCTCGATCATGTCGTGGCCGATATCATCGTTTCGCCGACGAGCGAGGCCGAGGTCGTGCAGGTTCTCGCCGCCTGCCACGAACTCGGCATTCCTGTGACGCCGCGCGGCACCGGCACCGGCAATTACGGGCAGGCGATGCCGCTCTCCGGCGGCGTGCTGCTCGATCTCTCC
>NZ_JAELTI010000197.1 GCF_016428755.1 Allobosea sp. ASV33
GGTTTACGACGCGCTGAAGATCGACGGCACCGCCATCACGCTGGAAGTCCAGCAGGTGCTGGGCGACGGCATCGTCCGTACGATCGCCCTCGGTTCCACCGACGGCCTCAAGCGCGGCCTGGTGGCCCGCAATACCGGCGAAGGCATCAAGGTGCCGGTCGGCACGGCCACCCTGGGTCGCATCATGGACGTGCTGGGCAGCCCCATCGACGAAGCCGGCCCGATCGCCGCCGACGACAGCTGGGTCATCCATCGCGAAGCCCCGAGCTACGCCGACCAGGCCAGCTCGAACGATTTGCTTGAAACCGGCATCAAGGTCATCGACCTGATCTGCCCGTTCGCCAAGGGCGGCAAGGTCGGCCTGTTCGGCGGCGCCGGCGTGGGCAAGACCGTGAACATGATGGAGCTGATCAACAACATCGCCAAGGCGCACTCGGGTCTGTCCGTGTTCGCCGGCGTGGGTGAGCGTACC
>NZ_JAELTI010000198.1 GCF_016428755.1 Allobosea sp. ASV33
CCGGCGAGGCCTATTTCGCCCAAGGACCCGTCCCCGACGACCGCTCGACCGACGCCACGCCGCGCGCGACGGCTGCTTTGACGACGCCGCATCGCTACCCGCTGCTGGCCCAGCAACCAAGGCGCGTGCCGGGCGGCGGGACGCAGCGCACCGTCACCGTCGACGAATTTCCGATCTCGAAGGGCATGGCCGGCTCGCTCCTGGAGATCGAGCCTGGCGCGATGCGCGAGCTGCACTGGCACCCGAATGCCGACGAGTGGCAGTATTACCTGGAGGGCAGCGCCGAGATGGCGGTCTTCCTCGCCGAAGGGCAGGTCGTGACCGAGCAGTTCGAGGCTGGCGACATTGGCTATGCTCCGATGGGCGCCGGGCATTACATCCGCAACACCGGATCGACGGTGTTGCGCGTCCTCATCGGGTTCAACAATGGGCATTATGAGGCGAACGACCTCTCAGCCTGGCTCGCCGC
>NZ_JAELTI010000199.1 GCF_016428755.1 Allobosea sp. ASV33
GCCACTGGCTGGACCCTCACGACGGCGTGTACGTTGCCGGCATCGGCATGCATCCCTACCAGTTTCCCAGCGACACGCCCTACACCCATCTTGGCCTTGTGGCCGTGCGTGCCGCGCTGGGCGACGCGGGCCTGTCCTGGTCACAGGTGCAAAGCGCCTATGTGGGCACCACCTCGATCGGCATGGCCACGGGGCGGGTCATGCTCCGGCACCTGGGCGCCACGGGACTGGCGGTCACGCAGGTGGAAAACGCGTCCGCTTCCGGCTCGTTCGCCTTCCGCCAGGCCTGCATGGAGATTGCGTCGGGCATCAGTGATGTGGCGCTGGCCGTCGGCGTGGACAAGCACGGTGACGGTCGCCGCGCCGCCGACAAGGAGGGCCTGGCTCGCCTGAGCGAGACCGCCACCAGTCCGGCCGTGAAGTTCGCCATGTTGGCGCGCACCTACCTGCGTGAGCGTGGGGCGGATG
>NZ_JAELTI010000019.1 GCF_016428755.1 Allobosea sp. ASV33
GTTCCGGCGCGGCCGGAATGCAGGCTGTGCATGAAAGAACCATCGGCGCCCACCGTGAGAGTGCCGATGTCATCAACCTGCGTGATGCTGATCCCCTCTTCAGCGGCGCCGGCGCCATTGCCGATCGCGAAGGTGCCGCCAGGCCCCGAATACGAGGCGCTGACATCTGCGAAGGAATAGGTGGTCGTGCCCATGAGAGCCCCTCAGATCAGCGATTGACGGAGATCAGCACCGGCACGCTGTGCACGGCGCCAGCAAGTTTGGTCGCGATCTGGAAAACGACGGACTCGCGAGCTTCGCGGTTGGCCTGAGCCTGGCTTGCGACCGGCGGCGCATAGACATAGTAGCCGGTCGGCAGTGTATCGCCGGTCTTCAACTGCCCAATTCCCGCAGCATTCCACACCCCCGGCGCAATAAGGCCGTTTGTCCGCGCCTGGATCAGTCGCTTCTCCATGATCGTCTGCAGGGTGGTCATGCCCTCGTCGGTCTGGGGGATCTTCGGGAAGGTGTAGAGTGCGTTGTAGACAGCGGTCTGAAGATCGTTTTCCAGCCAGTCGAGGCCGTGCCACTCGTCGAAGAACGAGCCGTCCGAGTTCGTCCCAAACTGCAGGATCGCGGTCGCGTTGTCGTAGTTGACGAAGACGTTGATGTTCTTCGCCTTCAGCGTCGCAGCTTGGCTTTCGGTCAGGGTCTCGGCAACGACGCCGGGCTCCTGCTTGAACATCATCGTGATCGTGGTGTTCGTCCCCTGGAAATTCACCGTTGAGGCGCGGCCGAAGAACGAAGCGACAGCCTGCGGCGACGAGGTCGAATATTGGACGAAAGACCGCTTGTAGCCGGCCGCCTTCAACTGCGAGCCCAGGTCCGTCGACAACGTCGAGTCGATCGCAGTGGTGTCCGTCGCCGTGAAGCCGATGCGTCGCTTCTTGCCCTGCCCTTCAATGAAGGCAGTAGCGGCTACACAGGACGGGATATCGACGCTGGGTTCGGCGATGATCGCGGCGTACCAGTCGCCCGAGGCGTTCACGAGCGCCTGAAGCGCCTGAACGAGCGTCTCAGCGACGATGCCGTTGGCCGGCGCGCTGGCCTGTCCAGCCTTGCCCTTGAGGAGGGCTGCGACCGACGTACCGGCGCCGCCCGCGAGCGTCGCGCCAGAGACGGTGATGTTGGTACCGCTCTTGGCCAGGGTGTAGGCGTTGCCGCCGGTGCCGGGGGCGTCCGCGATAACGTAAACGTTCGTTCCCACCGCCAGATAGTTCATCAGGGCGACGTTGACGTCCGTGGACGTGTTCAGGAACGTCGCGAGGTCCGTCGCCATCTGGGCAGGAGATGCCGAGATGTTGATCTGATTGCCGGCCGCGCCAGACGCCTTGAAGGTGATGGCGGTGCCATTGACGGTGACGGTGTCATTCACCGCCGGCAGACCACTGAACCCGATGCTGCCGAACGCGGTCGGATCAGCGAGGTAGCCGATCGTCGATGTCGCGCCGGTCGAGCCGGACTTGATCACAAAGCGGTTGCTGTTCCCATCCCAAACGACAGTCGACCCAGCCACCAGCGCCGCAACTGCGGTCTGGATCACGGAAGCCACCCCGTTGAGGTTAGTCTGCGCCGAGAAGTTGAGGCCGGAAACCGTGCGGGGGATGCCGTCGAGGATGAAATAGAAGGCGCCGGCGGTGATCGCGGTGAAGTTGGCGATCAACTGGTCCGTCGAAGACAGCACGCCGCCGTTGAGCGTCGCGTGCGTCGCGGTCCGGGCCCAGCGGCCGATGTAATAGATCGACGGCTGCGGCGTCTGGCCGAAATGGCGCGCCGCGGCCAGATACTCCGGATCGGTCGTCGAGAAATCGGCCGCGACACCGGTCAGGTTCGAATAGCTCCGGATGCGCTGGTTGATGTCGATGACATCGGTCGCACCGACGGCGATGCCCGCACCGAAGTTGCGCGTCGGCGCCGCGACGGGCGCCAAGCTGATGTTGATTTTGACGATATCGCTGACAGCGAGCCCTTGGGCCATGATCAGGTCTCCACGATGAAGGGCTGGGTGGCGTCAGGGGTCGAGATCGAGCCCTGAGCCGAGAGAAGGTTGAGGATCGGATAGGAGCGCGTGATGAGGCGCCGGAACTGCATCTCGAGATCGATGCGGCGGATGAAACGCTCGTTGATGATGTCCGAGGCGGTACGAGCCCGACTGCATTCCAGGAGAGCGACGCCCACGGCGTTCAGCGCATCCCAGTTCTGCTTGATCCAAAGGCCGTCGCGGAGCTGCGAGGCTTTGGAGTAGCCGTTGGGCCCGTAGAAGCTTCCAAGGATCGTCAGGGTCTCGTGCCGCGTCAGTTCGGTGCTGCCGTCGCCCTCTGGATGGTGTTGCTGGTGAGCGCCCCAATCCGCATCGAGTTCCATGATGCCAAAGGCACACCATGAGACGTTGTCGGGCGGCATCGGTGGCGGTTTCGGCTGCCACCGCGGCCGAACATTCACACGATCGATGGCGGTGAGCGCAGCGATCGTGTTGCCGATCAGATCCTCGAACGCGTCATCCTCGACAGGCGTCGTCGATGACGGGACCAGAGGTCCGCCGGTCGCTGAGGTGTTGGCCATGTCGGATTACCGCAGGTCGAGCAGGCGGCAGGTCGCGCAGGTGAAGCCGGCGCCGTAGCGGGAATAATCATCGACCACGACGACGGTCCATTTCCGGCCGCGCCAGTCGAGCTCGTCGGCATCCACGCCATTGCCTCCCTCAGTAAAGGTGAAGGTGGAATGGACGATGATGGAGCCTTCCGACAGCGCTGCCTGGGGATTGCGCTGCAGGTTGCGGCCCTTGTCGGAGGTGACGACGCATAGGATCGCTGTTGATGTCGTCGTGACCGTGGTGCGGCCCGTGACGGGGTCAACAGTCACCGCGTTGCGATAGACCGTGGCAGTGTCAGCGAACTCTGGATCGTCCAGGATTTCGGAGACGTCGAGAGTTGGCATCACTCGCCCTTCTTCCGAACCACGTGCGTGATTGCTCGACGGTATTGGCCCGTATCGATGAGCGGCTTCGTACCGGTGCGGCCCTTGGCCTTGCGCTTGGCGATCGTGACCGGCGAAAGGGGCGCGAACGGCCCTTCGGTGATCTTCGCCTTCACTGCGTTCTCAGCCGTGATCCCGACAGCGGTCAGGGTGGCATCGGCGTCCGACGATTTGCCTGAAAGCGCGGATTGCGCCCCGGTCTTCATCCGCTTCTCGATTTTATCGCGAGCGGATTCGACGCCAGGCACCAAATGCGGACGCGGCGGGATATTCTGGGTTGGAGAACCCGTCTCCATCAGGTAGCCGATTTCGGCATTGCTGATGGCGTCGCCGTCGTCTCGTCCCGCTGCGGTGTCCGGGATGCCGACCAGAACCTCTTTCGAGGTCAATGCTTTGATCGCCTTGAGAAGATCGGGAACGCCGTCTTTCGTGATCTTAACGGTCATGCGCAGGGCAACACGTAGATCGGACCGGCCCCAGCAGCACGGAGAAGGCGATAGAGACGCAGCCCGTAACTCGTGGCATTCCACTCCCCAGCACCGGGGTAGGTGGCCGCTCCTGTGTCATAGGAGACAGAGACCTTATCGACTGACTTGGATGCCTGAGGGCCGCTGACCTGCCCCGGCGTCCCACCGGCTGACGCGGAGCGCGCGTCCCGCTTGCCGAGCACTAGGTTGTGCGCTGTGAACAGCATGACGGCGAGGTCATAGGAATTGCGGAGCCGGTTCGCGTTAAGCTGGAATGGCGCCTGCGACAGCCAGAATTCGACGGTCGTCTGCGGGAAAGCAGTGATGTCCGCAAACTCCGTGAAGACGGCCACGAAACTGGAATAGGTGACCGCCATCAGAAAACTTCCTCAGCATCAGCCCTGATCGGGGATTTTCTGTTCCTGATCGGCCGGGATATCAGCGGGGGCATCGGTCGCGGCCGGCCGGTCGGCCTCGGTCTCGGGGGCCGGATCGCTTTGCGCTGCATCAGCGGGAGCTTCCGGAGCCGGCGAATCTTCGGCGGATGTATCCTGATCCGCAGACGGCGCCGCTACTTCGTCCGTCTGCACTGGCTTCGGCGCGGGGTCGACCAGTGGCGCATGTTCGGCCAGGAAGGCCTCCATTCGCGGCACGACGTCTTCCAGTCGCGCCAGTAGCGCCGGGAGCCCTGCCAGTCGCGTCATCAATGCATCGAAATCCATGGCAGTCTTCCTGTACGGTCAGTGGACAGTTGGAGCAGACTAGGCCGCCTTTTCGGCGACCTCGATGCCGGACAGGTGCGGTTGCTTGCGCGGCGCCCGGGGGTCGTCCTTCGGCATCAGCGGCTCCAGACCGCTGCGGACGCTCTCGCATTCCTTCGCGACCCCATGAACCTCGTCCGTTTTGGGGGAGCCGAAGATCAGCCCGTTCTTGACGGCGTCGTGATCCTTGTTCTGCTCTTTCCACGCCGCCCAAAATTCGGCCGGGACACCGGAGGTGAGCGCATAGCCGGCGACGCCGTTGATGAGAGCCTGCCCGAAAGGCACGGCAGGCCCGCGGACGAAGATCGTTTCGCCGTCCTGCTGGGCGCGCTTCACTGTCCGTTGACCGCCGCCCATCACAGGCTCAGCGGTATCGGCCATCTTGAAAACGCGCAGATGCAGGCCATTCGGGATCTTGCAGGCAACCGTGACGGCCTCGCCAGCCATGGGTATTCTCCTGAGGGTGTTTTGGCGTTGAGGGAGGTCGGAGAGGCTGGCGTTAGACGCCAACCATGCTCGCGATGGCCGCCGGCATGCGGATGATGGCCCCCCAGGACCCGGCAGTGACCTTCTGGCGGAAGGACGAAAGCTGCCGGACGATCGGATGCGTGCGCATCTTCTCGTTGAACGAGCAGTAGCCGGTGTCCTGGCCATCGACGGATTCCGCGATGAGCTGCACCAGGTTTCCGGCCGCATTGCCCTGCGGGTTCGCGGCCGACTGCGATCCGTAGAGTACGTCCGACTCGACGCGAAGATTGGGGAAGTTCTTCTTCAGCAGGTCGTAGACCGAGATGCCGAACGAATTGGTCGCAGTGAGCGCCACTTCGGAGCTCGGCGACATCGCCAGAACCATTGGCGTGTCCTGCTGGATGAGGCCAGCGGTCTGGGTCACGAGCTGCAGGTAGATCGCCTGCACATCCGCATAGATCTCGTTGGCGGTCGCGACGATCGCGCCGTTATTGATCCATTTGACGCCACCCGCCGCCTTGGTGGCAGGTGTCAGCGAGGCCGACAGATTGGGGTCGTTGAGCAGGCCATAGTTCTGAAGCCCGGCCACGCCGAAGTGGTAGGTCAGGTTCATGAACTTATCGAGGATGGTGGCGGCGGCCGTGTCGATCTCCGCAACCCAGCCGATGCGGGCGAGGCCAGCACGCTCGATCTCGCGATCGCCGTATTCCTTCACCGTCTGGAAGAGGTAGGCTTGGCGCTGCGGCCAGTTGGTGTTCGCGCCGGCACGGCCGTTCTCGGCATAGTCGCCGTAGCTCGACACCTCTCCGGTATGCTCGACGACGGGGAACATAGCGGTCTCGTCCAGCCATCCGCCCTTGCGATTCTCACCGAAGATCTGCGCACCCTTGTTCGGAGAGAACAGGATGTGGAAGACCTGTGGATCGACCATCGTGGTGAGGAAGGCCGGGATGGCGGAATTCGGATCGGTCGCCAAGGCGGGCTGGACCGCGTCCATGGCGAGCGAGATATCCGCCTTCACCCCATCGGGGATGTACGAGGTCACGCCCGAAAGATAGACGCCCTTCTGCTCGTGCATTGGAACGTGCGCTTTCCAGGCGGCAGCCGCTTCCTGAAAGTTCATGATGTGGTCTCCGCTTGAATTGAGGGCACACAGCCCGCGAGATGGAGGGGCGCCGGGCGATTAGCCGAGCGGATGAGTGGTGACCTTGACGAGCTCGCCAGCGAGCGCTGCGCTCTTCGCGATCCAGCGGGTTTCGATGTTCATCGTCGCCGCGACGGTCGTGGAGGCGGCCGTCTGAGTGGTGTCGACTATGTAAGTGCCCGTGCCACCCGTTCCGGTGCCGAGCGCGGTCACGGTCGTTCCAGCGGTGACGCCCGATCCCGACACGACCGCACCCACACCGACCGTTCCCGAGGACACGGCAGAAACGGTCAGCGTGCCATAGGTCTCGGAGATCGTGGTCGAGGCGACGGTCTGGCTCGGGATGCTGACGACATAGGTACCGATACCGCCCGCGGTGCCCGAAAGCTGCGAGACGATCCGGGTTCCGGTGGCGACGTTCGTGCCCGACAGCAAGCCGCCGGCAACCGCGGTGCCTGAACCGACTGCGGTGATGGTCAGGATGTTGTCGCTGATCGAACCGGTGAACGAACCCGTGCTGGCCGCGATCGCGCCGGTCACACTGGCAGAGGTCGCCGCGCCGGGCGCAGCGAAGGTGACCTTGCCGTCCGCGAAGTTCGCATAAGCCTTCATCTCCGGCTGAACGGCGGCGGCGCCATCGTTCTTCACCCAGATGCCGCCCGCGCTCATCACGGTGATTGGGAAGCCGGCCGGCACCTGCATCCCGGCTTGGGCGAGATAGGTGGTGATGAGGCCCTGCTGTTCGCGGTGAACAAGGCCAGCCACGGGGCCGGAGCCGAAATTGTTCACCGCAGCGGGGGCATTGTCCCCGTCCAGCAGAGCCTTGCTCAGCCAGGCGAAGCGTCCGACGAGGACGCCGCTGGAACCAGCAACCAGGCCACGGGGGCCGGCGTCGACGCTGACACGCGGGTTCGTGTCGCAGAAATCACCGAGGACGGCCGGGGCCGGCTGCACGGCCACGGAGGTCTGGAAACCAGCCATGTGGAATCTCCTGTGTTCGGCTCGCGGCCGCGTTCGATGTCAGAGGGGTTGGGAAGGTTAGGCGTGGCCGATCTTGACCGCGTCGGGGAACATGGTCGCGAAGGAGGCCGACGAAGCTGAGTCCATGGCGACGCGCGACGGCTGAGCCGACTTGGCGCCGGGCTTCGGGAGGGCGGCCAGGATTGCCGGGAAAGCCGAGGGATGAACGTTGTCGACGGCGTGGCCCAGGGCGGTCAGGGCGGTCTTGTAGACGGCATCGGCGCTGTCATGGGCCATGGCGAGTTCGCCGACATAGGGGCGCACGGCACGCTCGGCGTCGCGGATCTCACGCTGGTTCCGCGCGGCGTCGGAATTGGCCTTGGCGACCGCAGCCTTGATCGCTTCGTCCATGGCGGTCTTGGTCACCACGTCCTTCTTCTCCTCACCCTTGTCTTCGTCCTCGGCACCGGTGGTTTCGTCGTCGTCCTCATCCATGGCCGCGGCGCCACCGCCGATCATGGCGAGCACCTTGGCCAGGTCTTCGTCGGAGAGCTTGCCCGCGAGGAACGCCTTGATCTGCTCGGCATCCGCGTCGGAGGCATTCTCCTCGATCGCCGCGACCGGGAGCCCGGAATTCGGATCGATGTCGGCCCCTTCCGCGACATCGGCCTGTTCCAGCACGTCGAGAAGATCGGTCAGGTCGTCGATCGTGGCATCCTGGGCCAGCTTGCCATCGGTGCGCTGCTTGATGCCGGCTATGATGGTGGGGGCCTTCGACTTCAGGTTCTTGGCCGTCACCCCTTTGAAGAGCGGGGAGATATCGACCTTGGCATCCTGGGCAAGGCGGGGGACCAGGGCCGCGACCAGCGCGCCCTGCACGAAGACTGCCTTGCGGGTCAGCACGGCGGACTTGGACATATCGAATGCTCCGATGTTCAAAGAGGGTTTCGCGTCGCCGACAACAACATCGGGCCCGGCGCGGCCCTCCTTCACGAGACTGACGTGGTTGCCGACGATGTCGCGCATCACGCCGTCATAGGCTTCGCCTTCCGGCGTCTTTCCAGGGGTCATGTCCGCCCGGTATCGGTAGGCGCAGGACAGCTCTTTCTTGACTTCTGCCTCGACGCCTTCGATGGCGTCCCGAGCCCAGATCACGAGGCTGTTGCGGAGGAACGGCGTGTCGAAGGTGGCGCTGTCGCCGGTTGACCCGACGACGAGATCGGGCTGGTGATCATCCGCGCTCACCGGCACGTGGCGGGACAGCAGCGGCAGCCCATTGAAGCTCGGAGCGGCCTTCGCCAGCTCCTCGGGGTCGCGATAGAGCTTGTAGGTCCGGTCGGGGTTGAGCCCGAGCTTCTCCCAGTCAGGGATTTCCCTGCCGAGATACGGATTGACCGCGGCCCGGCTGATGTTGCTCACCGCCACGCGCATCCGGCCGTCGCGGTCGTAGCTGCGGACGGTCGAACGATCGAGCGCGAAGGCTTCATCCGCCCCGCAAGGGTTGCGTCCAGTGAGCTTCGACATGCAGGATAGACCTCAACCCGTTGAGCGATGGGCTGTTGCCCGTTACTGTCCGCGCCCGATGACCATCGACGAGATCATTGCCGAATTGCGCGACATGGCGATCGAGGCCGCGTCCGATCAGCCACGTGCGGTGATGACCGAGGTCGACATGATGGAATGGGATGCTGCCCTGCTGATCGAAGAAATGCGGGACGCGCTCTCCAAGATCGCTCAAGGTTGCGATGATCCTCGCGAAGCCGCCCGGTTCGTTATCGATGAGCGGGAGCGGCGGCTGAGGCGCATGGCTCAGGCTTCGGCGTCATCGATCACCGGCTCAGGGTAGCATCGGCAGTTCGGCAGTGCTCCGGCATGCCCTGTCAAACCGTCCAGCGTCGGCGGGTCGTTCCATGCGACGAAGCGGCCTTCCATCTTGCGATGCGATTCACGGACATCGGTGTCGCCAGCGGTACGCCAGATATAGCCGCGGGAACCGACGCTCTCTGCCCTCGCCTGTGACAGCGTGGTGGATGTGCGCCCGACTTCTGTCCTGGCGATCAGGTTCGCCCGTGACTTCGTAACATGCCCGGTCTTCATGATCTCGGCAGCCACCTCGGAGGCTCTGAGCCCCTTCGTGATGCCTTCCGTCGTGATCTTGTGGACCCGCTCGGCCGCCTCGATTGGCAGGCTCTTGATCAGTCCAACCTGCTCCTCGAGCAGTTGCTGCATGCGGATTCCGACGGGAGCCCGTTCAATCTCGCTCTTCAGCGACATGCCCATCTGGCGAGCGAGCTTCATCCAGGCTCGTTCATCGTGCTCCGATACTTGAGCAATCATCCGGCCAGAGACAGCGCGCGCCCATGGCTCGATGATCTCGCCATAGCGGTCCAATGCATAGGTCAGCGCATCGGTCTGCTCAGCGCCGAACGTCTCGACCAGATCGGCGATATGCCTGGCGATCTTGCGAAGCTGCTGGGCGAAGCGTCGCTCCACCTTGCGGGCGGCGCTGAAGCCGGATCCCGGCGCCTTCTCCCTCGCCTTATCGAAGGCGAAGCGGATCGTGCCATTGATATCTGTGCGGCTGATCATGCCGCCTCCGGCAGCGTTCCGTCCGGCAGTTCAGGCGCCGGCGGTTCGGCCTCGGCTTGGGCGATGTCGTCAGGCGTGAGGCTGGACCAAAGGCCGGTCTCCGCGCCGATCTTGGCGAGTTCGCGCATGGCGATACCGTCATCGACCAAGCCGGCCTCTGCGGCGCCAGCAACCGCGGCTGTGAGCGTCGACGCGATCGAGGCCTTGTCGAGATCGGAGAGAACGGCGACGGGCGCCGCCCCGGCGTCGAGCGAGGTGTATGGCGTCGTCTTGTCGGTGGCGACACGCTTCCGCTCTTCCTCGGGGGAGATGACGTTCGCGTTGATGAGCACGGCGCCGGTCTCAGCCTCGATCTTGTTGACCTCTGCCTGCTCCTTCTCGTTGAGCGAATAGAGCGGGTTGAATTTGATCGTGATCGCTGGGTCGACTTCGCCGAAGAGCGAGAGCTGCACGAAGCCGAGGAGGCGATGCAGATTGTCCCGGAAGAGGACGCCCTGATAGGCGGCGATCCAGTCATAGAAGACGCGGATTTCGCCATCGGACGATGCATTGAGGCCAGATGGCGTGATGCCCAACAGCTTCACCAACGGGATCGAGCTCACCGACGACAACTGTTCCTGGCTCTGCGCCTGCAGCTTGTCGAGCGTGCCGAGCGGAACCGAGATGTTGAAGAAATCCTCGGTATCTTTGTCGATCGCCAGCGTGCCGCGGTTATCCCGCATCGTGGTGAAGAGCTTCAGCCGTGCCAGCAGCTCGGCGCCGTCGTCAATCTGCGATCGCTCGGTCAGATCAGTCTTCAAGCCCGTGAACGAGAACGAACTGATCAGGTCCGAAACCGCTTCCCGCGTCTTGATCCAGTTGTCGACATAGGGCTGCGCCATCTGGCTCATGCTGAGCCCGCTGAACAGGTAGGTCGGCTTCAGCAGGTCGGGGACCGGGCGACCGATGAAGGTCAGCAGGCGTGATGTGTGCACCTCCTTGCCCATGACGTACCAGCCAACGGGCCGGAACCAATCACCCTTGAGCGGATCGGTCGAATTGTAGGTGGTCGCTGCCACCCACATCGGCTCTATGTAGCGGAGGCGGCGAAGCGACTTCTGCCCCACCTTCCCTTGGCTCATCGAGTTCCAGCCGTCACCGACCGGCGATTTCAGTTCCTCGCGATCATCGGTTTCGCCGAGATCGAGGAAGATGTGGCCCCGACCGAAGTAGCCATCGCCCTCTGCCGCCTTGCGGAACATGTCCTGCACATGCAGGCGGCCGAACTCCGCCTCGATGGCTTTGATCTTCTCCGCTTTCTGCTTGGCCTCGTCATCGCCGCCGGCGGATTCGAACGTGATCCAAGCCCGCGTCATCTCCGACGCGATGGTCTCCGTGATCTTCCGATACTCCGGCCGCTGCGCGAGCTGCGACAAAAACGGGAAGCCGGGGAAGACGACACCCTCTTGCAGGCAACCATTTGCCCAACCGAGCGCGGCCGAAACGTTGTCGTCCATCGCCAGCTTCGTGCCGAACGGCAGAACGCCGGGCGGATGGTCGGAGACGATGAAGGCCTCATGCTTCTTCACGTCATTAGCGCCAGCCCAGCCGATCACCCCATGGCCGATCTTGCGACCACGCTTCTCGGGCACCGGCGCTGGGGCATCGTTCACCCCGAGCCAGCGTCTGATCCGTTCGCGAAGCGCCATGCAATCAACCCTGAGCCATCTTCGCGATGAGAGATTCTGTGACCATCATCCGGCCCTTCGTCCCGGTCAGTCGGGCGAACGCGCCGGAACTGGCGTCGACCTGATCTTTGAAGGAGCCACCTGGGAAGAGGCAGAGTTCGTCGAGGTAGGCTTCGTTCCATTCGCCTTCGAGAATGAAGACGTTTCCAGCTTCGCACTGGGCAGCAAATGGCTCGGCTCGAGTGATCTTGTCGCCCGTCTCCGGCTCGGCATGAGCGCGGAAGCCAGCGAGCATTGCAACCATATCGCGGGCCTGAACTTTGCCGGCCTGCCCCGGATCCTGAGGCAGGCTGATCTCGACACGGCGGCCGTCGGTCGTGGCAGTCAGCTTGATCAGCTTTCGAACCTCGGGGCCTTCAATCTGGCCGGTGATAGAATGCCCGACGATGAAGGAACCGTCTGGCGCCTTCCCGATCTTCACGCCGGCCGTGCGAGCGCTGTTCGATTTCGCGGTTGCGGCCAAATCCCAATGCCGAACCCAGCGCGTGGCCTGCGGCGCCGCGCGGATGAGCTTGCCGTCGAACCACGCACGCTTGAACATCCCGCCCTCGCGAGGCGTCGGGCGCTGCTGGTACTGGCCGGCATAGGCGTACGAGCCCATGCCCGATTTCAGGGCTTCGACCGTCTCGCGAGGGAAGCGCACCGGGTCGAGCAGATCGCCATCGACCTCGCGAGGGTCTTCAAATCCGATCTCTGTTCGGCACCGTCGATCGGCGTCGAACTCCATCGGCAGGCACAGATGCACGAACCCCATGCCGAGCTTCAGGATCGTGCCTGAGACGTCCTCCGCGTGCAGCCGCTGCATCACGACGACGATCGCGGACTTTTCCTGATCGTTGAGGCGGTTCAGCGCGCCCTCTCGGAAGCGCCTCGTGGTTGTCTGCCGTTCCGCCGGGCTCTCTGCGGTCTCGGTCGAATGCGGGTCGTCGATGATCAGCCGGTCGCCACGCTGCGAGGTCAGCGAGCCGAAGGCGACGCCCTCGCGGGATCCTGTCGAGCTATTCGCGAACGAGGTCTCACCCGTTCGGGTCAGCACCACCTCGGGGTAGAGAGCCCGATACCAATCGGAGAGGATCAGGTCGCGGCACTTGCGGGTGTCGCGCTTGACAGGCCCATCGTTGAACGAAGTCGTCAGGTACCGAAGCGAGCGATGCCCCTGCGCCCATTCCCAGGCAGGCCACATCACGCTGACGATCAGCGATTTCGACGAGCCCGGAGGCACGTTGATCAGGAGTCGATTGATCCTCCCAGCAGATACCGCCTCTAGATGCGCGCAGATTGCATCGAGGTGCCAGTTCCATACGAGAGCCGCGTTCGGCTCCAAGATGCGCCAGGCCTCGCGGATGAACCCGGCAAGCGTGGTGCACCGCGCCCGGATGGCCTCGACGTCACGCGCCAGCCGTGTGCGCTCGCGCTCCTGTTCGCGTCTACGCCTCTCCGCCCTGATCTCCGCTAGCGTCGGCAAGCGGACCGAGGATGGCTTCAAGGCGATTGAGCGCATCGTCGTCCAATTTCGACAGGTCGTAGGTGCCGATGGTGCCGGAGTGCTTGTGCTTTTCGACGATGAGGCCGAACAGTTTGGCCTTACCCATCGAAGCCGCGACGGCGGCGCTGGAATGCTTCTCCGCGATCGCCAGCTTGCGGGCCTCTTCGAGCTCTTCGGCGATGGTCTGAACCGTCACCTCGGCTCGTTTGGCCGCCCTGCCCTGCAATTCCGCGATCCTTGTCAGGACCTTGTCATTTCTTGTCAGGCGGGACGCATTCGGCTCACTCGGCTTATATCCTGCGAGGACATAGGCTTGATTTGCCGGGGTTCCCTTGGCGAGCTCTTGGGCGAAGCGCTCGTGGCGTTGATTGTCGAGGATCGGCACGGCTCACGGCGAAGTGGTGCACGGTCGCCGGATCATTGGGGCCGCGGCGTCATAACCGCTTCCAACGACGAACGTGAAGTTGTGATTGATCAGCTGCCGACGACGCAGGCTCTCCGGGAACTCGGGATGCCACACCAGTTCCTCGATCACCCTCGCCTCAGCCTTGGACATCCTGCCTTGCTCGACGAGATCGCCGACAAGCTCAAGCGCACGGCCAGCAGGGCTTTCCGTGTCGAGGGTCTTCATGGCAAAATCCTGCTAAGGCGAATTTGGGTTGCGTCCGATGACCGAGACAAGAACCGACGTTGCCATTGAAGCCGCCGCGAAGGCGTTCCACGAGACTTGCCGCGAGAAGCGGCAATACACCTGGGAGCAATCCAGCGAGGAGTGGAAGCGAGATCTCCGAGCGTTTGTCAGGCCGATGGTCGAAGCAGCCCTTGTTGCGTCGGATGCAGTCGTTGCCGCGGCTCTGCCTAGGCCGAAGGAGTGAGGGTGCGGTAGGCAAGCCACATGCCCGGGCATTCCGCCCCCTCACTTATGGTTAACGATTTCCAAACGAACACCCTCCGATAACCTTACGCGGCGGATTCGCTGGGAACGTTTCCTATGAGCCGTGTGCTGACCTGTCTCGCTTTGTGCCTATGCTTTTCGGCTGGCATCGCTTTGGAAGCGAGTGCCGCTGATCTCACCAATCCGCTAGCCTACGCTCCGCCATTGGTGGCGCGTTCTCTGATTTCCGAGTTCCGGGGCGGCGTGTACGCCCACGCTATCGGGACTAGGGAAGATGGCTCGGTCGATATCAACGGCGAAGTTCTGTTTTCCAAGCCGCTAATGCCGGCCGACCCGCTGCTGGCTTTCCTTGTGCCGCGGCTGCATCTCGGCACCACAATCAACACGGCGGGGGATACCAGCCAGTTCTACGCCGGCTTCACCTGGACCTATGACATCACGTCGAAGGTGTTCATCGAGGGCAGCGTCGGTGCCGGCTTCCACAACGGTGAAACCGGGCGCTTCCGCGTGCCAGATCGATTGAGCCTGGGCTGCTCGCCCTTGATCCGAGGGACCGGCTCGATCGGCTACCGCCTTAACGAGAACTGGTCGATCATGGCGACCGTGGAGCACATCTCGAACGCCAATCTCTGCCATGCCAACCAAGGTCTGACGAACTACGGTGTGCGGGTCGGTTACACCTTTTGAGCGATCAAGGGCATCGCGCGGACTAGACCACTCGCTTCCCACCCCGGCTTGATTGGCGCTTAGCGGTGAACGTCAGCGGTTTCTCGCTTCCCGCACTCACGCTTCTCTCACGGGCCTCAGCCTTGTCCGTCTGCCGCGCGAACTCTGAATTGCTATGGCCTGACGGGGCGCAGCATCCCGACTTTACCGCGCCCGCGCTTCGCTAACGGGAGGCACCCTCGTTTGCCCGTTCGGGCGAATTGTCGCGCTTGAAGCCCCGCTGTTGCGGAGGCCCGCGCGCCGGCGTCGCAGTGTTCGCTACTCGCGCGGTGAGACCGGGAGGCCCGCGAGGCTAGACTGGCCTTGCACCAGCCGGAGATGATCGACGAGGCCGGGCTTGATACCGGCTGGCCGTTTGCAAAGACACCCGTGCACGGGCTGGCGTTAGTCGTCACGCGCTTCCTTCAGCGCCGCTCGTCGAACTCAGAAATTGCACCGTCGCAAGGGCCGTTCGCATTGAGCGGGGCCGGGAGGTGCCGTGACCGACACGTTTCGCGACGATGGCCAATGCATGCCTGCAAAATGACAATTCGACAACCATCCAATTTACGCCTAAAATCTTGCATTGGAACAAGATTATGGGGATGTACCACGGGCTAGATTTTCAGGCCGTCGGATTGATTTTTACCCTCGGCGGGGAGGTAGGCCAAAACCAGTTCCGAGCGCTGACAGGGAAGCGCTGCCTCTCTTGTTTCTAAGCCATTCCCAGATCCACGGCGCCGCGTAGCCATTGAAGTCGTTCGGATCACAGGCGATTACCAAAAGACTATCTTCGTCATGAGGGATGACGCGCCTGATGGCGGAGGAGACCTGCTCCGCCGAATTCTGCGTCCAAACTAGCCACGTCCACCCGTTGAATCGGATCCAATCACCGGTCGTGCCGATGGCAGCATCCATTTTCCCAACATTCTCTGCGTTTGCTGGCGTTCCGATCCATCGGACCGACACGGCATAGAGCTTAGCCATCGGTCAGCGGTCCTTCGGGTGGCGGCAAGGAGTTGGGGCCGGCCGTCATGATACGAGGATCAGAAGCAGACATTTCAATCTGTCGAAGCTTGATAAAGTCCGCTCCCTCGAGGACCGCCAGCCCAGGGTACTTAATTGCGTAAAACGCCATCCCGCCGCAAAACACGAGGAACACAACTATTGCTGCGACCACAACAAAAAGCAGTGCAGAAACGTGGCCTGAAAGGCCATAGGCCGCTACCGCCAATACGCCATACAAGGCGATTAGCGCGGCGGTGAGCTTTCCAGACAAGCCCGAGCCGAGCTTGATTCTGTCGTATGCTCCCTGAATGATCTTTTGCGGGTCAAACTTCGGCACGATTCCCCCCGGGCCGCAGAGCGTGGCACTTGTCCCGCTCGCTCTCAAGAGGTGTTTGCCTCAACGCGCCGCCGCGGAAATCATACCTCGGCGCCCGTGGATTTCGTGGACAACTGACCGCGTTGATTGCGCTACGTCACCGACTCAGGGTCGAATTACTCCAGCACCACAACTCCGAGAGGGAAATTGCCGTGGCTATTGAACCGGGAACTTACAAGGCTGACTTCGCGACGGCGCTCGGCATTGGATCGGGTATCGTTGTCCTGGCCGCTGGCAAGGCACGCGGCGGTGACTCGGCTATGCTTTATGTCGGCTCTTACAAGGAAGACGGCGACGCCGTTTCCGCCGATCTTCGCGTTTCGCGGCACACAGTGACGCCAACTGTTACGAGCGTGTTCGGCTTAGATAACGTTACTGCCAAGTTCACCGGCGTGTCATCGGGCGGCACAATTTCTCTGCAGGGCGAGAGCCCTCAAGCGCCGGGTATGCCAATGCGGGTCACACTGTACCGCGTTGCAGATTGAGGAGCTCACCTCACGGCGTGCCCTGAAGATGAAGCCGCAGTGGCATCCTGCCACTGCGGTGCATCAATCAAACAGGTCGCCGACGGCTGATTGCTGTCTCGCACGCTCCCGAATACCATCACTTCGAGCCTTCGCGTCATAGCGGTTATGGCAACGCTGGCATAAGGCTCTCAGGTTTTCGTCCGCGCAGTTCTCCGGTTGGTGGTCGAGATGGGCGACGGTGAGGATGATGCGGACAATACGGAGACGTTCAACGCTTTCGCCAACTCCACACCACGCATGTCACCTGGCTGAGGCCATTCCAAACGAAGGCCGTTGTCTCCAGTCGGCTGAGCTTTCAGCCAGCGGCCACCAGGCAACCGTCCGCCGAGCGTGTAGTTCTCGACGCCGCACTCCTCGCAGCGCTGACCCGCGCGCTCGCGAATCTTTGCCGAGATCGCTGGCCATTCCTTCGGATAGCGGGCCTTGTTCTCGGAGCGAATGGGCATGTCTACAACCGCACGGCCCGAGCTCGGCGTAGATCCCCCAATCGGAGCGCGTAGTGCGTCGTCCGGCCGAAAGTCACGACCACCTTTGTGTCGTCGCTGAAGTCGTCGCTGCCTTCGCCTGCAATATCCCCGAACGGTTCAAGAGCGGCTTCCAAAGTAGCTATCCGCTCGTCTTTCAACGCTAGGTTCGCGAACTCTTCCTCGGTCATTATCGATCTCCTACCTCACTGCGATCCCGGCCCGCCGTAGCCCGGTGGCCACAGTCGCCGCCGCGATCTTGCGCTGCCGATCCAAATTGGTGCGCGACAGGCAGCGGCCGGGCATGGCCTCATGCGGCTTGACTTGCAGCGGCAGGCAGCCGGCCTCGCGGCATCGCGCCATGAATACTGCTCGCGCCTGAACCCGTATTTCCGCGTGCTTCGAGAGATTGGCCTTCGCCATCTCGGCATTCGCCAGACCCGCCACCTCGCGCGCGATCGCCGCGCGCCGCTCATGTGCCTCGATCACCGCCGGTTCGCGGGTGTCCTTGACGGCGCCCTTGTCGTCCCGGTGTGGCGGTGCGTTGTGCCGACGCATCATCTCATCGGCTAGAGCCATAGCCCGCTTCTTCCGGTGGTGGAGCATGGCGGCCATGTCGCGTCCTAGCGCGGTGGCGTAGGCCCATAGCATCATGGCATCGGATGGGAGTGGGCGGCCGTCGAGATAAGCCATCGGCCATTTCAGCGCTTCGTTCATGCGTGAGAGCTCATCGGCCGTCGGTCGCGCGGCGCGCTCCTGCTGCTTCTCCTTCTCCGCCAGGGCTCGGGCCTGAGCGTCGACGAGGTCGGAGAACTCGTGGATCATTGCCGGCCAGCCGTTTGCATGCTGGCGCGGCCCGACGCGGGTTCCAGACCGGGCGAGGATATCGAAGGCTTCGACCATGCGGTTCTGGACATGCTCAGGCGTCCATTCCGTCGGGATATCTTCCTCCCCGATCGCTGCGATGCGGCTGCTGAGGTCACCTGCAGGACCGAGATATCCGGGAACGGCGATAGCGAGATCGTTCATGGGCGTGGCCGTGTTGGGAGGGCGAGTTTGCCGAGGCGGCGGCGGGCGTGTTCGATTCCGTCGTCCAAAACGACGCGGGTGATGCGGTCGAGCATGGTTGCCGGGCTGACCTGGGCGGCGTCGGCAAGCTCGGTCAGGACGCGGGCGTTGCGGTCAGGCAGGTAGGTGCCGAAGCGCCTGGCGCCGGGACGGGCAAGCTTGATGTGATAGCGATGCGCGATAGCCCTGACGCGGCGCGGGCTGATTTCGCCGATGGTGTCGGCGATTTCGCAGCTCGTCATGCCGTTCGCAGCGAGCGCCGCTATGTCGCGTGCCCGCTCCCGTGCCGGTTTGAATTTCGTTCTGTCGACCTCGCCCATCATCCTGCCGCATCGTGAAAGGGGGCAGCCGGCGCGGGAATGCGCCGGCCGTAGCTGTTGGGTGGTCAGGCGATCGCGCCGGCGAGGTCCTTGGTGACCTTGAACTTCACGACGGTCTTGGCCGGGACATCGATCGTGGCGCCGGTCGATGGGTTGCGCGCCATCCGAGCCTCCCGACGTTTCGCCGAAAGCTTGCCGACGCCCGGCACGGTGATGTCCGCGCCGCCCTTGAGGCTGCCGGTAACAGCGCGGCCAAGGCTGGCGAGCACGGTTGCGACGTCGTTCTTGCTCTTGCCGCTGTCGTCGGCGATCGCCTGGATCAGTTCTGCTTTGGTCATGGTCTTCTCCGTTGAGGGCCCTCGCTGGGCCGGGATGTTCCTGCGGCGCAGGAATGGGGGTTGGGTTCAGATCGCGACGGCGCGTCGATTTCGGCCGGTGCCGGCGGTCTTGAAGACCTTGGCGGCTTTCGAGAGCGGGGTCCGCCCTCGGTCTTCGGCACGGTCCTTCGCTCGGGCTGCCGCAATGATCGCTTCGACCTCGGTCGCAAAAGCCTGCTTCACCGGCTTGCCATTCTCGCGGGTCACAGCGTCTTTGATCGTGATCCAGCAGGTTCCGACCCCGGGGGCTTGGAACCATGCGAACCAGCCGAGACGATTGGGGGCCGGCACGGCGCCGAAGTCGCGCGGGACGGTCGTCATGCTGCCTTCCCCGCGTTGCGCTGGCGCGTCGCCTCTTCGAAATGCGACCGCAGATGCGGCGGACAAAGGTGGGGGAAGCTCAGGCTTTCAGGATCCTGCGCCCAATGGGGGTTCCACGGCTGCCCTGTGCGCCAAGCCTCAAGCCTCTGCCGCCACTGCCGCTCCTTCGCCTCGGGGCTCTTGGCCGCGATCGTGCGGATGGTGTGTGCGACCACGGCTGTCGACGGCAGCCAAGTCCTATCGACTCCCTCAACTTCGCCGCTGATGAGCTGACGGATACCTTCCTGGATCGACCAGGCGCTGAACTCTCCGAGGACCATGACGTAGACGGCTGCAAGTTGAGCAGGGTCATCGCGCTGCTGGCTGGCGAAAGCGCGGAACAACAGGGACAAGCTCGCCTGGAGTTCAGCTTTGGTCGGCTTGCGGACGAGTTCCGCGCCAGCGGGAACGGGCAGCTTTCCTGCGGGGATTGCGGGGCTATTGTTCATCTGGGAAGAGCTCCATGACTGTTCTGAGACCTGCGACCAATCGATCATCCGAGGATGGTCGTCGTGGCGCGTCACGGGCTCCAGTCGGCCCAGGCCTGGGGTCGGCGTGCGTAATCGCTCCGACAAAGCCAGGGCGGCTCATGTCGACATCCGGCGGCGGCGCGTTGTTGCGGATCCAGTTCCGGTATGCCGCAGCCCAATCGAGCTTTACGGCCTTCGGCGAAGAGGCAGCCCAATCCTTGAATCGCTCGGTTTCTTCCTGGCAGGCACGGTTGCTCGGCAGCCGTTCGCGGGCATAGGCCTTGAGTTCGTCATCGGGCCACCAATCCGGAGGCAGGCGTGTTCCACGCTTTCGGCTGCTGGCCTTTTCGCGACCGCCATCGTCGATTGGCTGTTCGTGCGCACTCCGAAGAGACGAAGTCTCTGAGGATATATCTCCTCTCTTCTCCTCTTCTCTTCTCTGGTTCGTTTTGCTTGAAGCAAGTGCTTCATCTGCGTCGTTATTTTTCAATGCGTTGCGGCGAATTTCTCCGCTACGTATGCCACCTGTCCTCCCTGCGTCTGACCTGTGTGTCGACTGTGTCTTGCGGGTGTCTAGCTCCTGTGTCACCCGGGTGTTGGTCAGATGCCCGTCACCTGTGGGCACGATCTTGCCCGCGGCGATCAGGTCATCGCGGAGCTTCGATGCCTTGTTCGGATGGCACTTCCAGAGGCGCCCGAGAACCATCTTGTCATCGACGACCGCGCTCTTGCGCCGGTACATCTGGTGGCAAAAGCGGAGGTATGCGCCCTCCTGCTCAAGGGAGAGGGTGTCGGTCCCCTCGTCCCAAGCCTCGTATTCCATCTTGTAGAATTCGCCCCTCACCGGCCATCTCCATGGATGCCGCAGACGATCGACCGGCCGGGGTCGCACCAGAGATTGACGCGGCCGGTCTGACCCTGCCGGCTCTTCTCGATGCCGATTTCGAGGTTGTTGCGGACGGCCTCGGCTTCGTCCTGGGCGCCCTGGTCGCCGCGGCGGTAGGCCTCGGTGCGAGTGGCGTAATAGTGCTCGCGATAGAGCATCAGGACGGCGTCTGCGGCCTCCTCGATTTCACCGGAGGCGCGGAGGTCGGAAAGCTGGGGGCGCTTGTCGTCGCGCTTCTCGACATCCCGGCCAAGCTGGCAGCACAGCATTACCGTGCACTCCAACGTCTTCGCCATGACCTTCGCGGAGTTGGCGATCTCGCCGAGCTCGTTGACCTTGTTCCCCTGGTAGCGGCTCGATGGCTTAACCAGCATGGCGTGGTCGATCAGGGCAAGCCGAAGGCGCTTGCCCTGCTTGTCTAGCCGATCAGCGAACTTGCGAGATTCGACGAGGATGTCGGCCATGCTGAGCGATGGCGTATCGTCTAGCCGTAGTGGCTCCTTCTTCGCCTGGCTGGCGGCCCACAGATAGGCCTCAAGCTCGTTCTCGGTGGTGTGCCCTGAAAGAACCTGCCCGTAGGTTGGGCCCTTGGAGCCCAGCCGTTCACAGATGACGCGGGCGGCGATCTCCTTCGATGGAACCTCTAGCGAATAATACTGCGTGCCTTCGCCCCGGCTGCTCATCTTGGAGGCCAGAGCGGAGCCCATAAGCGTCTTGCCTTGGCCGGTTCGTCCCGCCAGCACATAGAGCGCACCCGGCGCCAGCCCCCGCATCGGCAGATGTTTGTCGAGGTCGGGGATGCCACAGGATGGTGGTCGCTCCAGTTCGCCGCGCATCATGGCCTCGGCTTCGCGCCCGGCCTGCTCAGCGATGTCTCCGAGGCTACCTCGGCTGGAACGACGCTGATCGGTGGCCGCGTCGCGCAGTGCATCCACGGCATCGATCAGCCCGCGAGCCAGCGCGGTAACATCTGACGTGGCGATCGTGCTTCGCGCGCCGTCGGCAGCGTCGAAGATGCGCCGGACGACCCATGCGCTGCGGATGATCTTCGCATAGTCGGCCAGCGAACCGGCCGGCGCCGCGAGCGCAGCCATCCGGGCCATAAGCTCGTTGATGGAACCGCCCTCGCCCATCAGGACGGATGCGCCGCCTTGAATCACGGTCCGGAAGTCGATCGTTCCTCCGCGCGCGACGATGTCGATGATCCGGCGATAGAGCGCCGCGGCCGACAGATCACCGAAGTGCTCCTCCGTCAGCCCGGTCAACATCACAGTGCTGATCGCGGGCGGCGCCATCAGCATGCCGCCGACGAGCGCCATCTCCGTTTCGGAGATCTCGCGGAACCAGTCCGTGAATTGATCGGGGGTATGGGCGTTCATCGCGCCCTCGCCTGAAAATGGCCAACGAGGACGCCGACGAGCACCGGGACATCAAGCGGCGAAACGCCGCCGTTGCGCTCGACCCGCATCAGGACAGCTTCAAGTGCGGCGGCAGGGCTGGACTGGCCACCATGGAAGTCGGGGTTAAGCTGCCCCTGCGCGTCCCATGTGATCTTGGCTTCGCCGCTGCCGTTGGAGCGGGTGGAGATGCCGATCGTCCAGCCAAGCGCACCGCTGTCGAGGATGATTGGATCTGCGATCATTCTGCGGCCATCCTCGAAACGAGATCGCCGTCAGTTCCTGTGTCTTCCGCCAGCCGAAGATTTCGGGCCGCTTGCCGGAAGTAGGTATCTTTCAATTCCGTGCCGACGAAACGGCGCCCGTGCTTGAGAGCGATGAATCCCTCGCTGCCGATGCCCATGAAGGGCGAATAGACGAGGTCGTTCGGGTTGCTCCACAGATGGACGGCGCGCTCGATCACATCGAGTTGCAGCGGGCACAGATGGCGCTCGTCCTTGCTGTCGCGAGCGACTGCAACGTTGAGGACGTTGGTCTGATCGACCGTCATCCAAACCGGCGACGCGGCCTCTTGCCACCAAGACACAGGATAGACGCCGGGATCGTGCTGGACGGGCTCTGGGGTCTTACCGTCGCTTTCTTTCCGGAAGACGAGGAGATAGTCGGGCATCCCGACGCGGACGCGGCTGCCGTCGGTGCGGAGCGTCTTGTAGAGCAGGCCGTGGGCCTTGGTCCGCGTCATCTCCACGACCGGGCATTTCCAGATCGTCACGCGGGAGTGATAGGTCCAGCCTTCGTCTTCATGAACCTTGCGGATCAGTGCCGGCAGATCGAACAGGCCGATCACGCCGTCTCGTGACTTGCTCAGCGGCAGGTCCGAGCAATGGACTGCACTGATGCGACCCGGCTTCGTGGCGCGCAGCAGGTCACGGACGAGAAAGCGATAGCGCTCCGCGAATTCGTCATGATCGGCGACATTGCCCATGTCTCGCTCGCTCTCGCTGTAGACGTAGAGCTGGGAGAACGGGGGCGAATAGACCGACAGGCCAATGCTGTTGTCCGGCATGGTCGGCGTGAATTCGACCGTATCCGCCTGATAGGCGGCGAAGCGATCGCCGACGACCTGATCGAGAACCTCAATCATGCGTGCACCCACGCCGGCAATGAGGCCGACTTTTGCGGTTGGTAGGAATGGAGACGGGTTTCGGCGCGGTGGGCGCGCGACATAGCGAGCATCATCTCGCGCTTCATCGCGTCGTGATCGCCGGCTTTGCGGCTGACCACATCCCAGATTGCGGCTTCGGTGTCGGCAAAGACGACATGGCAATCAACTGGTCGGGTCTGTCGAAAGCGCCAGTGGCGCCGGACAGCCTGATAGAAGGCCTCGTAAGAGAAGCTCATGCCGGCAAAGACAGTGCGGGCGCAGTGCTGCCAGTTGAGGCCGAAACCCGCGATACTGGCCTTTGTCACCAGCCAGGGCAGTTCGCCGTTGGTGAAAGCGGTGAGCCGATCTTCCTTTTCCGTCGGCGTCATCGACCCGCGGACTTCGACGGCGCCGGGGATGGCAGCCATGACGGCGTCGGCGTCGTAATCGGTCTCAACCCAGATAGTCCAAGGCTCGCCGGGCTCAGTCGCGACAATGCTCGCAACCATTTCGGCGCGAGCCCGACATGTGAGCCGCTTCTCTTCATGGATCGAGGTTGCGGACATGTCCGGGAGCCGGAAGAGATGGGCCTGGCCATCCTTTTCCTGCCCACGCCCGACGAGGCGATCGGCCTCGACCAGATGGCGTTGCATCCGCAATTCCGGCATCTCGAACCCGACATCGGAAAAGCCGAGATCAGAGGGCTTCGAGACGCATCGCGCCCATGACGCCACCCAATCCCAGAAGGGGCGAACGCCATGACCCTTTAGCCGCCATGTGCCGGTATCGGCGCTATCGTGCAGAAACCAGCGCATCAGCATCTGGTCCCGCGTCATGACGCCCAGGAACTCAGCGTGAGTACCAAGCTCGGTGTGGTCGTTGGGCGCCGGCGTCGCTGTGCACGCCAGCCGATAGGGCGTCTGCGAGAACAGCTCGATCAGCCGTTTCGTAGTCTGCCCGCTGAAGCTCTTGAGGATGGAGCTCTCGTCCAGAATGATCCCGGCGAAGTCGGCCGGGTTGAATAGGTGCAGTCGCTCGTAATTGGTGATCACGATCCGAGCGCCGGACCAAGAGCCATCGCGTGAAACGATCGCATCGATGCCGATATCATCGGCCTCCTGCTTGTGCTGCCGCGTCACCCCGAGCGGCGCCAGCATCAGGACTGCCCTATTCGTCCGACGAACGACCTCCTGTCCCCACGACAAGGCCGCGCGTGTCTTGCCTAGCCCTGTGTCGAGGAACATGGCCGAGGCGCCGGCCCGGAGTGCGAATTCGACGGCTGCGCGCTGATGGTCGAAAAGCGACGACGGGAGATCGAAATGGCCGTCGAAGCCTGAGGGCTGAAACGCACCGCGAGAGGCCGATATGATGTCGCGATAAGCCTCAATGCTCATGCCACGCCTCCCCGCAGGAGGCATTCGGCAGCGCGCTGATCAAAGGTCGCGCGAGGGATGCCGATGTTCCGGCAGTAGACAGCGATGCTCTCCTCCAGATCGCGCGGAAAGCTCGACTGGTCGATCACCTCGATTGAGCGAGCGCGGTTCGGCAAGCGCCGGATAGCGCCGCGCTCCTCCAACTTTGCCATCAATCGGAATGCGCCCGATTTCGAGCGCAGGCCAACGCCGGCTGCCATCTGCTCATAGGAAGGCGGCTGCCCTTCGCGAGCGGCGAACTCGTTCACGAAATCCAACAGCGCGCGCTGTCGCTTTGTCAGGCCCGTGCTCATCAGGCGACGCCTCCGAGAAGGGCAACGCCAGCCGGCCGGCGGCGCGCGTAAGTCGCGACAGCCCAATCCCAGCAAGCGATGGCATCGGACTGGTCGCGCTTGGCTTTCGGAAGAATGACTTCCGTGTAGCCGAGGAGATGTGCCTGCTTGGCAACCAAGAGCTTGATGTCCTCGCCCTTGTCGGCGCGTCCCTTTCCGATGAAATGTTTGCATGCCGTGGAGCGAGCGACGCGCTCGACACGAACGCTGAATCGGCGGGCGAAATTGAAAAGTCCCTGATTGAGGGACAGGGCGACCTTGGCCGCATCGTCAGACTTCTGCCCTGCCACCGGCAGCATGGCTTCAGCGACGATTAGATCGGGGCGCGGATACTGCGGAAGCGGACGAATGAACGCTTGCTCAAGCCAGCGTTCGAGGTTGAACCCAGCCATCTCGAATGGCTCGTGCGGCTTGCGGAAGCGCATGGACAGCAGCTCGATCTGTGACGGGTGGTTGATGCGGGAGTCGCCGATAGCGACCCCCGTGGTGGTTGCGAGGTCGAGCCCGACCGTGAACATCAGTGGACGCGGCTGAAGGTGCCGCCCTGTTCTTCCACGGCCCGCTCTTCGTCTCGGGCTCGCAGGAACGCTGGGCGGATATCGTCGCTGAAGTCCTCAGAGGAAGGCGCGGCCGGAACATCGTCGTCGACCGGGGCCGGCGGGGCTTCCTCAGTCTGGGCCTCGACGGCCTTCTTGCGGCCACCCTTGCCTTTCGGCTTGGCAGGCTCGGTCGGGGCCTCGGTTTTCAGATTGTCGAGGTCGAGCGCTTCGCCGGCGGCGGCCCGGTTCTGCTCGGTGAAAATGCGATCGGCGGCCTCAGCGGCGGTCTCCTGAGGAACTTCGGGCTCCTCCCCGCCGTCTTCCGCCATATCGGCCAGATTTCCGACGTGCCCCTTGTTGACGAGGTCTTCCTCGACCCAATCGAGGTAAGCGCGAAGGTGGTAGAGATGCTCCTTCGCCTTCAGCTCGTTGTTCCGTGCCTTCTTGAAGATCGAGGCGGCCTGGCGGAACGCCGGCCCACAGAGATTGCCGACCTCGACTTGCGTCTTGATGCGATCGCCGAACTGTCCGGCAATGCTGGAGGTCTGCTCCTTCACCCGGTTTGCTTCTGCGAACAGGGCCTTCACCACAGATGCCTGTGGCAGCTTGATTGGGGCTTCCGATTCCTGCGTCATGCGAGCGTGCTCCTGCTGGTGGTGGTCAGTGGTGGAGTTGTTCGGGAAGCCCAGGCTCAGGCAGCTTGCCGGCCCGGATCATCGCGCGATGGATCTGCCGCCAGCGTTCAGCGCCTGACGAGGCAGGGCGAATGCGAGTGCGCGGGGCGAACTTCCGAACGATCGGCTCGGGCTCGGCTGCCGCAAGCAGGCTGATCTTCGGCAGCGTCGGCTTCGTGCCGATCTCGACTAGTGGAGCAGCGACCGGCTCCGGCACCGGCTGCCGCGTAACACGACGGCGAATGCCAGGAGCGATCGTCTGGCGCTGGACGCGGACGCGGTCGCGATGCTGCTGCCGCTCATTCCCGGCATCGACCGCCCATCGCACGGTGCTGCGCGACTTCCTGAGACGCCGCGCGATCTCGCAGATCCGAGCGCCTTCTGCGTGCATCTGCTTGGCAACTGCGTGCCAGTCTGGGGTTGGCGTGCTCATGGCCGTGGCTCCGAGAGGTTTTTGGCCTGCCGGTCGCACCACTCCGCGCCATCGGCGAAGGCCGCTGCTGGAAACATCGTCAGCCGCGACAGCTTGGCGAGGAGCCAAGACAGCCCGGCTAGAAAAATCGCGAGAAGGCCCCGCATGGCCCCTCCTTTCAGGGTTCACGCGCCAAGGGCGTCGAGTTGTTCTTGAATTCGGCGCTGTTCAGCGCGCAGGGCGTTCTGCCGCTCGCGGCGATGGGCTTCATCGAGCCACGCCGGCGCCTTCGGATAGACAGCGATCAGGAAAGCCGGGCCGTAGGCGAAGATCAGGCGCGAGAACGCGGCCCAGGATGGCTTGGCGACGCCCTCGAACCACTTCCGCACCGTGTCGGATGGTATGCCGGTGTCGTACGCGACGTTCTCGACCGTCTTCGACGGATAGAGGCCGCGCAGAAAATCAAGGGCCTTCTCGGGGCAAGCCTGGGGTGAAGCCACCCCAACCTTTCCGGATTTCTGACCAGTCATTCCAAGCTCCGACTGCGAAAGTGGCTTCACAGACGAGGACGGAACGGCGGGGCGCTTGGCAGTGCTGGTCGGATCGACCTTCCGGGGAACGCGGGCTGCAACCCGCACCCCACCGGATTTCAGGAGAGACGAAGCTGATGGACGGGGATGCGCGAGGACCACCATGACGATCAGGACCTAGCAATGACGGTGGCCATGAGGGCGACCGGAGCAAGCGCAAGCAGCGCAGCAATTGCCAATGCGGCGCCGATGACGGCGCCGACAAAAATGTCCAGCAAGCGGTCCATCAGACTGTCTCCTCGGCCGCGATGGGCCGGGTCACAGTCGCGGGCCATTCGGCCCCTTCAGGCCAATTCGACGAAAGCCAAGACATTCCGCGCGCTACGCGCCGGGCGCCCATATCTCCACCTTCGCGAAGGTGTTTGAGACGCGTCCCTTCCCCGAACACGAGCGTGGAAACCCTCGATTCCGAGAGTTGTCTTGCCTCAGCAAAGGCGCTGACAACGGCGAGGAGTTCATCAATCGCGTTCATGCGCGAAGACATGGAGCTATTTTTAGCTCGATGTCAAGGCTATTCTTAGCCCGCGCGTTTAGCTCGTCAGCGGGCTAATTTTGGCTCATGACGAACGAGACGGAAAAGCTGCCGCAGACCTTGATCGAACGCATCGATCGGCGGCTTGCCGCGACCGGAAAGAGCGCCAAAGGGGCATCTCGCGAAGCGGGGCAGAGCGAGAGCTTTATCAAGAACATTCGGCTAGGCGCGTCAAAATCGCCCCGCACCGACGGATTGAAGGCACTTGCTCGCGTTCTTGGCACCACGATCGATTGGCTCACCGAAGGACGAGGCCCCGAGGTTGCTGCGGCCAGCGATGGACTCCCATCCCCCTCAACCTCGACGGTCATCCCCACTGACTTAGGCGAGTTCGTTCCGGTCAAGATCGCCGGCAAGGTCAAGGCCGGCGAGTTCATCGCGATCGAGGATCTGGGTGACTGGGAAGAGCCCGAGGAGTTCCTCGACACGCGCGATCCAAGGTTCCCTCATGCCCGACACCTGGGCTTTGAGGTCGAAGGCGACAGCATGAACGCGCTGAAACCGCGGCCGATCCAAGATGGTGATCGCCTATCCGCCCTCGCCTATGAGGACATCGCCGACCGCTACCCGCTGCGAGACGGCATGATCGTCGTTGTTGAGCGCACCAGGCACGGCGGACATGAGCGCGAATGGTCGGTGAAGCAGCTCGAGATCTACGAGGACCGGATGGAGTTCCATCCGAGATCCACCAACCCACGCCACAAGCCGATCATCATCAAGCGGGACAGCTTGGCCGATGACGGCGTGACGGTGGAGATCATCGCGATTGTTCGGCGACTTGTGGCGGAGTTCAACCTCTGACGACGTCAGTCAAACAGGCGCTCGAACAACTTTGCAACATCTGCATTCTATGCTTCATCGATTGATGAATTGACAGAGTCGATCGATGCTCCCGCAGTACACCGCCTACATCGACGAAGCCGGCGACGAGGGCTTCGGAAAACTCGCCGCCGGCCCGGTTGGCGGACAGTCGCGATGGCTCATCCTAGGAGCTTGCTTAGTTAGCCGCGAGAACGACCTGAAGCTCCCCACGTGGCGCAATCAGGTCATCAGCCGATTCCCAAAAAAGAAGTCTCGCGACCTACATTTCCGGGATCTCAAGCATGAACAGAAGATAGTGGTTTGCCAGGAAATCTCCGGGCTTCCGATTGGTGCGGCCGTTGCGATGTCGCACAAGGTAACCATCCCCGGATCTCGATACGAAGAGACCTTCAAAAAGGAGGGCTATCTTTACAACTACCTCCTGCGCTGGCTTTTGGAGAGGGTTACACACGCGTGCGCGACAAAGTCACCTGGTGGCTGCAGCCTCAAAATTGTGTTCTCACGCCGAGCGAATTCCGACTACAATTCCATGCGAGAGTATTTGGCACTGATGCGCGACGGCAAAGAGGTAATGCCTTCGGCACGCAGCATTAATTGGAAAGTGCTCGACATAGATCAGATCGCGGTCGAAAATCACTCTAAATGGGCAGGGCTCCAGATTGCAGACTGCATCACGAGCGCTTTCTTTAACGCCGTCGAACCCAATGTTTACGGGAACTATGAACCGACCTATGCAAACTTACTACGTCCCAATTTGATTAAGCGTCGGGGTATAGCGTTGGACTGCGGCGTAACCCCTGTGCCGTCTCTCGCGAAAGCGGCGCTTGACGCAATGCAAAGCGGCTTCTTCCAGTCGTTTGCGAAATGAAAGTGGGCAGACCCCCGGCCCCTGTTTCACACTGCTTGAGTGCTGCCGCCCGAAGGCAACTTGGGGATGTTCCGGCGCATGTCTGCCCAACAAGAATCTAGCAGATATCCCCGCGATTCACAACACTCAAACCGGAACAAACAGAAAACAAAACGTTCTGCGCTCATCACCGGATTTGCTGCCTGCGCCGCGGGCGGGCTCAGGTAGGCCCTTGCTCCAGTCTTTCATGCCGCAATCCCCTCGCACTTCCACACGGTGACGGCGATCAGCCGCCCAATGAAGCTGTCGCAGCCGTCGCAGGTCGCGCGGACGCTCTGCAGGAAGGCGCTGTCGAGCAGCTCCTCGACGTCATAAGGCGCGTCGTCCACATCCGGGACGTCGAGGCGCTTGAACACGTTCCGTTGGCAGTTGGTGCAGCGGTAATGGAGCTTGAAGCTCGCTCGAATTCCGACGTCTTCCGGCATGACCTGATACTCCGAACTCTGTTGATGATGCCCTGTCGTAGCAGCCTCTTTGTTCTGCTTACGTTCCAATTTCAGGCATACCTGTTCCCCAGAGTCGATACGAGCCACTGCCGCTCCTGACTCCAAATGTCAGCGGGAGTGAGAGCGAGATATTTTTAGCCCTATCCCCTTGACGAGCTATTTTTAGCTCTGCATAGTGACCCCATCAGCCAACCGGCGATGGGGATCGACCGATGCTCTCTCAACAGACACAGGACTGGCTCAACGAATGCCAGCGGGCTTCGGCGGGAAACGTCGCTGCCGCCCGGGCTCGTGACGCCGCAATCCGGGCCGCTTCGCCGGACGGCATGACCGCGATGGGGAGGGCGCTGGCGAAGGTCGAGGCCGCCGGTCGCCGCACCGCCATCAACTACGCCAAGAGCTTCGCCCGCCAGTTCCTGCGGACGCCGCAGAAGCTCAACTCGCTTTCGTGGAACCTGTCGCAGGCTGACCCGGAAGACGGCATCCGCACTGTTCGCCGCCTCGCCCATCAGGATGGCGACACGCATCTGCTTTGCGGCGCGATGATCGCCTTCCGCTGGGCACGGCGCCATGAGCGTGCAGCCGGCGCACTGCTGCTCGCGGCGGAGTGACGGCGATGGACCTCAACATCCACCGCGCAGAGCAGTTCGATCGTTGGATCAGCGACGCTCTCGCCGGACTTCGCAGGCTGCAGGACTTCCGCACTGACTTTGTCCGCGCCTCGGTGCTTCGGACCGTCCAGTCCTGCGTGAAGGTCGCCCTCTCCTATGCGAACAGCCTGAACTGTGCCGACCGCCGGAACCTCTGCCTGAAGGTTCTGAGCTGGATCCGCACCGATCTCAATCGTCTCACCGAACGGAGCGCAGCATGATCCGCCGCGTCTATGTGCCCGCGCCTGCGCCCGTCTGGCGCATCGACAGCGTCGGCGACGTGTTCGCCACCCTGACGATCTTCGCGATGATCGCCCTCGTCGGCTTCGCTTCCTGCTGGGAGCTCGTGGGTCAATGATGCTCTCCACGGAACAGACCCGCGCCGTGATGCACGGCCTCGACAACCGCCTGACGTGGCGGGAGATCGAGCGGCCGGTCGGTCCGCAGCCGATCCCCGACTGGTGCAAGGGTGCGCATGTCCGCTGGCGCGAGGGCTACGGCAATAGCCCCGATGTTCTACTCAAGGTTCGCGGCTATGTCCGCGATTGGCCGAACAAGCGCTTTGTCCTTGAGGGCGGCCGTTACTACCGCGCCCGGCACGAGGACGGGCGGATGGAGCAATACGCTCACGGCGGCGCTGTCCGGTTGGACAAGGTCCATATGTTCCAGAGTGCGGACGGCTCCGAGATCGTCCTGCGCGGCCCTTGGCATGTCGGCGCGCCGGAAGGCTACGCCGAAGTCGCCTTCGTCGACATCAATCGTTGGAAGCCGTGGAAGGGACAGCCCTGGCACGCGACAGGCGGCATGGGCGGTCTCTACCTGCGCCATGACACCTTCGTCGCGATCATGGCGCGGTTCTGTCCGGAATTGCCGCTTGCCGAAGTCACCTACGGCGGCGCGACCACCATCGAGCCGATGAAGCCGGAATGGTGCGAACCCAAGCGGCTTGTCTATGAGCGCGAATGGCGGGCTCGGCAGGCTGAGCACGACGCGGGCAAGGTGGCGGAGGCACGGTCATGAGCCCGCAGGTCAAAGTCGTTTGCGACCGCGTAATCGCGATGATGGGCCGGCTCCTGCTCTTGGAACCCGCCGTCGACCTAGCCGATAGCGCCGCGTGTGAAGCCCGCTGGCGCATTGAGCGGGTCGCGCCGATCGCGATCCAAGAATTCGGCGGCGAGGCCAAAGCCTTCGCCCAGACAGAACTTTACCAGTTTGCCGGAGGCGCGGGGCGGGAGGTTTCCCCCTTCTCCCAGACCGCTTCGATGACCGAGCGCCATGGTGGCGTCCGCGTCTCCGGCAAGCCTGAGGGAGGCCGCGATGCAGCCTGAGCCTCTGTTCCAGTCGTTCGACGCGGGCTGGATTTTCCTCGGCATCGCCGTTCTCGCAATCGTCGTTTGGCTGCTCATCGACATCCGTCGCACCGGCGCGCCCATCCATGACGATGACGATTGGGATGTCGAGCCGCGTCGCCCTGACCCCGAGGCCGAAGCCCGTCACCGGCCATTCTGACCCCAAAACCGCAAGCGGAGCCCGAGATGCCAATCAAATTCGACGTTTTCAGCCGCTGGACCGGCGCGCTGCAGTTCACCGCAGAAATCGACTGCGCTGATGATGAGCCGCGCAGCGTCAAGCTGGGCTTGGCTGTGAAGTGGGCTTTCCGAACGGGAGCCAGCCTCGTCGGAGCCAGCCTCGACGGAGCCCGCCTCGACGGAGCCCGCCTCGACGGAGCCAGCCTCGTCGGAGCCCGCCTCGACGGAGCCAGCCTCGTCGGAGCCAGCCTCGTCGGAGCCAGCCTCGACGGAGCCCGCCTCGACGGAGCCCGCCTCGACGGAGCCCGCCTCGACGGAGCCCGCCTCGACGGAGCCCGCCTCGACGGAGCCCGCCTCGACGGAGCCCGCCTCGACGGAGCCCGCCTCGACGGAGCCAGCCTCGTCGGAGCCCGCCTCGTCGGAGCCCGCCTCGACGGAGCCAGCCTCGTCGGAGCCAGCCTCGACGGAGCCCGCCTCGACGGAGCCAGCCTCGTCGGAGCCAGCCTCGACGGAGCCCGCCTCGACGGAGCCCGCCTCGACGGAGCCAGCCTCGACGGAGCCAGCCTCGTCGGAGCCAGCCTCGTCGGAGCCCGCCTCGACAAGCGCACGCTCCGATCCTTCAAGGCCGATCTCTGGATGATCCTGGCCGGCGCGCGAGCCGAAATCCCTGGCCTGCTTGCAGCCCTTCGCGAGGGGCGCGTCAACGGCTCCGCCTATGCCGGCGACTGCGCCTGTCTGGTCGGCACCATCGCCAACGTCCGCCGTGTCGATGTCATGACGCTGGAGCGGGATGTAAATCGCCCCGCCGAGCAGTGGTTCCTCATGATCCGCGAGGGCGACAAGCCCGGCGATGGGTCGGGCGGCGGATTTGCCGCTGCCAAGGCCATCGAGTGGATCGAGGAATTCGTCGCACTCGACGCTCCCGCTTCGGCGCCAGAGCCACAGGCTGCCTGATGCCAGCGGCGCGCAAAGACGGAACCGTGCAGCGTCACTACGCGACGGTCCTCGCGCGCCTCGCCCTTGAACAGCAAGCCCGCGCAGCCGGGCTAAAAATCTCGAAATGGCGCGACGGCAAGCCCGTTTTGCGCATCCCGATGAGGAAGAAGCCATGAGCGCCGCACTGAAAGAGGACTTCAGCTACTGGAAGGCGCAGTTGGCCGGCCAGAACCCCGAGCTGACCGACAAGCTGCCGCGCTGCGGCTGCTACCGGTACCGCGGCGACCCGGTGCTGATCCGTGTCGTCGATGGCACGATGTTCGCCTGGATCGGCCGCAAGGGTAAGCAGACGCGCCGGCTGGCGGACGCATCATTCGCCGAGACGACTTTCTCCTTCTTCTGCCGGGATGTGATTTCGTCGGACCTCTACGACGCTGTGGCCAACCGAAACGAGCCGTGGCCCGAAGACATCGAGAGCCTCGACGACGCCCGCTCCAACTTTCCGACCGATCCGTTCGAGGCGCTGATCGCAGAGCTCGATCTGATCGAGATGAAGATCGCCGAGTTCTTCAAGACGCCGGTCCTCGCCGGGGACGATGTCCGCGCCCTTCAGGCAGACAAGTGGAAGGAACGGGCGCGCGAGCTCTCCGGCAAGATCGAGGATATGCGGGTCGCGGCGAAAAAGCCGATCGATCAGCAGGCCAAGGAAATCCAGAAGAAATTCGTTCCGCCGCGCGACCGTGCCGACGCCTTGGTCTCCAAGGTCAATACCGGCATGTCGGTTTATTCCCTCGCGAAGAAGCGGGCTGTCGAGGCGCAGGAAGCCGCTGATCGCGAGGCGCGGGCAAAAGCTGCGGCTGCCATGGGCGAAGACGCACCGGTCGAGCAGGCGCCGGTGCGCGGCCGCAGCAAGGTCGCGACCGGGAGCACCACGGTCCGTACCCGCAAGGTGGCTGTCATCAACGACCTGCTCGCTGCGGCAGCCTTCTACGCAGCGCTTCCCGAGCCCCCTGTCCAGTTCGTGACGGTCATCAAGCAGATGGCCGAACAGAACCTGAAGACCGGCGTCGCCGTGCCGGGTTGCGAACTGAAAACCCTCGAATACGTCGCCTGAGAGGCCATCATGAACGCCATTGCCAAGGTCGAGCCGCGCAAGTCCGTTATCGCCACGCTTGCCGACAATTACGGGATGGAGGCTGCCGCCTTCGAGGCGACACTTCGGGGGACGGTTTTTCCGGCTTCCGGCACTCGCGAGGAGTTCGCGGCTTTCGTGCTCGTCGCGAAGGAGTACCGGCTGAACCCACTCCTCCGCGAGATATATGCCTTCCCGAAGAAGGGCGGTGGCATCGTCCCGATCGTCGGCATCGACGGCTGGCTCAACCTGATCAACGGGCACGCCCAGTTCGACGGCATGGAGTTCGATCAGCACGACGACGAGAAGGGCGCGCTCGTAGCCGTCACCTGCCGCATCTACCGCAAGGACCGCTCGCATCCGACCGTCGTGACGGAATACCTCGACGAGTGCATTCGCGGCACCGAGCCCTGGAAGATGAAGCGACGCATGCTGCGCCATAAGGCGGCGATGCAAGGCGCCCGCTACGCCTTTGGGTTCTCGGGCATCTACGACGAGGACGAGGCTGCCGACATCGCGCAAGTCCGCGACGTTGGCGGGAGGTCTCTTCCAACAGAGCCGCCGCCCCCTCCTTCTGACGATGACGTCGGCCTCACCGCCGCCGTGATCGTTGAGGAAGCTGTCCTCGTCTCCGAATCCGCTGCCGCCACCACCTCCCAGCAGGCAGCGGAAGCCGCCGGCGCGTCGACATCTGCCCCCCAGCCTGACGATGCGCCGGCGGCACCCTCCGACGATGCGATCGATCCCGAGGCGGAGCTTGCCGCCCTCGATGAGAAGCTCGGGTTTGCTACAAACTCGGACGACGTCGAGGCTTGGTACGTCGAAACCGATATCGACGCGGTGCTGGCTGATTTCTCCGGCTATGTGGAGCGGGCTCGCGAGATCCGCGATCGCCACGTCAAACGCACGGTGCGGCAGACCGATACCGCGCCCGCAGCGCCGGCCGCCGATGAGGCCAACGACGACGTTCCACCACCGCCCGCCGCTGACGATGATGCTGGCCAGCAGGAGGATATGAGCACGCCGGAAGCCTACGAGGCTCTGGTGAGGTCGAAGCTGACCGCTGCCGGTGACTTCAAGGCTTACGAAGAGGTCCGCTCCTGGTGGACGATGACCCGCCCGGTTCGCCATGGGCTGGGCATCACTGCTCATGAGGATATTGCCCGGTTGCAAGCCTATTTCGGCGCTCGCAAGGCCGAACTTGAGGCGAAGGGCTGAGCCATGCAGCGTGGCGACGAAATCCTCGCACGCTGGGACGGCAAGGCGCTGCGCGCGGTCGGCGGCCGGGATCGCGACGCCATCGCCGAGTTTCCCGCCGACACCGTGTTCTCGCTCAGGAAGTGGGAACCCGGCACCCAAGGTGCGCGGGCTTTCATCTCCGTCTTCCTGAAGGTGTTCGCCGACGCGCACCCTGATCCCGCGATGACGGATCAGAAGCTCAAGACGAGTCTGAAGGCAACGCATCACTGGATCGACGGCGTCGTATTCGACGAGGCCGGCGGCGAAGCCAAGTTCAAATCCGTCGGCAAGATGAGCCGCGAGGAGCTCGCTCTCTTCACCGAACAGGCAAAGGACTTCGCCGCCGATCTCGGGCTCGATGTCGACGCGCTTGAGGCTGAGACGGCGGTGCGCCTGAAGCCGCGGAGGGCACGCTGATGGCCTTCTATGCTGGGCAAAAGGTCGTCTGTGTCGGCGGTAGCGAATCGCGACTGCCCGATCAGGCGCGGAAATTCTGGGCTCACTGGCGGCGCCAGTGGGGTGTAGCCGCTCCGTCCAAGGGCTCAGTTTACACAATCCGCGAAACACGTAACCGCAAGGACGGCACCCAGGGCGTTCGGCTGATTGAGATCGTCAATCCCGTCTGCGAATGGAGCGACGCGCCGCCGCAAGAGCCTTGGGACCACGCCGAAGACTTCCGCCCTCTCCTCGACCGTCCGACCGACATCAGCGTCTTCGAGCGCCTCCTGTCGCCTGTGAAGCAGGCGGAGGACGCATGATGATCTGCGCCCATTGCCAGACCGAGACCGTGACCTGGCGCGGCCCGCTCGTCGCCCTGACGCACACCGAATGCTCGCGCTGCGGTGGCGTCAACTGCCAGCAGGTCGAGGAGCAGGATGCAGAAGACGACCAGGAGGATGACTCCTGATGCGCACCTCCGATCATCGCAAACACATCCCCATCGGCGTGAAGCTGCATGCAGCGCTGCTGCTGCTCGGGTTCACAGAGGAGGAGATCGCAGGCGGCGTCGAGTGGGATCACCAGCCGGCGCTCGCGCTCAGGATCGTTGATCCCGAGACTGGCGAGCTCATGCCGCATCCGAACGATCCGCGCCATCTGCGGCCGCTGCGCAAGGTCGAGCACGCCGAGAAGACGCGCGGCCGCGGCGCCACGACCGCGGGCAGCGATGTCGGCAACGCCGCGAAGGTGAAGCGTATCGAGCGAGACCCAGCCGGTGGAGAGGAATTCCGCAGGCGCATCCTCGAAATCAAGCGCGGCGAGAGGCCCGAGCGGCCTCGCTCCCGCATGCCTTCCCGCCCCTTCCCCAATCGCAAGAGGAGCAAGCCGTGAAGGCGATTACTATCCGCATCGCCGACGAAAATGAGCAGTTCCCCGGCTCTTTCGTCGTCGAGCAGGACGGCAAGCATCATGACGGCCTCGGCTGGGACGAAATGCTCGGCCAGATCGTTTCGCTAACCTACCTGTCGGTTCAGGGCCGCATCGCCCGCTGGGGTGGGCACGGACTTTATCCGATGAAGTCCGCCGAAGAGTGGCGGTCGGAGCGAGAGCGCCGCGAGCTGGCCCGCGCACGTCGCCAACACGAAGCAGAGTGGGACGCGGCATGAGCCGGTTCAAGCCCCGCACTCCGAAATGGCCCTGGCGCAATTTCCTGACGGCCGTGGAGGCCGACGCCGTTTCTGAGTTCGACGCCGTGATCGAGCACCGGAAGGCCGATCTAGCAAATGCTCGACGCGCCCGAGCCAGCATCATCACCGCAGCAACGGCCCGGGCCAAGGCCCATGCAGGTCGGGAGGTTGAGAATGGCTGACCGCTTTACCGCTCGTCAGAAACAGCAGGCTCTCGCCCGCGAGAGCGGCTTCCGCCGACGCGTCTATGCGACCCGCGTTGCGGAAGGCCGGATGAAGCAGGCCGATGCGGATATTCAAATCGAGATCTTCGAGGAAATGGAATCGGACTTCCGTCAGCGCGCGGGTGCCGATGATCGGGCTGGGAGGCTGCTGTGAAGTTGGCAACCCTCACCGCTCTGCATTGGGACGGGGGCCTGCCGCGTCTCGGAGATTTCATCAAGGCGAAGCGTGGCCGCACAGCTTTCAAGATCGTCGAGATCGTCATGCCGACGAGGCCCGGCACACGCCATGTCGCGCGCTTCCGCTGCGAACGCCATTACGCGCTTTCGAATGACGACACCGTCCACGCGTGGGAGTGGGCAAAACGATGACCGAGCGCCCCGTCCTCGAAACGATCCGCGCCTTGTTGCGGTTCAAGGACCACACGACCATCGCCGAGATCGCGAAGATTGGCGGCTTGAGGGCGCGCCATGTGCTCGACGTCGTCAACCGCAACGGCGAATTCGTTCACCGCGTGCGCAAGAACGGGAAAATCACCAAGGTCGATGTCCAATCGCCATTGCGCGATGAGCTTTGGAAGAGCGGAGCCTTCTACCGGCCCGACACTTATGGCGCATGGAGCGTCGAAGGCCACTGCCTCAAATTCGAAGGACACCCCGAAATCCGCGAAGCATTGCAGCAAGGCCGTTGGGTTGGGGCGATCTGCGACAACTATGAGGTTAAGGTCATCATCGATACGCCAGAGAACCGCGCCGCGCTTGAAGTTGCGGGCCTGCGCCCTTGGGACGAAGCCGTCATCGATGACCGGCTGTGGATCGAGGAGCCTGTCTGATGCCTCGCACCGCCGCCAGGGTCACGCAAGCCGATATCGCCCGCACGGTTCGCGCGGTTGCTCAGGCGCGGGTCAAGGCTGTCGTCGAGGTCGCGCCTGACGGAACCATTCGCGTGCTGATCGGGGAGAATGCCCGGCCTCAGCATGATCAGACGCAGATGGTTGTTGAGCAGGAAGAGGAGGTCGTGCTGTGATCGACGACATGCCTCGTCCTCGCTACCCCCACGCCCATCGCGAGTTCAACCGGCACGGTAACCCGGTCTGGTATTTTCGGCGCGGCAAGGGCAAGCGCGTTCGGCTCCCCGCTGAATATGGCAGCGACGAGTTCAAAGAGGCCTATGAGGCCGCGCTTGTTGGCGAGCCGGTTCAGAAGAAGCTGGCAGGCGGCGCTGGCACGCTCCGGTGGCTGTGGAAAGTCTACCAAGGCAGCCAAGCTTGGGGGGGCCTGTCGAATGCCACGCGGCGCCAGCGCGAGAACATCATGAAGCATGTGCTGGAGACGGCTGGCGACAAGCCCCTCTCCGCGATCACGCGCAAGGCCGTCGTCGCCGGGCGGGATCGTCGCAAAGACACTCCGGCGATGGCGCGCCACTTCGTCGAGACCATGCGGGGCATGTTCCAGTGGGCAGTCGATGCCGAGCACGTCAAGGAAGATCCGACGCGGGACGTGAAGGTGTCGAAGCCCAAGACGGAAGGCCACCATACCTGGACAGACGAAGAGTGCGATCGGTTCGAGGCCAAATGGCCAACCGGCACGCGCGAGCGGCTGGCATTCGACATCCTCGCCTATACCGGATTCCGGCGCGGAGACGCCTCGCAGTTCGGGCGGCAGCACATTCGCGGTGGCCTGATTCACATGACCACGGAGAAGGGTCAGGGGAAGGTCACAGTCGTCCTCCCTCTCCTGCCTCCGTTGGCCAAGTCGATCGAGGCGACGAAGACCGGGGACATGGTGTTCATCGCCAAGCCTGACGGCACGGCCATGACCAAGGAGAGTTTCGGCAACTGGTTCGCTGACGCCTGTGTCGCGGCCGGGGTGCCTGGTCGCGCTCATGGCCTCCGCAAAGCTGGCGCCACACGCGCCGCGAACCGGGGAGCCTCCGATGCTCAGCTCGATGCGATTTTCGGCTGGAGCGGTCGCGGAATGGCGGCGCTCTATACCAAGAAAGCGAACCGCCAACGCCTCGCGGAAGAGGCTGCTTCGCTCTTGATCCCGGAACCGAAAAAGAACGTCTATTCCCGCACCCCGTCATCAGGTGCGGGGAACGAAGCTAAAAAAGAAGGAAAATCAAATGCTTAGAAAAAAGGTGGTGGGGGAAGCAGGACTCGAACCTGCGAAGGCATAGCCAGCGGATTTACAGTCCGCCCCCTTTGCCGCTCGGGACATTCCCCCGCCTGCGCCCTTGATCGGCTCTGTGAGCCCAGGGCCACCGATATGTCACTTTCGCGACGACCGGTAGGCGCGGCCGGACTTATGGTGACCGGGCCGCGCCCTGTCAACGGCAAAAAGACCGATGGTGCGAATTCGTTGTGAAGGCGCGGCAATGCGGCCGCAAGCCGGTCAGCCGGAAGCGGGACGATGGCTCAGGACGAAGGCCACGCGTTCCGCGACGCTGGCACGCGGGAGTTCGACGAGCACATAGCCGTAGCGGGGGTAGGTCTCGGCCATGGCCGCGTAGGTCCGCTCCGCCTCGGCGAAATCCTGCTTCCGCTCGGCGTCCTGCGCGAAGATCTCCGGCCAGGGCGGTGCCATGAAGACGGTGCGACGATAGCGCAGTTCCCGCGCCGCCCGCTCGACGCGATCGGGAATCGGCAGACCGCACAGCGTCAGATATCCGGCGATGTCAGGCAGGCCGCGATCGAAGAACACCGTCCCGCCTCCCGCGGCCGCCTCGGCATGGCTGCGCAGGTCCGCCGCCAGCATCATGTCCGCGAACAAGGCGCGATCGGCCCAGGGCAGCCCCCGGCCGCCGGCCGCCTGCTGGTCGCGGATGACGGCGCGCCCGGCCTCGGGCCGCACCGCTTGGCCGCTGGCAGCCAAGGCCTCGATCAGGCTCGTCTTGCCCGCGCCCGGCCCTCCGGTGACTACGATCAGCCGGTCGTTTTCTTGTGGCATCATGGCTCCTGTCCTCCTGGATATGTCGGCAAAGGCTGGTTCGCGCTGGCCAAGTGCGCCGTGGCGTGGCACGGCAATCCGGCAATCACTGGAGAGAGCGATGGCTCCGCCGTTCCGCCCGAAACATGCCAGGCCCGCCGGGGGCAGACCGGGCGCCCGCCGCCCTGACGGCCCGCCGCCGCACCGGCCGGGCGAAATCGACGAGGCCGTGCTCTACGGCGTGCATCCGGTCGTCGAGGCGCTGAAGAATCCCCAGCGGCGCTTCCGGCGGCTGCTCGCGACGGAAAATGGCCTGCGCCGCCTCCAGGAGCAAGTCGGGGACCTGCCGCTCGAAGCCGAGATCGTGCGTCCTTCCGAGATCGACCGCCTGCTGACACCCGATTCGGTGCATCAGGGTCTCTATCTCGTCTGCGATCCCCTGCCCTCGCCCGATCTCGACAGCCTGCCTGACGACGCGATCGTGCTCGCGCTCGACCAGATCACCGACCCGCATAATGTCGGTGCCATCCTGCGCTCGGCAGCCGCCTTCGCCGCCGCGGCCGTGATCGTCACGATCCGGCACTCCCCGGCCGCCACCGGCGTGCTCGCCAAATCCGCCTCCGGCGCGTTGGAGCATGTGCCGCTGATCGCCGTGCGCAATCTCGGCGACGCGCTCGATACCCTCGGCAAGCGCGGCTTCCTGCGCATCGGCTTCGATTCGGATGGCGATGTCGCGCTCGACGACGTCGCGCTGCGCCGTCCGCTGGTCATGGTGATGGGCGCCGAGGGCAAGGGCCTGCGCCAGCGCTCGCGCGAGCTCTGCGACCATGTCGCCCGGCTCGAAGTGCCCGGCTCGATCACCAGCCTCAACGTCTCGAACGCGACCGCGATCGCGCTCTACGCGGCCAGCCGGCGCCGCTGAGCCGCGCCCTCCGCGAAGCCAGCAGAAGGGCGTTTCCGCGCCCTGTTCCGGCCCACGCGCCTCCCCCACCGATGGTCTCTTAGACGAACGGTGCAAGACCAAGTGCCTGATTGCCCCCGCGGCGATCCGCGCGCAATCCTTTGAAGCGAGCTGGAACGACGGGACTCACCCGTCGTCCGGCAGCGCGGCCACCGTCATTCAGAACGTGAACCGCGCGAACGAGGTTGCCGGGCTTAAGCCCGGCTTCAGGGCTTCATCAGGGGAGACAAGCGCCATGAGCATGGCATCACAAGCATCGGACTCGCGGGCCGCGCCCCGGCCGATGACCAAGGAGGAAAGGAAGGTCATCATCGCCTCGTCGGCTGGCACGGTCTTCGAGTGGTATGACTTCTATCTGGCAGGCTCGCTCGCCGCCAACATCGCCCAGACCTTCGTGCCCGGCGACAACGACACCGCGAAGTTCATCTTCGTGCTGTTCGGCTTCGCGGCGGGCTTCGCGGTCCGCCCCTTCGGCGCCCTGTTCTTCGGCCGTCTCGGCGACATGATCGGCCGCAAATACACCTTCCTCGTCACCATGACGGTGATGGGCATCGCGACCTTCGTCGTCGGCCTGCTGCCCAGCTTCCAGACCATCGGCTACGCCGCGCCCGCGATCTTCATCGCCTGTCGCCTGCTCCAGGGCCTCGCGCTCGGCGGCGAGTATGGCGGCGCCGCGACCTATGTCGCCGAGCATGCCCCGATGGGCCGGCGCGGCTTCTATACCTCGTGGATCCAGACCACCGCGACGGTCGGCCTCTTCCTCTCGCTGATCGTCATCCTCGGCCTGCGACTCAGCATGTCGCCGGAAGCCTTCGCGGCCTGGGGCTGGCGCGTTCCGTTCCTGCTCTCGATCATCCTGCTCGGCTTCTCGATCTGGATTCGTCTCCAGCTCTCCGAATCGCCGGCCTTCGTGAAGATGAAGGAAGAAGGCACCCAGTCGAAGGCACCGCTCTCGGAAGCCTTCGGCAACTGGCAGAATGCCAAGATCGGCCTCATCGCGCTGTTCGGCGGCACTGCCGGCCAGGCGGTCGTCTGGTACACCGGCCAGTTCTACGCGCTGTTCTTCCTGACGCAGACGCTGAAGATCGACGGCACCACCGCCAACCTGCTGATCGCGCTCGGCCTGCTGCTCGGCACGCCGTTCTTCATCTTCTTTGGCTGGTTCTCTGACAAGATCGGCCGCAAGCCCATCCTGCTCGCCGGCTGCCTGATCGCGGCGCTGACCTATTTCCCGCTCTTCACCATGCTGGCGAAGACCGCGAATCCGAACCTGATCAGCGCGACCGAGAACGTGAAGCTGGTCCTGACCGCCGATCCGGCCGAATGCGGCACCTTGTTCGACCCCGTCGGCGTGCGGACCTTCACCAAGCCCTGCGACGTCGTTCGCCGTGCACTGGCCACGAACTCGATCCACTACGATCTGGTGCCCGGCCCGGCCGGCTCGGCGCTCAAGGCGACGATCAACGGCAAGGACGCGCCGAGCGGAGTGGCCGAACTCACCGCCGCCGCCCAGGCCGCCGGCTATCCCAAGGTGGGCGATCCGAGCATCCTGAAGACGCCCTCGATCGGCGAGCTGCTCTCCAGCAGCCGCGCCCTCCAGGCCGTCGGCATCCTGTTCATCCTCGTGCTCTTCGTCACGATGGTCTACGGACCGATCGCCGCCCTGCTGGTCGAGCTCTTCCCGACCCGCATCCGCTACTCCGGCATGTCGCTGCCCTATCACATCGGCAACGGCTGGTTCGGCGGCTTCCTGCCCCCGACCGCCTTCGCCATCGTGGCCGCCAGCGGCAACATCTTCTCCGGCCTCTGGTATCCGATCATCGTGGCGCTCGGCACCTTCGTGATCGGCCTGCTCTTCCTGCCGGAAACCAAGAACCGCGACATCCTGGAATGATCGTCGCCTGACCGCGAACCCGGCCCCGCCTCCCAAGGCGGGGCTTTTTTTATGGGCCCATCTCAGGCTTGCCCTCGCGCCGCGCGGCTGGTAACCGCTGCTTCGGTTTGGCCGCGAGGCCGAATGCGACGGCGCCGGCGTAGCACAGCGGTAGTGCAGCGGTTTTGTAAACCGAAGGTCGGGAGTTCGATCCTCTCCGCCGGCACCATTTTCCGAAGGATCAGCCCGCACGAGCGCGCGGGCCTCTCACCCTGACATGTCGATCGACAGGTCTACGGCGCCGGCTTCGACGACGGCATCGAGATCACCTTGCCATCGGGCATGATGATGTCGCCAGGCTTCTGGCCGGCGGCGCAGTCACCCACGCGCTTCGCCTCGACGACCAGCTTGCGCTCGACCGGTCCGGCCTGCCCCGGCATGCCGCTGATCTTCGTCGTGCCTTCGGTGCGGACCGAGGTCTGGAAATCGCCGGTGATGACGCTGCTGCCAGATGCCTTGATCTGGCCGACGGTGCATTCCGTCTCGACGGCGTAGCCGGTGGCCGTCTTGGTGACCAGCATCTTCGAACAGGCACCGGCGGCGAGGCCACCGACGACCGACTGGTCGGTTCCCGCTCCGACGCATTGCTTGGCGAGGGTTTCGCCCTCATTGCCTACCGATTTCGTTTCCCAGAGGCCCGGCTTGCGCTGTGGAAGCTGCTGCTGCGCCACCGCGGGCAGCGCAACGAGGACACCGAGTGCGGCAATCAGCACGAGTTTCATGACGTCGCTCCAAGGGATTCGGAAGATGCCGAGACAAGACGCAGGCCAAGGCCAGAATGAGGCGGCGCGGATCGGCATCGGGGCTGCGATACCTGCAGGGCAACGCGATCTTGACAGAGCGACCGCGGCAGGAACGTTTGAGGTGCCGGGCGGTTGATCAGTCAGCTCAAGCTTCTGGAGGCTTCGATGAAGACCTTTGTACTCACGCTAGCGCTTTTGCTCCCTGCGGGACTCGCGACGGCGCAAACGCGCCCGTCGACCGTCTCGCGACCCTGCTCGGCGAGTCAGCGCGACGTCCAGGTGCACGGCGCCGTCGTGCTCGGAACCGGCGGATATACCTATGACCGCTTCGTCCGCGATCGCAGCTATTGCGAGATCGACGAAGACCAGGAAGCCGCTTTCGTGCCGAGCGGCGACAGCCAGGCCTGCTTCGTCGGTTATCGCTGCAAGAGCCGCTCCCGCCTTTTCGACAATTAAGCCCGGGAACCTCGCAAGCACCCACACGTTGATCTGATGGGGCGAAATCCCGGTTTCCAGGGAGGTTCGCATGCGTCATCTTTTTCTCGTCGCGGCGTCAGCCGCACCACTGCTTCTGGCCGCTAGCTTGCCGGCTGCAGCCCAGCCTCATTTCGGTGGCGCCGGCTTCCGGCAGGGCGGCTTCCACGCGCGCGGCATCGGCGTGAGGCCTTTCGGAGCCCGGCCGGGATTTGGGGCCTACCGACAGGGCTGGCGCGGCGGCGGCTGGGGTTGGCGCCACGCCGGCTATTATCGCGGATACCGCGGCTATCCCTATTGGGGCACGGGCCTGGCGGCCGCAGCGACGCTCGGTGCGATCGCAGCCTATCCTTATGGGCCGGTCTATCCCGGCTATCCTGTTTATCCCGCCTATCCGGTTTATCCCGTCTACGGAGCCGTTCCGGCCGCCGAAGGCGGAATGTGCAGTACACGGGTCAAGACCTGCACGCTGTATGAGCCTGCGCCCATCGGCATCGGCTGCTCCTGCCGCGTGCCCGGCGGCAGCGCGCGGGGAACTGTCGTCGGTCCGTGACCTCAGCGCCTGTCGGCCCGCCATTCCGTGGCTGGCCGGCGGGCGCTATGATGAGTTAAATGTCCCGCCTGCGGTGCCGCACCAGCGCCCATAGATCTGATCGACCTTTACACGGACCGGAATGGACGACCGGACACAACTCCTCACGCTCGCGGACCGTTGCGAGGCCTCGAGCAAGCCCGATCGTGAGCTCGATGCCGATATCTACGAGGCGCTCGGCTTCGTCGTTCGGCGCAAGCCGACGCGGCTGGTCAATCGTCGCACGCCGGCGGGCGGCATCTATCAGCACGGCTCGTTCTGGAAGACGCTCGGCACCGTCAGCGCCGATATCGACATCGCGGTGTCGCTGCTGCGGCAGAAGGCACCCGGCTGGAGCTGGAGCCTGCAATGCTTCGCAAATGACGAAGCGCTGGCGTTCCAAGCCCTCGTGGCCGATTGCTCCGGTCAGGGTGTCGTCGGTTCGCTCGCGCTCTGCGCCGCCATGCTGCGCGCGCTCGCGCGTCGCGAGCCGGCTTCATCCGCAGCGCCGACGGAGCCGGGCCTCACGGAAACTTGACCTGCCGGCTGTCCCGCACGGTTGAATGCCGCCGGGCCGCCGCTAGTCTGCCTGCGATCCCAGGGAGAACAGCTACATGCAGGACACAGATTTCACGCGCCGTGCCGCTCTGGTCGGCGCCGGTGCTTTCGTTGCCGCTGCAACACTCGATCTGCCCGGTTTCAGCCAGGCCCATGCTCAAGGAGTTCCCGTGAATCAGGCTCCCGGTTTCTACCGCTACAAGATCGGCGACGTCACCCTGACGGCGCTCAATGACGGCTTCGGCAAGCGCCCGCTCGAAGGCTTTGTCCGCAATGCCGAGCTCGCCGACGTCAAGAAGGCGATGGCGGAGGCGTTCCTGCCGCAGGACGCGCTCAACATCACCTTCACGACGCTGGCCATCCAGCATGGCGGCAAGCTCACCTTGATCGACACCGGCAACGGCGATTCGGGCGCACCGACCTCCGGCACCTGGATGGCGAATTTCAAGGCGGCTGGCTTCGATCCGAAGGACGTCTCCAGCGTCGTGTTCAGCCATTTCCATGGCGACCACATCAACGGCTTCCGGCTGAAGGATGGCACGGCCGTCTTCCCCAATGCCGAGGTGATGGTCCCGGCGGCCGAATGGGCCTTCTGGATGGACGATGCCAAGATGAACGCTGCGCCCGAGGCTATGAAGGGCGCCTTCGCCGGCGTGCGCCGCGTCTTCGGACCGGTCGCCAAGGATGTGAAGCAGTTCGAGCCCGGCAAGGAACTCCTGCCCGGCCTGACGCCGATCGCGGCCCCCGGCCATACGCCCGGCCACACCGTCTTCGCGCTGACCTCGGGCAACGGCAAGATGATGATCATGTCCGACACGACCAATCATCCGGCCCTGTTCGTGCGCAATCCCGACTGGTCGGCCGTCTTCGATATGGACGGCCCGCAGGCGGCGGCGACGCGGCGCAAGCTCCTCGACATGGTCTCGGCCGAGCGGATGCAGGTCGCGTTCTACCATGCGCCCTTCCCGGCGACCGGCTTCATCGCCAAGGACGGCAACGGCTTCGAGATGGTGCCGGTGCAGTGGAGCGCCGCTCTCTGAGACTCGTCCCTTTTCGTTTCATATCGAGGCCGGGCGAAAGCCCGGCTTTTTCCGTCATCGGGACTTTGTTGCCGCCATGGCCTCGCGGCCGGGCGTCCTGGCGTGTTAAGCCTGCCCCGATGCCGCAGGGCCTGCCGTTTCAGGACACGCTATGACCGAACGATTCGGCGCGATCTCCTTCGTCGCCAGCGAAACCCCTGAAGCGCAGGCGGCGCTCGAGAAGCTCGTCGAGCGTTACGGCAATGCCGATCCGGCCAAGGCCGAGGTCGTGGTCGCGCTCGGCGGCGATGGCCTGATGCTCCAGACGCTGCATCGCTTCCTGGGGACCGGCAAGCCGATCTACGGCATGAATCGCGGCTCGGTCGGCTTCCTGATGAACGAGTTCAAGGAGCGCGGCCTGACCAAGCGGCTGGACGCAGCTCAGCGCAGCATCGTGCATCCGCTGTCGATGGAGGCCATCGACCGCAACGGCGCGACCGTGCAGGCCAAGGCGATTAACGAGGTCTCGCTGCTGCGCCGCTCCTATCAGGCTGCGAAGCTGCGCATTTCGGTCGACGGTCAGGTGCGCCTGTCCGAGCTGATCGCCGACGGCCTGCTGCTGGCGACGCCCGCCGGCTCGACCGCCTATAACCTCTCGGCCAACGGCCCGATCCTGCCGCTCGACGCGCCGCTTCTGGCGCTGACGCCGATCTCGGCCTTCCGGCCGCGGCGCTGGCGCGGCGCCCTGCTGCCCGACCATGCCAAGGTCTTCATCGAGGTGCTGGAAGCCGAGAAGCGCCCTGTCAGCGCCGTCGCCGATCACACGCAGATCGACGAGGTCAGCTCCGTCTCGATCGAGATCGACCGCAGCGTCGACCTCGTCATGATGCACGACCCCGGCCATAGCCTGGACGAGCGCATCCTGCGCGAGCAGTTCGGCTACTGAGCCTTCAACCCTGATGACGAGGCCCCGGAACGACCAGTCCGGGAACCGCGCCGTCATTCCGGACAAGCCGCGATAGCGGCGCCGATCCGGAATCCATCGAAGGGTTCCAGCGCTCTACGATGGCTTCCGGGTCAAGCCCGGAATGACCGCGCAGTGCTTCAGCTTATCGAATCCCGATAGCGCCGCTCAGGCAGCGTCGCGCAGATCGCTCTCGGCGAGCTCGATCAGGAAGGCCGGATCGGCTTCGACGAGCAGCGCCAGCGCGGCGTCGTCGGCCAGCGAATCCGCGAGATTGCGGGCCTCCTCGCGGGCGGCCTCCGCATCCATGCGGCGCAGCATCGCCATCAGTCCGTCGGCCTCCGGCCCCTCGCGGGTTTCGCAGGCGATCAGGACTGCACGCAACAGCCCGCGATCGATGCCCTGGCGAACGCTGCCCCGGTCGAAACCACGCGCGTTGAGCGCGAGGATGGCGGCCGTGAAAGCGGGTTCCAGCGCAGCCGAGAGCCCCGCCTTGCGGCAGAGCGCCTTTAGCCCGGCACCCCGCTTGTCGCGCAGCAGCGCCGCGACCCGCTGCTCCGGCAAGCCCGACAGGGCGACGAAGGCCGCCTCGGCCAGGGCCGGCTCGCCACTCAGCAGCGAGCGCAGCATCAGCCCGGGCGTCAAGCGGCCGGTGACCCTGAGAACCTCGACGATCGCGGGCGCATCGCTAACCTCGCCGCCGGCCGCGAGCGCGACCGCGACCCGCTCCGTCGATTCGCGCGCCAGCCGCGCGCTACGCTCCGGCGTCAACCAGCCGCAACCGGCCACGAAGCTTGCCAGCGTATCGGAGACTCTGGCGGCGATCGCCTGGCGCAATCCACCCGGCAGATCGGCACGTTCGAGCAGGGCTTCCCGCAAGGTGCCGCTGTCGCCGTGCCGCTCGATCATGCGTTCCAGCGAGAACTCGGGAATTTCGGCGGTGCGGTTGCCCGCGAGCGTGACGAGCGCCTCCTCGCAGCCGACTTCGGCCAGCGCCGCGCAGACGCTCAACGGCAGGCAGCGGCGCATGGCGATCGCTTTCTGGGCGAGGGTATCGCCGATCGCCGCGGCATCGACCAGATCGGCCTCGGTCAGCACCGGCGAATGCGCCAGGACGAGCGCCGCGACATCGCTCTGCTCGGCGATCAGGCTCAGCGCGAGATTGCGCGGCGTGCGCATCGACGGCGCCACCTCCTCGGCGATCGCACGGCGCACCAAGGGCGAGGGATCGTCGATCAAGGCCATCAGCGCGGTCTCGGCCTCGTGCTTGTCCTCGTCGGACATCTCCGAGCGCAGATAGGCCCCCGCCAAAGCCGCGGCGCCGCTCGCGCGCGCCTCCGCCGGTGCGGTCCGGGCCCAAAGCAGGAAGCGACGAACGATCATGCCCCGCTCCGCTGGATCATGAAGGAAGACAGGTCGAGCGGTCCGCTGCGCCGTTTACCGGCCGGCTGCGACGTCGCGACGCTGGGCTGGGACAGATCGCTCGGCCGCGATGGCGGCAGCGGCGCGCTGACGGCCTTGGCCGCGGCGCCGGTCGCGGCACCGATCGCAACCGGGTTTGCATCGGACATCGTTTCGCCCTGGCCGGAACGCGGGAAATAGCGCTCGCCACCTTCGAGCGAGGCCATGCGCGTGCCGCCTCGGGGCGGAGTCGTCCAGAGATTGGCGACGGCCTTCGAGACCGGATCCCGTGAGCCATTGGTCGAGAACAGCCCGACCAGCCCCTTGGCCCGCCCCTCGCGCAAGCCGGCGGCAACCTCGGCGACCGGAACGTCGCCCTGCGCCTGCACCGCCTGCGGGTTCTGCGTCACATTGGCCGCGACCTGGGTGCTGGCATGGCTTGCCGCCAGCACGCCATAGACCTCCTGCACGCTGCGGGCGCGGCCGGCCTTGTCGTAGAAGATCGAGCGGTTGGCCGATGCCGCATCCGGAAAGTCTCGCGCCGCGACGCGATTGGGGTCGTTGGCGGCCGCGCGGATCAGGTCGGACGCGCCACGCGCGCCCAGCACATGCGCCATATAGAGCTCGCCGGCCTGCGGCTGCCGGCCGAGGCTCGACGCGAGTTGATCGCGATTCTTCTGGGTCAGCGCACCGGCCATCACCGCCGCGACCTGCGGATCGTTGCGCAATTGCAGGATCTTTTCGCGCGCCGCCGGATCGGAGACGCTGAGGCGCCCGCCGCTCTCGCTGATCGCATCGGCATATTGCGAGAGACCCTGCTTCGGCCCCTCCTGCTTAACCATGGAAAGCCAGGTCTGCTCGATGAACTGGAAGAGCCCCGTGGCGCTCGATGTGCTCGCCTTCGCCGTCGGCTCCAGAGACGATTCCCGCTGCGCCGTCTTGAGCAGATAGTCGAACCCCGCCCCCGTCCGCTCCGCGCCCTGGCGGATGGCGCTGACGACCGGGCTCGCTGGCTGCGTTTCGCGGCTCTGGCTCTGCGGCGTGATGAAGAGGAACATCGAGACCTTCGGCGGCGGCCCGCGCGCATTGCGAGGGCACCGTCGAAAATTGCTCCATTATGGTAAGCGAACCGTTAAGATCGGCCCCGTCCGGGAGGCCTCCGCGCTTTCCGCTTCCCTCCCGGCGGAGGTCACTCTACGACTTCTGGTTCCGGCTCAGCGGCCGGCGTGAAGAAGGCGGAGGCGTCTATGGCGGATGTGGTGCGTCACAAGCGTGGCGGGATCTATTTCGAGGATTTCCAGGTCGGCGCGGTCATCGAGCACGGCCTGACCCGCACCGTCACGCAGATGGACAACATGCTGTTCTCCAACATGACGCTGAACCCGCAACCCCTTCATATCGATGCGCATTTCTGCGCGACCGAGACCGAATGGGGCAAGCCGCTGATGAACTCGCTGTTCACGCTCGGCCTGATGATCGGCATTTCCGTCAACGACACCACGGTCGGTACCACCATCGGCAATCTCGGCATGACCGATGTCCTCTTTCCCGCCCCGCTCTTCGAGGGCGACACGGTGAATTGCACCACCGAGATCGCCGCCAAGCGCGAGTCGCGCTCGCGGCCCGATGCCGGCATCGTCGAGTTCGTGCACAAGGCCTATAAGCAGGACGGGACGCTGGTCGCCCAATGCCGCCGCCAGGCCTTCATGCGTAAGCGCCCGGCCCCCGCCACGGTCGCGGTCTGACGCCGATGCGCTCGCTCCTGTTCGTGCCGGGCGACAGCCCGAAGAAGCAGCAGAAAGGCTTGGAAAGCGGCGCCGATGCGCTGATCCTGGACCTTGAGGATTCCGTCGCGCTCGACAGCAAGCCGCAGGCGCGCGAGATCACCCGCGCCTTCCTCGAATCCGCCCGCGCCCTGCAAAAGCGCCCGCTCCTGATCGTGCGCATCAACGCGTTGTCGACCGGCATGAGCGACGCCGATCTCGACGCGGTCATGCCCGGTGCGCCGGATGCGATCATGCTGCCGAAATCGGAGGGCGGCACCGATGTCGGACACCTCGCCGCCAAGATCGCGGTGCGCGAGGCCGAATGCGACCTGCCGGACGGAACCACACGCATCCTCCCGATCGGCACCGAGACCGGCAAGGCCATCTTCGGGCTCGGCAGCTACAGCCGCTCCTCGCATCGCCTGATGGCGCTGACCTGGGGCGCAGAAGACCTCTCGGCCGATCTCGGCGCCGAGACCAACCGGCTCGAGGACGGCTCCTATGCCGATCCCTATCGCCTCGCCCGCGCGCTGACGCTCTTCGCGGCGACGGCGGCGCAGGTCGATGCGATCGACACCGTCTTCACCAATTTCCGCGACGATGCCGGCTTCCGCGCCGAATGCCTCGCATCGCGCCGCGACGGCTTCACCGGCAAGATGGCGATCCACCCGGCGCAGGTCCCCGTCATCAACGAGATCTTCGCACCCTCGCCGGCGGCCTTGGCCAAAGCGGAGCAGATCATCGCGTTGTTCGAGGCCAATCCCGGCGCCGGCGTCATCGGGCTCGATGGCGAAATGCTGGATCGTCCCCATCTGATCAAGGCACAGCGGCTCGTCGCACGGGCTCGCAGACTGGCTGAATGAACCGCCGGAGGCGATTCGAATGACTCAGGTTTTCGAGGTTTCAGGGATGCATTGCGGCGGCTGCGCCTCGCGCGTCCAGCGCGCCGCGACGGCGCTCGCTCCCGGCGCGACCGTGACGCTCGATCCGCCGCGCTTGACCTTGCCGGAGGGCGCAAAGCTCGACACGGAGACGATCAACAAGGCGCTGTCGGAATTCGGGGAATACAGCGCCAAGCCGCTGGCGCAGGGCTGACGCTGCTCATAGGGCGTCATGCTCGGGCTTGACCCGAGCATCTCCTGCCGAAAGGGGCTCCGGCGCCTATCCGTCTTGAGATTTTCGGGTCTACGCTACGCTCCGCCCGAGAAGGACGCCTGTGCGATGCGGCCCTAACCGCCGGCCGGACGCGTGATCGAGAACAGGCTCGTCACCTCGGCATAGTCGGCATAGCCGCAGCGCGCGATCGGGTTGGCGCCGGCCGTGTCGAAGCGCCCATCCTTGACGAAGGCGTCGTCGATGAAGGTGCCGACGACTTGCCCCAGCACCATCCAGCGCGGCACTGCCTGACCGTCGAGATCGTGCAATTGCTGGATCGAGAGCAGCTTGCATTCGAGCGCGGCCGGCGTGCCGGTGACGCGCGGCGGCTTGACGAAGCGCGACGGCGCCATTTCCAGCCCCGCATGCGGATACTCGCTCTCGCCCCGCGGCAGCGGCGCCGAGGTCAGGTTCATCGGATGCGCCAGCGCCTTGGTCACCAGCGAACAGGTGAACTCGCCGGTCTCCTCGATGAAGGCGACCGCGTCCTTCTTGTTCTCCGAGGAGAACATCACGATGTTCGGCCGCGACGAGATCGCGTTGAAGAAGCTGTAGGGCGAGAGATTGACCTCGCCCTTGGCGCTCAGCGCCGTGATCCAGCCGATCGGCCGCGGCGCGACGATCGCCTTGAATGGATCATGCGCGAAGCCGAGATCGTCTTGCGTGGCCGAATAGATCATCGGATCAGGCCCCGTAATAGCTGACGATATCGGCCATCACCGGCCGGTCGCGATCGGTGATCGGCGCGGTCGGCGTGCCCAGATGCACGAAGCCGGCCATCCGTTCGTCCTCGGCCAGCCCGAACGCGCTCAGGACCTCCCGATCGAACGAGAACCAGTTGGTCAGCCAGGAGCCGGCATAGCCCATGGCATAGGCGGCGACGAGCATGTTCATGCAGACCGCGCCGGCCGAAAGCTCCTGCTCCCAGAGCGGGATCTTGGCGTGCTGGCGCGCCCGCGAGACCACGGCGACGATCACCGGCGCGTGCAGCAGGCGCTTGCGCTCGAATTCGACCTGATCGTCGCTGGCCTGCGGATTCTTCTCGCGGAAGACGCGCGCGACGATGTCCGCCGCCTCCTCGCGGGCTGCGCCCTTGAAGACGATGAAGCGCCAGGGCGCGAGCTTGCCATGATCCGGCACGCGCGCAGCGATGGCGAGCAACTCGTCGAGCTGGGCGCCGTCGGGGCCGGGCGCCGTGAGGAACTGCGGCGGCACGGAGCGACGCAGCTTGAGCAGAGAGAGCGTATCGGTCATGAAACATCCTGACTATGGCTTGGGAATTGACCTATTCCTTCGCCATGATGAGGACAAGCGGAGCTGCTCATACATCGCCGCAGAACCGCCGAGGACGAAAAGCATGCTTGAATTGGAGGGGTTTAAAGCTCGCCGCCTGGTCGCAGCCGCGTTCGCCATGGCCGTCTTGCTCGCGCCCAGCCTCGCCGGCGCCCAGACTGCCGATCCCGGCCCCGGCGCCGATGCTCCGGCTCCCGCGCCCCTGCAGGGCCAGCCGGTCGCGCCGAACGGGTTGGCGCGCCTGTCCGTCTCCGCCCAGTTCGCCGCCGACCGCAAGCCGATCCGCTCCGGCTTGAACTGGCGCGTGCTCAGCGAAACCGCAGACGGCAGCTCTCCCAAGATAGTCGCGCGCTCCTCCGAACCCGAACCGGCCTTCTCGCTTCCTCCGGGCAACTACATCGTCCATGCCGGCTACGGCTTCGCCAGCGGCACCAAGCGCGTCAGCCTCGGCCAGCAGGGCCTGCGCGACCAGGTCCAGATCAGCGCCGGCGCGCTCTCGCTGGCAGGCTCTATCGGCGACGCACCGATTCCAGCGCCCCTGCTCTCCTTCTCGGTCTTCGTGCCGCTGCAGGGCAATTCCGAAGGTCGCTTGATCACCAGCGGCGCCAAGGCGGGCGAGGTCATTCGCTTGCCGGAGGGCACTTATCACGTCGTCTCGACCTATGGCGATTCCAACGCGATCCAGCGCGCCGACGTGAAGGTCGAGACCGGCAAGGTCACGGACGCGACGCTGCATCACCGCGCTGCCAAGGTCACGCTGAAGCTCGTCGCCAATGCCGGCGGCGAAGCCTTCGCCGGCACCGCCTTCAGCGTGCTGACGCCGGGCGGCGACGTCATCCGCGAGGCGATCGGCGCCTTCCCGCAGGTCATCCTGGCGGAAGGCGACTACGTCCTGATCGCCCGGCAGGAGGGTCAGGTCTACTCGCGCGATTTCAAGGTCGAGTCGGGCAGCGACCGCGATATCGAGGTTTTGGCGAAGTAGGCCCCATCGTCATGCCCGGGCTTGACCCGGGCATCTTTGGAAACCAGCGGTCTCTGGTCCCGAGATTCTCGGGTCTGCGCTTCGCTCCGCTCGAGAATGACGCCCAGCCTCAGTTCGTCGGCTTCACGCCCGCCGACGCCTCGATCTTGACCGGCCCAATCCCGGCGACGATGCCGTCGGCGAGGCGCAGCGCCAGGCAGCGATAGCCGGCATCGACGAGATGCAAGCCGTCCATCCCGACGAGTTCCTCCGGCGTGAACTGGCGTGAGTTCGACCAGCCCTTCATCATCGCATAGCGCGGGAACAGCGAGATGCCCTGGTCCTGCGCCGTCTTGACCAGAACAGCGCGATAATCGTCGTAATGCGGATAGCGCCCCTCGCGCGGCAGCCAGGGCAGGTCCATCAGGATCATCTCGATCCCGGCGGCGCGGGCCTTGCCCACGCCCTTGCGCAGGATCTTGGCGAGCTTGTCTTCGCCGATATCGCGGACGGCATCGTTGATGACGGTCTGCCAGATCACGATCGCCGGCTTCTCGTCGATGACGTCGGCCTGCATGCGCAGCAGCATGTCATAGGCCGACTGTCCGCCGACGCCCTTGTTGAGAACCTTGACCTCCGCCCCCGGCAGGCGCCGGCTGAGTTCTGCCTGCAGCACGGCCGGGTAGCTCTTGTCCTCGGCGCTCGCGCCGGAGCCGGCCGTTGCCGAGGAGCCGAGCGCCACCACGGTCAGGCGTCCGGTCTCCTGAAGCGCTTTGCGCGCCGCCGGCAGATTGGGCTGGAAGGCCGTTTTTACGGCTTCCGCGCGGCAGCGGACATCGGGCGGCGGCGGCATCGGGGCCGCGCGCGATCCGGAATTCAGCGCGAGGAGAAGGAAGGCCGCGGTAGCTGTGCGCCACGGGCCGGGGCAGACTCGGCGCTTGCGCCGCGTTTCGTGATCGAACGGTACCACGACAGGAAAATCCCTAACCCTGCCAGAATTGTAACGCCAGCCGTGCATATCAGCAACTGAACGCCCAGATCGAAGGAAGTTTCCGCCAGCACGATCTGTCCGCTGATCGAGAGCACGATTCCGGCGCAGAACACGTGGAGCGAATTCTGTCCGGCGCTGGCAAGGATACGACCCGGCAAGGCCTTGGCCAGCGCGGTTCCAGACGGCAGCCAGCGGATCGCAAGCCAGGCCAACGCGCCGATATGCAGGAGGCGCGTCCAGGCAAGGTTGGTCTTGTCCGAGCCGAGCTGCACGGAATCGAACCAGTCGTTCAGCGCCGCGATGCCGGTCGGATTGCCGCTGGAGACCTTGACCACCCAGGCGAAGACGATGAAGGCAACCGCCGCAAGATCGAGCCAGACTAGGCGCGGCGCACGGATGCCGAGCTGCGCCGCCCGGCCGATGACGATGCCGAGGGTGAAGACGACCTGCCAGGCGAAGGGATTGAAGAACCACACGCCCGCGCTGCCATTGGGCAGGTTGAGCTCGAAAGCGAGCGCCGCCTGCCAGATCGCCAGCGAGCAACCGAGCGTCAGCAGCGGGCTCAGGCGCGCCGCATAGTAGATCGCCGGGAACAGCGCCAGCAGCACGATATAGAGCGGCAGGATGTCGAGATAGGACGGCTGGTACGTCAGGGTCAGCGCGCCGATCAATGCTTCCACGGTGTCGCGGAAGAAGGGCTGGATGTTGATCGCCTCGATATAGAGCGGATTCTGCGTCCGCGTCACCGCCGTGGCGACGACGCCGCAGACGATGATGAAGACCGCGAGATGGGCGATGTACAGGGTCCAGAGACGCCCGCCCAGCTTCAGCGCCGCAACCGGAAAACCGCGCTGCTCGATAAGACCGCCATAAGCGAGCGTCGCCGAGACGCCGGCCAGCAGCACGAAGATATCGGCCGCGTCCGAGAAGCCGTAATTATGCGGCATATAGGCCGAAACCACGTTCCCCGGCATGTGATTGATGAAGATGATCAGCAGGGCGAGGCCGCGGATGACGTCGATCCGCGCATCCCGTCCCGGCGCGGCCAGCACTGCGTCCACGGCCGGCCGGCCGAGGAGCAGAAAGCGCCTGAAGGAGGAATGGGAGGACATAGGAACGGCAGTCCTTCAGCAGACCAGGGTCAGGATCGCAACGCCGGCAGCCGATACGGGTTCCCGGCGAGCAGCTCTCAAGATGAACGGAGGTTGTCGATCCCGTTCATCTGCCGTTCATATAACTCCCGGGGATTCGCGTCACGCGGCGCGTTGTCACAAGCGCGTGTGGCGGATCATGAGCGGCTTTGCGGCAGGGGTGAGACGAAGCGGCGCCGACACGGCAATGTGATGCCGAGCGTCTCGTCGGAAGCTGACGTTCAAGGAAAATAAGCGGGTCATCCCGGGCTTGACCCGGAATCCATGCCGGAGCGCTTCCGATGAAGGTTCAGGCATGGATCCCGGATCTCCGCTTCGCTGCGTCCGGGACGACTCGCGCTTTCAAGAGATCGTATCGAGGCAGCGCGAACGAGCGGTACGCTTTAGTACGGCGGCTCGGCATAGACTGGCTTGCCGTCGATCAGCAGGCGCTTGATCGCGGCCTCTCCCGAGGACGAAACGGCGGCTACCACCTCGATCCGGGCCTTGTCCGTCATCTCGATCGCCCGGCCCTCGCCTTGCGGCACGAAATAGCTTTCGAGCCCATAGGCGACGCGCAGGCGATTGCGCCGGCCGCTGCAATCGAAGGCCCCGTCCGCATTGGTGGCGCAAGTCGAGGTCGAGGTCACCCGGCCGGCGATCACGACCACGCCATCGCCGACCTTTGGCCAATCGCGCGTGACGCCCATCGCTTTTGCGAATCCCTGCTCGTCCCGGCCGAGAGTGACATAGACCCGCTCGCCACGCTCGAAATCCGTCTTGCCGGCGGCGTCGGTTTCCACCGTGCTGATCGGGTAGGCCAAGATCACGTAATCGCCGCGGAAGAGATCGCGCGGATCGATCGGAACCGTCTTCAGGCGGATTTCGGTGCCGCCTCTGAGGATGCGCGCCCGTTGCTCGACGAGCGCGAGCAGGACGAGCATCAGCAAAAGCGCTGTTGCCAGCGCTCGCCAGACCAGCGGGACCTTGGCGACGAGGCTATCGGCCGAAAGCGCGCGCATCAGGCGGCTTCCTTCTCAGGCGGGTTGAGGCGGGCGAAGAGGCGGCGCGCTCCGGAGGCGATGGCCAGCAGCGCAGCGCCCGCGACAAGGAAGAACAGCGACTGGTCGAGCAGCGTGCCGATCGTCTGCCAGAGCAGGATCAGGATCGCGACGCCGAACAGGACCGAGCCCGCCAGCACCAACCGCCGGATGCCGCCGGCGGCTCCCGCGACGACCAGCGCCGTCGCGGCCAAAAGCACCAGGCTCGCGACGATGATCTTGCCGGCCATGGCGGTGACGATGCCGGTCCAGAAGACGGCAGGCACCAGCAATGCGAAGGCAAGCCCCGCCGCCAACGGCCAGGCAAAACGCCGCTCGCGAGCAAGCCCTGCCAAGCATATGACGACGGGAATAGCGACGGCATAGGCCAGGACGACGAAGCGGAAGGCATGGCCGGCTCGCGCCTCGTCGCGGTCGAGGATGCGGATCAATTCCGTGTTCAGCACCAGCACCAGCCCGAGCAAGCCCCAGGGCAGGCAGGCAGTCAGCACGGAAGGCAGGCCCCGGTCGAGCGCCAGCGCGCCCAGCGCCACATAGAACACGGCGAGCGCCAGCCCATAGGCCAGCAACCCGTAATCGAAGCGGTCGAACAGGCCATAGCCCGGCGCCATCGCGAGCCAGGCAGCGGCTGCGAGCACAACGAGGTGATGGACCAGCCGGTTGTCGCGCGACAGCGAGAGCCACAGAGCCGGCAGGTAGAGGATGAAGAAGCCGAGATGGGCGCCGCTGCGCGCCTCCTCCCAGCGCCCGCCGCTCCAGGCGCAGATCGCGATCAGCGCGATCGCCAGCGCGCCGTTCGAGCGCATCAGGAAGGCGGCGATCAAGCCGCCGAGCGCGACCAGCAGAGCCCCGCCCGGCCAGTCGGCGGGAAGATGATACATCTGGCCAACCAGCGCGAGCCCCGCCCCGAAGATCAGCACGCCACAGGTCACGGCCGCGTCGGCACCGCGCGGCGAGCCCTGTCGCTCCAGCCGGAAGGCATAGGCGATGCAGATGGCGATCGTCGCGAGGATCATGCCGAGCTTGACGAGGCGCGGGATATCCTCCCACCCGGCCGCGACGAAGGCCGCGACGCTCGCCGCGATCAGCAGGCCGCCGAGCAGGCCAAGCAGCGCCGGGAGGCGGACGCCGCCCTGCTCGCGCGCGACCGAGCGCCTGATGGCCGTCGCATTCTCGGCGCTGAGCCAGCCCTCGGCGACCCAGCGGGGAAGATCGGCTTCGAGCCGCTTGCGATAGGAACCGGTCAGCATCGCCGGCAATCTGGCATGGCGGAGGGAGGATTCGCTAGGGGAACGCAAACAGCGTTGTCATTCCGGGGCTTCGCGCAGCGAAGAACCCGGAACCCACGACTGGGTGAAACATCCAACGCTCTGTTACGAGCGGCTCGCCCGGTCGTGGGTTCCGGGCTCGCGCCTTTGGCGCGCCCCGGAATGACGATTGTTGCGGACTAGATCAGCCCGCCTTCACGGCCTTGCGGCGCGCGAGATCAGGCGCCAGTGCCTCCTCGCCCAGCGCCGCAAGCGCCTCGGCCAGCGTCATCACCGTCTGCGCATGGCTGCCGAGGCGGCGGACCGTCACGGTCTTCTCCTCGGCCTCGCGCTTGCCGACGGCCAGGATGACAGGCACCTTCGCCAGCGAGTGCTCGCGCACCTTGTACGAGATCTTCTCGTTGCGCAGATCGGCTCGCGCACGCAGGCCGGCACCCATCAGGGCCATCGTCACCTCCTCGGCATAGGCGTCCGCCTCCGAGGTGATCGGGCAGACCACGATCTGCTCGGGCGCCAGCCAGAGCGGGAAATGCCCGGCATGGTGCTCGATCAGGATGCCGGTGAAGCGCTCCAGCGAGCCGCAGATGGCACGGTGGACCATGACCGGCTGCTTCTTCTCGCCATCGGCGCCGATATAGAAGGCGCCGAACCGCTCCGGCAGGTTGAAGTCGACCTGCGTCGTGCCGCATTGCCAGTCGCGGCCGATGGCGTCGCGCAGGACATACTCGAATTTCGGCCCGTAGAAGGCGCCCTCGCCCGGATTGATCTCGGTCTTGATCCGGTTGCCGGACTGGGCCGCGATCTTCTCCAGCACACTGGTCATGACCTGCTCGGCATGGTCCCAGACCGCATCGGAGCCGACGCGCTTCTCGGGCCGTGTCGATAGCTTGATGACGAGGTCGTCGGTGAAGCCGAAATCCTCGTAGACCGACAGGATGAGATCGTTGATCTTGAGGCACTCGGCCGCAAGCTGCTCCTCCGTGCAGAAGATATGCGCGTCGTCCTGCGTGAAACCGCGCACGCGCATCAGCCCGTGCAGCGCGCCCGAGGGCTCGTAGCGATGGACATTGCCGAATTCGGCGAGCCGGATCGGCAGATCGCGATAGCTCTTCAGCCCATGCTTGAAGATCTGGACATGGCCCGGGCAGTTCATGGGTTTAAGCGCGAAGACGCGGTGGTCGCGCTCGGCATCGGCGGGATTCTCGAACGCCGCGGCCGACTTCACCGCGAACATGTTGTCCTGGTACCAGCCCCAGTGGCCCGAGGTCTCCCAGAGCGACTTGTCGAGGATCTGCGGCGCGTTCACCTCCTCATAGTCGGCAGCGAGGCGCCGGCGCATATAGGCGATGATCTCCTGGAACAGCCGCCAGCCCTTGGAGTGCCAGAACACGACGCCCGGCCCCTCCTCCTGGAAGTGGAACAGGTCCATCTCCCGGCCGAGCTTGCGGTGGTCGCGCTTCTCCGCCTCCTCGATCTGCTTGAGATAGGCGTCGAGCTCTTCCTGCTTGGCGAAGGCGGTGCCGTAGATGCGGGTCAGCATCGCGTTGTTCGAGTCGCCGCGCCAATAAGCGCCCGCCGTCTTCATCAGCTTGAAGGCGTTGCCGACCTTGCCGACCGAGGTCATGTGCGGGCCGCGGCAGAGATCGATCCAGTCGCCCTGCGCATACATCTTCAGCGTCTGGTCGGCGGGGATCGCATCGACCAGCTCGACCTTGTAGGCCTCGCCTTTGGCGGCGAAGAAATCCTTGGCCTTGTCGCGGCTCCAGACTTCCTTGGTGAAGGGTTTGTCGCGCGCGATGATCTCGCGCATCTTCTTCTCGATCGCCGGGAAGTCCTCCGGCGTGAAGGGCTCGTTGCGGGCGAAATCGTAGAAGAACCCGTTCTCGATCACCGGGCCGATCGTGACCTGCGTGCCCGGAAACAGTTCCTGCACGGCCTCGGCGAGGACGTGGGCGGTGTCGTGCCGGATCAGTTCCAGAGCGCGCGGGTCTTCGCGGTTAAGGAGCTCGATCTTGGCATCCGCTGTGATCGGGTCGGCGAGGTCGACGACGGTGCCGTCGAGCGCCATCGCGACCGTGCGCTTCAGCAGAGAGGGGGAAATGCCCTTGGCGATCTCGACTCCGGCAATGCCGGAGGGGAACTCGCGCTTGGCGCCATCGGGAAATGTCAGGGAGATCGTCATCGATCGTGCTCCTGCTCACTCGGGGATACGGACCCCGTAAGTCAGACCGGCTGCGAATGTGAGGGTTACGTCCCGTCGCCCGCAGTCGGTTCGGCGTCGGAATCGAAAGCCGCCGGCACGTTTGTCCCGCGCCAGCGGCCATAGGACCATGGCCTATACCACCTCGCCGCGGGCGGCAATGCCTCGCAGACGATGTCGACGCCGCTCGTGCCCCATGGATTGCAGCGGCAGATACGGGCGAAGCCGACCCAGCCGCCGCGCCACAGCCCGTAGCGCAGGATCGCCTCGTCGGTATAGGCCGAGCAGCTCGGCCAATGCCGGCAATGCCGCCCGACCAGCATCGACAGGCTCAGTTGATAACCGCGGATTGCGAAATGTGCGGCCTTGCGCGGGAAAAGCGCGACGCTTCGCAACAGCGAAAATCTTTGCTTAACAAAGAGACGCTGGAATAGATCGTCTGCTTCGTTTCGTTCAGCCACAATCAGAACCGCTTCCCTTGCTCGATACCGGACACATGATGCGCGCCGCTCGCTTTCGCCAAGCCCTCATTCGCCAGGCCCTTCTCGGTGCCGGGCTCGCGCTCGGTCTCGGCCTCGCCACGCCGGCATCCGCCCAGCAGCGGCCTTACCTGCTCTGGCTCGACGGCGCCAAGCTCGACATCGCCCATATCATCGGCCTGCCGCCCGCGCAGAACAGCCCCGAGGCCAAGGCCGAGTTCGAACAGGTGCAGCAGATCACGCTCAACCGGACGCCCGAGCGCGAGAAGCTGGCGATCGCCGACCAGCGCCAGGGTCTCGTGAACTTTCTCAACGGCATGGACACGCGCTATGTCGACGGCACCCATCGCGAGGTGCGGCTGCTCTTCCGCGAGGCGCAGGTCGAGCTCGGTATCCTCCTGAAGAGCGTCCACCGCCTGACCAGCCGCCAGCGCCCGTTCCAGCTCTGGGCGAAGGTCCGCGTCAAGCCCTGCCCCGGCGCCCGTCCGGAAGGCACTTCCTTCCCGTCCGCCCATGCGGCAACGGCGGCGCTCTATGCGGAACTGCTGAAGGCGGCCGTTCCCGAGATGAGCGACAAGCTCGAAGAGCGCGTGAAGAGCTATGACGAGAGCCGCCTCGTCTGCGGCTTCCACTTCCCGAGCGACATCGCCGCAGGCGACAAGGTCGGGCGCGCCGTCGCCAAGGCCCTGCTGGCCGAACGCGCCTTCAAGTCCCGCTTCGACGAGACGATTCCCGAGATCAAGGTCGCCTTCGGCGCGAAGTGATCAGGCGGCGGCCTCGCGCCGCTTCGCCTCGATCTGGTCGATCGCATCGACAACCGCGTCGAAGGTCAGCATCGTCGAGGCGTGCCGCGCCTTGAAGTCGCGCACCGGCACGAGCACGCCGAGATCCGCCCATTTGCCCTCGGGCGGCTCGGCATGGTCCTTCAGGATGGCGCGCGCCTGCTCGCGCACCTCCCGCAATTCCGCCGCCGTCGAGCCGACGACATGGCGCGCCATGATCGAGGACGAAGCCTGCCCGAGCGCGCAGGCCTTCACCTCGTGGCCGAAGCCGGTGACGACATCGCCCTCCATGGTGACATCGACTGTCACGGTCGAGCCGCATAGTTTCGAATGCGCGCGCGCCGTGGCATCGGGCGAAGGCAGGCGCTGCAGCAGGGGGATGTTGGCGGCAAGCGAGAGGATGCGCTTGTTGTAGACGTCGTCCAGCATGGTTCGATCTCTCGCCGGTCTGGAATGACCGGCACGCAGATCCAATATAGGGTCGATCGTCGTATGATGGGAGAGCCTGAATGCCTCTCCCGCCGCGAGGTATCAGACTTGTCGTTCCGGCCTCGGGAGTTGCAGCCTTTGAGGGGCAGCTCGCGAGGCTTCATCGTCCCAACGGGAGGCACCACATGATCCCTGTGGTTAAGTCCTTGTCCGTCGAGGGGGCCATCGGCCCCTCCGCCGACAAGTTTCTGGTCCGCACGCCGACGCAGGAAGAGGCGGAAGCCGCTGTCCGCACACTCTTGCTCTGGGCGGGCGACGACCCGTCGCGCGAGGGCCTCGCCGACACGCCGCGTCGCGTCGCGAAGGCCTACAAGGAATTCTACAAGGGCTATGCCGAGGATCCGCACCATATCCTCGACCGTGTCTTCGAGGAGGTCGAGGGCTATCGCGATATGGTCCTCGTCCGCGACATCCCGTTCTATTCGCATTGCGAGCACCACATGGTGCCCTTCGTCGGCAAGGCGCATATCGGCTACTACCCGTCGAAGGGCGTTGTCGGCCTGTCGAAGCTCGCCCGCATCGTCGATGTCTATGCCCGCCGCCTGCAGACGCAGGAGACCATGACGGCCCAGATCGCCGACGTGATCGAAGAGGTCTTGGAACCCCGCGGCATCGCCATCCTCGTCGAGGCCGAGCATATGTGCATGTCGATGCGCGGCGTGCAGAAGCAGGGCTCCTCGACGATGACGACGCAATATCGCGGCGTCTTCCGGGACGATCCGGCCGAGCAGGTCCGCTTCTTCACGATGGTGAAGTCGCCGGGGCTGTAACTCCTCCGGCCGACCGCATCCCATCAATGCCGTCATGCTCGGGCTTGACCCGAGCATCTCAGGACGAGAAAGCAACCTTTTCCGGCTAGAGATTCTCGGGTCTGCGCTTCGCTTCGCCCGAGAATGACGGCAGGGTCGCGCTGCAGAACGATCTCCCCGACGGAGCCTCCATGTCCTTCTTCCCTGCCGCGCCCGACAAGCACGCTCTCGAGGAGGGTACGGCGCTGAGCCCCCGCTTCGACGCGAATGGTCTCGTCACCGTCGTCGCGACGGAGGCCGATAGCGGCGCGGTGCTGATGGTCGCCCATATGAACGCCGAGGCGCTCAAGCGCTCGATCGAGACCGGTGAGGCCTGGTACTGGTCGCGCTCGCGCCAGGAGCTCTGGCACAAGGGCGCGACCTCCGGCCAGATCCAGACCATCGTCGAGATGCGGATCGATTGCGACCAGGATGCGCTCTGGATCAAGGTGAAGGTCGGCGGCGACGGCGGCTGCTGCCATACCGGGCGCTGCTCCTGCTTCTACCGCGTCCAGCCCCTGCGGGGCGAGGCGGAGAAACCGCTCATCCTCTGCGATTGACGGAGTGGAGAACCCGCCTGGAAATTCCGCGAACCCTCTTCCTGAGGAGCCGTTTCGTGAGGAACGGCGTCTCGAAGGCTGCTTCGGGAGGCTCCGGAAACAGCTGGAACATCCTTCGAGACGTCCCTGCTGGCCTCGTCAGCATGAGGGCACGGTTCTAGGACCGCCTCTGAACCCCATGCACATCGGCGATGCCGCCGGCATGCCTTCACGGATTCGTCAAAGACAGGCGATAATCGCCGAAGGCTCGCCGTTCATCTTTCGCTCATCGGCTTCTGAGACCCTCCTAGTCCATGGAGGGACGAGCCCATGCGGTGGGATGGTGTCGCGCGGCGAGCCTTTGGTCTCGGCGGAGGTGGTGCCGCAATGAATGAGATGCGCCCGTTCCAGGGCCAGCCGGGCCTGGTCAGGCCGAAGATCGGCCTCGCGCTCGGCGGGGGAGCAGCGCGCGGCTGGGCCCATATCGGCGCGCTGGAAGTGCTGGTCGAGGCCGGCTTCGCGCCCGATGTCATCGCCGGAACCTCGATCGGCGCCGTGGTCGGCGGCTGCCTGGCCGCAGGCAAGCTGCCCGAGCTCAGTGAATTCGCCACCAGCATGACCAAGCGCCGCATCGTCGGCCTGATGGATTTCCACATCGGCGGCGCGGGGCTGATCTCCGGTGGGCGCCTGAAGCGCCTGCTCGAGCAGCATCTGAACGGCCTTCGAATCGAGGATCTCAACCACCGCTTCGTCGCCGTGGCGACCGAGCTCGGCTTCGGCCACGAGATCTGGCTGACCCATGGCCCGCTGGTCGAGGCGCTGACCGCCTCCTACGCGCTGCCGGGC
>NZ_JAELTI010000001.1 GCF_016428755.1 Allobosea sp. ASV33
CGCCTATGCGGCGGCCGCGGAGCCGAAGGAATTGATGATCATTCCGGGAGCCAGCCACGTCGATCTCTACGACAAGGTCGACGTGATCCCGTTCGACAAGCTGGCCAGCTTCTTCGGCCGGCATCTCGTCGCCTGATCTCGACCGGACACGAAGCGATGGGGCCGCCGCCCTCGGTGGCCAGCCACAAACCCGTAGGCCAAGCTCCCGCCGCTGGACCGGGGGAGGCTCGGTGAACGACAGTCACTACGGAGGATCGGACAATGCCGCTCAAAGCCATTCGGATCGCCGGCGCCCTTCTCCTCGCAACGATCGGAACAGCCATGGCTCAGGAACGCATCAAGATCTCGTCGGAGTGGGGTTCCGTTACGGCGGAGCTCGCCGACAACGCCGCGACTAAGGCGCTGCTTGGCATGCTGCCCCTGACCATTCCGATGACGGACCACCTTCGTCAGGAAAAAACGGGAAGCCTGCCGTCGGGTCTGCCCGCCGCAGCACGGCAGCGCGCCTTCAAGAATGGGACGATCGGGCTTTGGGGCCCGGACCACTTCGTCGTCTACTATCGTGATGGCCAGGTCCCTCAGCCCGGTATCGTCATCCTCGGCGAAGTGAAGGGTGGGGCTTCGATCTTCGACCGACCCGGCTCTATCTCGATGCGGGTCGAGCGCGCGGATTAGATGGCTGGGAGGCGGCAGTGAGCAGACTGATGGCTTGAGCCAAAGTTGCGGACGACCTTAGGCCACTCCGAAGCGCATCATCGAACTATATCGGCGGCCGAGCGCCATTAGCGGAACTTGAAGGCTCGCCTATAACCGGACATTGCGAACGATCGATTGCGCAGCGGCTACGGTTCCCAGTCGACCATCGCGAGTATGTTTCCGCCCAGCTTCTGGAAAGCGCGCTGCCTGCAGGAGAAGACGATGATCTGCTGGTCCCTCGACTGGCGATGCAGCGCGTCGAACATTTTCTCAATGCGCTCGTCGTCGGAATAGACGAGCGCATCGTCGAGGATAACCGGCGCCGGACGGCCGTCGCGGGCGAGCAGCCGGGCGAAGGCGAGCCGGGTGAGCACCGAAAGCTGCTCGCGCATGCCGCCGCTCAGGCGCTCGACCTCCTCCTCCTGACCGTTGCGGGAAATCGTCTGCGGCAACAGGGTGCGCTCATCGAAGGTGACCGAGACATCGTTGAACAGCAGGCTCAGCAGCGGACCGAGCTCGGCCATGACGGGTTTGAGATACAGTTCGCGCGCCTCGGTGCGGGCCTCGTCGAGCGCAGCGGAGAGTCGCTGCAGGGTGGCGATCTCCTTCTCGAAGGCGGCGACGCGCAGTTTCGCCGCCGAAAGCGCGTCGGCGGTCTCGCGCCAGCTCTCTTCGACCGCCTCGTCCGATCGCGCGCGTATCTCGGCGTTGAGCCCGGCGACGATCTCCCGCAGCGCCACGATCTGCTGCTCGGCGCTGCTCTGGACAGAGCGGGCGCGCTTCAGCGCGGCTTCCGCGGATACCAGATCGACCGCGCCGGCCCGCAATTCGGCCGCGCGTACCTGCGTCTCCTCAGCTTGGCGCGATCGGTCGGCGAGCTCCTCCGACAGGGCGAGCTCACGCGCGCCGCGTTGATCGGCCGGCCCGAGCTGGGCCTCCAGATGCGCCTGCTCGGCGCGCAGCGTCGCCAGCGCCGTCTCGGCGGCGACGACGGCATCCTCCGCCCTGCCGCGCGCCGGCCCGGCCTCGCGCAGGGCGAGGCGCGCTTCCGAGCGCTCGCGCTCCGCCGCCGTCAGCGCGGCGCGAAGCGCGGCCGCATCGCCTTCCGGCTCGACGATCTCGGCTCCTGCGAGTGCCTGGGCCGCGACCTCTTCGCGCAGCTTCGCCAGCCCCGCCGGTGCGAGGGAGGACAGGCTGCCTCGCAGTTCACGTATCCGGGCGTCGATCTGCTGGGCCTGGGCCTGACGCGCCCGCGCCTCGGCCAGGGTCGCGACGCCCATCGAGGCCAGCAGGGTGCGCTGCCGCTCCTCGGCTTTCTCCAGGCGGCTATCGCCGGACTGCGCCCGGTTCGAGCGCAGCGAGATCACGCCGATCCCCGGCACGATCAGTTGCGCCTGCCCGTCATAGCTGCGCTCGCGCCCCTCGGCGAGAGGAGTCCCGTCCATCGTGACCTCGCCGCGTGCGTCCCCGACATAGGCGACGACGACCGAAGGACGCGCCGCTTCGGCGACCGCGCGAAGCCCGGAGAGCTCGATCTCCAGCGCCTGCAGCGCCTCGACGGCGTCTGGCGGGATGCTGACGAGGGCCAGTTGCGCCTCGGCGTCCTCGAGCGCGCCGCGCTTCGCTTCGGCTTCGTTCAGCCGCTGCCGCGACTCCGCGAGACGTTCCGTGGCCTCGCGGGCGCGCAGCGCCGCATCGAGACGCGCCAGCAGCTCGCGGGCTTCCTGCTCCTGGGAATCCGCCAGATCGGCTGCAGCCTGTGCCTTCGCGATCGTCTCGGCGGCTTCGCCCCGGCGGTCGATGGCTTCGTCGCGCCGCCGTTCCGCCTCGTGCAGTGGTGCGGCAAGGTCCGTCGTCTTCTGCAAAGCCGTGCGAAAGGCGTCGAGGGCGCGTTCGGCGACATCGCGCCGCTCACGGGCGAGCTTGAGTTCCGCCTCCGCGGTTTTCAGCCTCTCGCCTTGCGCCTGCGCCGTCTCGAAGTTTGCCTGCGCCGCGGCCACCGCCTCCTGGCGCTCCCGCCGCTCATCCGCACCGTCGAGTTCGGCCAGCCTCTTCTGCGCGGACGCGCGCTTGTCCAGCGCTTCCCGCAGGGCCGCGACATCCGCGGCGAGCCTCGCTTCTTCCGCCGCCAGCCTGTCGCGGGCCTCGATCGCTGTGGCGTAGCGCCCTCCGGCCTTCGGCCCGCGCTTGGTCACGACCTTGTCGAGTTCGCCGGCCACCGCCCGCATGATCTCGGCCATGCGGCGACCGCCGGTGATGGCTTCGACCTCGCCCTGCACGGATTCGAGCAGGCTCGCGCGAACCTGCTTCTCGCCGTCTTCCTCGGCATTGCTGCGCTTCTCGATGCCGGTCACGCCCTGGCGCACCCAGAGGAGCCCCGCCGGCCCAGCTGGTCCGCCCTTGATCAGGGCGTTGATGAAGTTCTCCGCCTCGTCCGCTTGCGCGACGAGGCGCCCGCTGGCGAGGTCGGTGACGCGCGCGAACCCGCCGCGATAATACTGCTTGGTGATCCGGAAGCGCTGGTCGCCATGCGCGATGTCCGCCTCCACCAGTGGGTTGCCGCCGCTATAGGGCCGCAGATTTCGGACCGGACCCGCCGTTCCGGAATAAGGCTGGAAAAACAGCGCGTGCAACGCCTCGAAACTCGTCGACTTGCCGAATTCGTTGGCGGCGCAGAGCACGTTGACGCCGTCGCCGATGCCCTCAATGGCGACGCCACGGCCGGCGAAACGCTTGATGTTGAACAGGCGCAGGGCCGAGATCTTCACGATGCCACCGCCTGCGCGTAGGAGAACAGCCGTGCCAGCGCCGCACGGGCGATCTCGCGCTCGCCTGCGGAGCGGCCGTCGTCCTCGGCTTCCGCGAGCAGGGCCGCGGCGGCTTCGCGCAGCGCGCCAGCGCGGTCAATGAGGTCGAGATCGCCCGCCTCGCACGCCGTGACGAGCCCGTTTTCGTCGAGCTCCAGGAGGGCGAAATCCGGGACGGCGCGCGCGACAGCTTCCGTCAGCGCCGTTCGCGACGACAGGCGGCTATGCCCTGTCGCGACCAGCTTAAGCAGCGTCTGGCGCCGCCTTGCGGGGGGCGGGAGCAAGGCTTCCATGGCCCGCGCTGGATCGTCGCCCTCGAGCAAATGCATGTCGAGGGTCTGCCAGTCGAAGCTCGCCGTCGGCAGCGCGCTCACCTCCGGCAGGGCCGAACGCCCGGCGAGGTTCACCAGCAAAGCCTCGCCCGGTCGCCCATGCTTGAACCGGTCGGGCTCGGGCGTCCCGCTGTAGCGCGTGCGCGCATCGACGGTGAGCGGCCCGTGCCAGTCGCCCAGCGCGAGATAGTCGAGGCCGGCGCAAGCGGCCCTGTCGGGCGCGATCACGTCCGAGGCGGCGCCTTCCTCGGAGAAGCTGCGGATCGCGCCATGGGCCAGGCCGACGCGTAGCGTGCCTTCGGCGGTGGCCGCGCCATCCATCCATTCGCTCATGTCGCGCCCGGGGCGCCGTGTCGTGCAGGGTGCCGGCAACAGGGCGACACCGGCCGCAAGCTGGATCGCGGCCGGCTCGACCGCCAGTACGACGTTCTCGGGGGCTTCCGCCTTCAGCGTCGACCAGAGCTGCGCCGCCTGCAGCGAATCGTGGTTTCCGGGCAGGATCACCCAGCGGACTGGAGCATGGTCGCGCATCGCGGCAAGCGCTTGCCGGCGGATATCGGGCGCCGGCGTCTCGGTGTCGAAGGTATCGCCCGCGAGCAGGATCGTGTCGGCGCCCTGCTCGCGGGCATGTTGCGCCAGCCGCCCGATGATGCCGTGCCGCGCCTCTCTCAGGCGACCTGGGAGATCGCCGTCGAAATTGCCGAAGCGCTTGCCGAGATGGAGATCGCTGGAGTGGATGAAGCGGAACATGGTCAGGCGGAGGGCTCGCTGGTCGTGGAATGCCGGCGTGCTCGCGCGATCGCCTCGTCGAGGCGAGCGCGGGAGACAGCGGCCAGTCGCTCAACGCCGAGCAGACGTGCGAGATCGCGCGCGGGGTCGGGCTGGTCGAGCAGATCCGAGTTGTCGAGGACGACCGAAGCGAGCTCGGCCAGAGGAATATCGGCGATGGGGCGACGCGCATCCTCGCTGGCCGCTTTCCGATAGGGCGCGATCTCCAATACGGCTCCCTTTCTCCAGAGGAACTCGCCACTGGACTCGCTCGTCGTGTCGAGCCCGCGCAGATGAAGATTAATGCGCTCGCGAATGCGGCCGCCGGTGCGCAGCCAGCCATGGGCCCGAGCGATGCGCTGGGCCAAGACATCGCTGCGCAGCGGGCTTTCGGCGTCGATCACGGCCTCGATCATCCCCCGCAACGTATCGCGATAGGCAAATTCATAGAACTGATCGGGTTCGGCACGGAAAGCGGATAAATCGGCGATCCGATAGGGGCGAACGCCTCTGTCGCCGGCGACGTCGGCGGCGGCTGCTTGTTCCGTGTGCGCCGGGGTGACGTTGTGAGCCATGGAGGCCGTGACCGAGACGAGCTCGGCCTCGCTGACCATTGGCGGCGGCACCGGCGTCTCGACGGGCTCTGCGACCTCTTCGTCACGGATCTCCTCGATAGCCTCGACCTCGTGCCCCATGTCCCAGCGGGTGGCTGACGGCTCCGTGTCCTCCGTCGCCTGCTCGGCAGTGGCCGCCCGGCGTATCCGGTCGTCGTCGAGCAGAGCCTGCAACTGGCCATGCAGGCGCTGCGCGCAACCCTTCGCATCGAACCACCAGTCCGTCGACCAGACGCGCAGCATGTTCCAGCCCAGCCCACGCAGCACCTGCTCGCGGACCTTGTCCCGGTCCCGCGCCGTGGCCGAGCTGTGATAGGCTGCGCCGTCGCATTCAACCCCGGCCAGATAGGCGCCAGCGAGATCGGGATGGCGTATGCCGAGATCGATCCGGAAGCCGGAAATGCCGACCTGCGGTACCACGGTCCAACCATGCCGCTGCAACTGCGCGGCAACGGCCTCCTCGAACGGAGAATCGAAGCCGCCGGCCGACCCAGTGTCCTGCGCCGGCAAGGCCACGGCCCCACGCTCGGCATAATCGAGGAACGTCTTCAGATGCTGCACGGCGAGCGCCTTGGTACGGCTCGGGTCGATCTGGTCGGCGGTGAAGCCGGAGAACACCAGCAGCTCCTGACGGGCGCGGGTGACGGCGACGTTCAGGCGTCGCTCGCCGCCATCGCGGTTGAGGGCGCCGAAATCCATCGCCAGCTTGCCGGCTGCGTCCTTCCAGAAAGTGATCGAGAACAGGATGACGTCGCGCTCGTCACCCTGCACGTTCTCCAGGTTCTTGACGATCGTCGGCTCGACGCGCTCGTCGGCGAAGAACCACTCGAGTTCCGGCTCGTTACGGCGCGCGGCATCGAGCAGATCGAGGATCAGCGATTGCTGCTGTGCGTTGAAGGTGATCACGCCGAGGGTCGGGCGCTGCTTCTCCGGCAGCTTGAGCCAGCTCCGCATCCGGGAGACCGCCTCGTCCGCTACGGCCTGCGCCTCGATGCGGTTGGTACGGCTCTTGCCGCGATCATAGACGCCACTCGGCACCTTGCGCAGCTGCACGGCGCGGTCCTCGACGGCGGCAGAGGGGAACGTCACGAGGCGGTTCTGATAATAGTGGTGATTGGAGAAGGCGATCAGCGACTCGCTGCGGCTGCGATAGTGCCAGCGCAGATCGCGGACCGGAATGCCGGCGGATCTCGCCTCGTCGAGAATGCTCTCCAGGTCCTTTTCGTGATCGGCGACGTCGTCCTCGTCCTCGTTGCGGCCGAAGAAGTTCGTCGGGGGCAGTTGCTTCGGATCGCCGACGATGACGGTCTGGCGCGCCCGCGCGATCGCGCCGACGGCGTCCCATGTCGTGATCTGCGAAGCCTCGTCGAAGATCACGACATCGAACGGTGCGTGGTCGGGCGGCAGATACTGCGCGATCGAGAGCGGTGACATCAGCATGCAGGGCGCTAGCTTGGCGAAGCTCTGCGGCATCCTGCCGATGACGTCGCGGATGGACTGGCTCGGCCGCTGCAGCTCCATCTGATGCCGCAGCAATCCGAGCTCGGAGTTGCGTGGTACCCCCTGCACCGGCGGCAGCCCATGCGCGACCCCATCGATCACCCGCTGCGCCGCATGGGATCGGACGAGATCGTCGAGTTCGCGGAATTCGGTGATCGTGTTCTCGTGCTGGAAGCGGCGGAAATCCCGCAGGACCGCGTCGCCATCGAGAATCTTCGGCAGCCACCATCGTGCATAGCCCAAGGAAAACGCCTCGCGCGCCTTCGCCGGCGCGACGCTGCCGTCTTCGAGCGCCTGGACGAGGGGCGAAAGGCCCAGATCGACGGCGCGCCCTCTCGCCCGGCACCAGACCGACCAGTCGCGCAGCAGATGCCCCGCCTCCGCCAGCGCATCCAGGGATTGCGAGAGCGTCGCCAGCGCGGCGTGGTCGTGCGCCGTTGCGACGCCGCGCCCGGACAGCGCCGCGAACTGCCCGGCCGCGGGCTTCAGGCCCGCCAGCGCGGCCAGAAGCCTGGCTCCAGCCAATCGCGCACCACCGGCTCCGGCGGTCGCCGGTAGGCAGGGCGCGAGCGACCGCAGGAGTGAACCGACATCGTCGGTGTCGATACCCGGAATGCGCAACGCGTCGCGAAGCCGCGATGCGAGCGCGAGGATCCCGGCCACCGCGCTGGTGTCGGTCGACAGCCCCTCGACCGGCAACGGCTTTCCGACGAGAACGTTCCCGTCGATCGCCGCCAGCGCGGCCTTCATGCGCGAGAGCAGCGGCAGCTCGCGCTCCGGCTCGGCCATGCCCTGCGAGACATAGCCCTGCAGCATCTTCTGAACCTTGCGCCTGCCCAGCAGCGAGCCCGGCCAGAACGAGCCACTCGCCTCCCGCCATTGCCGCAACAGCGCATCGGCATCAAGACTGCGGACCACGGCGGGGGCGTAAACGGCTTGAAGTCTCCGTTCCGCGTCGCGATAGGCGGCGATATCGCCGCCAAGGGCCGCGAGCGCATCGGCGCAGCGGGAAAAATCACGATCGAAGGCGATCGAGACATCGATCCCCTGGCTCTCCTGCAAGGCGGCCGCGAGTTCGGCCAGCGCCTCCACGGCATCGGCCGAGGGTTGCGACCGGGGCTTGAGGCCGAGGCTGGCGAACGCGGCGGCAACCGCACTCGAGAGCAGGTCGATCGCATTCCGGAGTGCGCGGGCGGCGGCGAGCAGATCGTCCTGCCAGCCCGAACTCCATTCGGCGATATCGACCAGCTCGAGCGCCGGCCGCCGTTCCACCGAGGCGAACACGACGCCGAGTTCGGCCGCCACGTCCTCGAGGCCTCGGAATGCGTCCGCACCATGCGTGTCCCGCTCGGGCCATGTGAGAGCGGGAGCGACCTCATCGGCACCCTTGAGCGCCGTTCCGAGCGCCCGGTAGGGCGTCCAGCCGTTCCGGTGGCGGCGGTGCAAGGCTTCGACATAAGCGTTGAGGCTGTCGCGGCGCAGCCGCAGCCGCTCGTTGATGGCGATCCATTCCGACGCGTCGCTCCGGCCGCCATGCTCCCAGGCCGCCTTGAGCTGCGCGAGGAAATGGCGGCGATCGGCCTTGTTGGAATGGAGCTCGATACACCGGTCCCCGAGCCCGTGCTCGCGCAGCCGGCGATAGACGACATCGAGCGCGGCCGTCTTCTCGGCGACGAACAGCACCGTCTTTCCGACCGCGAGGCAGTTCGCGATCATGTTGGCGATGGTCTGGCTCTTGCCGGTGCCCGGCGGCCCGACGATGACGAAATCCCGTCCTTCCGCGGCGGCGAGGCTGGCGGCCGTCTGTGAGGAATCCGAGGGGAGAAGGCTGACGATGGCGGACGGCGCATAGACACGGTCGAGATCTCGCTCGTCATGAAAGCTCGGCGGTCCGCCGTCCGGCAGGAAGCTCTGCTCCGGCGTGTCGATGAGATGACGCACGACCTTGTTCTCGCGCAGCGCCGCCGTGCGCTCGACGAGATCCTTCCACATCAGGAATTTCGCGAAAGAGAAGGTCGACAGGGCGGTTTCGTCGATGACCTCCATCCCGGGCACGTCGCGCACCGCCTGCCGTACTGAGGCGAGCAGGCGCGGCACGTCGATGCCGCTCTCGTCGATCGGCAATTCGCCGCTGAACTGCGGCAGCTTCAGATCGAAATCGCGCTCCAGGAACTGGAGCAGGGTGGCGTTGAAGCGCGGCTCGTCCTCGTGGAAACGGATCGCGAAGCGCGAGCTCGCGCTGCGCCGCTGCAGCTTGACCGGCATCAGCAGAAGCGGCGCCCTGTAGCTGCGCTCCTCCTCGGATTTCTTGCGCCAGCGCAGGAACCCGACCGCCAGAAACAAGGTGTTTGCGCCGCCTTCGGCGAAGTCGTTCTTGACCTGGCGATGCAGGTCGATGAGCCGTGCTTCGAGTTGCCTTGCGTCAAGCGTCGAGGAGAGCTCGTCCCGCAGCAGCGCCTCCGCGGCGAAACCGCGTTGCAGATCCCGGCCGTGGACATCGCGGTACAGCGCCGCATCGCGCTCGCCGAGTGGGTTTTGCTCGGGCAGCGAGATGATGCTGACCGCGGCGCCATCGGCCAGCCTGTCCTCGAGATAGGCGATGTCTGTGCAGAGAAACGGGATGGTCTTCTTCGAGTCTGGGAAATTCAGGAGCCGGTTGCGCAGCGTCAGGTCGAGCAGCTTCTTCTGCCAGCGGTCGATGCGGCCGGCCGCGCTGGTCGGCTTCACCTCCACCATCTCGGCCGACAGGGCGCCGAAATCCGGCGCAGGCGGCAGGGGCAGCTCGGACACCGAAACAGGCTCGCCTTCTCCTTCTACCGCCGGGCGCCGGATGGGCTGATGGGAAGCGAGGGGCATGATGCCGCCGCTGCGCGAGCGCCTGACGTCGATGGCCGCGACGAACCCATGCGCCTGCTCCTCTGCCATCCGGATATCGAGCGCCCGTTGCGCCGCTTCCATCGTCATGGCCGGGCGATGGGTCACGCCCGTCGTCTCGAAGACCACGAGCTCCCGCGAGGCTAGCGCCTTGCGCACCTCCATCTGGTCCGTCTCGATAGCGTTGGCAAAACAGCGCGGCACGAGCCAGACGCCGACCGCGGCATGACCCTGGAACAGCAGGACGACGGGATGCAGTCCTGCCGCCTCCAGCGCAGCGGCGAAGAGCAGCGTGGTATCGAGGCAGGTCGCCAGCCGCTCCTCGGCAATGGTGCTCGGGCGCCGAATCTTCTGGCCGCGACTTTCGAAGCTCGCGGGCGGCTCGGCATAATGCAATCCCAGCCCGGCAATGGCCGAATAGATCGCTGCGGACAGCAGATAGGCGCGCTGAGGGCTCTGCGACTGGTAGCCGTCCAGGCCGCCGGCATGGCCATGAGCGGCGAGCCGGTCCGCTGCACCTCGCAGCAGCGGCGCCACGGCGGGGTCGTTGGGCAGGACAAAGGCCGGCAGCAACTGGGCCATGTCCGCGACCCCGCCCCACTCGTCGCGGGCGAGCAGGCGCACGTTCAATCTGCGTTCGTCGAGCACCTGGCCGGCCGAGGAGAGCCGCAAAGTGATCTCGCCGCGCTCCGCCTCGTCGAGGCCGGCCAGATATCGGGCGTCGAGCTCGACCTTGCGATCGCTGAGGTTCAGTTCGTCGCCGGGCAGCAGCCGGTCGATGCTCCACGATTTGGGGCGCAGGAAAGACGGCGTCGAGGTCAAATCGAGCCGGCAGCCCTCAAAATGCCGGCCGCCTAGGTTCGCGATCCGAATGGAGCGGATCACCGGTATCGCGTTCTGATAGGATGCGTATGTAAAGCCCGTAGCAACGTCCGGAACGATCTCTGGATTGCTTTGCTTCTCGCTATCGTCGTTTCCGGCGCTCTCCAAGTTATCTATGTCCGCGTTTTCCATCAGCCAGCTCCCCAGGAGAGGAGATTAACGGGCTTCGCCAAAACGGAAAGGTCTGAGCAAGCGGTATTCGCTTAGTCTATCGGCGCAGTTGCCCGATCAATCAGCCCCCGCCGTGGGCCAAGGTCGATATCGCCTCGGCGATCGCCTCAAACTCCTGGAGGGACGGTGGCCGATGCTGCGTAACCGTTGAAAAAGCGGTTCGGAATTGAGAAGTGCGGGAAGTCTCTCCCCGCACTTTTTGATCTTCGATTAGCGGCGCCCAGACCCGTTCTTGGTCGGGTCGACGAGGCGATATCCCATTCCGGGCTTGGGCGTGGGCGGCATAGGCTCGCCGCGCACAACCGTACGCTCATTGCCAGTGTTCCCGCCTCGAGGTCCCACCTGTTCATATTGACCGGAGCGGGGAGCCGTAGTGCCAGGTTTAAGGGTCTTTGACATGAGTTATCTCCTCTAGGAAATTGTCGCGCGGCGCCAAGGCAGGCACCCCGGATTGATGTTTGCCAGCCAGCGAACGATATCCGGGCGACCGAAGGTTCTATGCCGGCGAGCGCCCATCAGGGCGATCGGGACACCAAGTTCGCTCGCCCATGCCGCCAGCGCATTTTCGCGCTGGCTTGGGCTATCGATGACGTGGTCAGCGACGCACACAACCGCGAAGCGAACTCCCTGCTCGCGGATCAGGGCAACGTCACATGTTGCCATTCTGGGCTCCTTCCAAAGAAGTGATGCCGCTTGACGAGCACCAGGATTTCCTCCCTAAAGAAGAGCCGACCAAGTGCAGTCCCGCGCAGCATCCTGACGTTCTGCGGGTCTACGGCGAGGCCCGGGGTTCCGGCCCGGGCCTTCACGTTTCATCAAAGTCTCCGAAGTTCGACCGTGCCTCACGCCTCCGGTCGCGGTCGCTGGGGTTGTAGCCTCCCTAGTTCTCGTATTTCTGCCCCATGATCCGAGTCCCAATGGGCTGATATCGTCCAGCGTACCCTCTTGACGATGTTGCAAAACCGATCCCCAGATCGAAATTTTGCCGCCTCCTGCGTATTCCGATGCGGCTACTTTCGCACGCGCGGGTGTCAGAAATTGTCACCCCCATGCTCGCGCAGCAGGCAGAGGGCGTTTACTAGCGCCATTTCCTCAATCGTCCGGCACGGTGTCTCGAGGAGCGCCGGGCTAGCAAAGACCATCGCTGCGACCTGCGCTCGCGACACGGCGACGTTGATGCGGTTGAGCGAGAAGAGGAACGCAATATCTCTCGGCAATTCCTCTCCGCTCGAGGTCGTCATCGAGACGAGGCATACTGGCGCCTCCTGCCCCTGGAAGCGGTCTACCGTGCCGACGCGGACGGTGCTGGGCAGCCGCGCGCGCAGCGCGTTCACCTGCGCGTTGTACGGCGCGACCACGAGGATGTCGGCAGGGCCGACGACGCGCTCGCGACGCTCGCGGTCGCGGTAGGTCGATCCCTCCACCTCGACGATCCTCGCGGCGACCGCGTCGATTTCCTCGGGGCTGACTTGCGAGCGGCCGAAGTGCGCCACGGCGCGCATGCCGGCTCCGACTAGGTCGTCGCCAGCGCGGGAGACCAGCGTTTGGCTACCCGCCGCCTCTTCGCTCCCGAGCCTGTCCTCGTAGACCGCAGTAGAGATGAAGTCGCAGATGCGCGGATGCATGCGTCGGCTTACGGGCATGAACACGCCGCGATCCGACGGAGCGACACGATGACCGTCGATCAGGTATTCGAGGCATGAGCGGCCGCTGTCGCCGGGGTGGCTCCCCTGCAACGGCTGCGGCAGCTGCATGGGATCGCCCACGAGCACGATGTTGCGGGCGCAGCGCGCCATGGCAAGGATGTTGGCGATCGAAACCTGCCCGGCCTCGTCGACGATCAGGTGGTCGTAGGCCGCGTCGGCATAGCGAGCGAAGTGCCACGCTGTCGCACCGACTACGTCCGCCGCTGCGATCTCAGGCGCGTCGTTGTCGCTGACGAAGATGATCCCGGGATGCGCCTCATCGTCACCGTCGTCGGACGCCTTCTGAACGACGCTGCATGGGACACCTTCGGCACGGGCGCGATCGACCACCGCCTCGAGCAGGTTGCCGATGGCCTTGTGGCTGTTCGACGAGACCGCGATGCGCTTGCCGGCGCGGACGAGGTCCACGATCGAGAGGGCGCTGACGTAGGTCTTGCCCGTTCCCGGCGGCCCTTGGATGGCCAGCGTCGTGCCCGCCATCGCCGAGATCGCGCGACTCGTCTCCGCCGGCAGGTCGCCATCGGCCGAGATGATCCCTGCGGGGCGCAGGCCGTCGACGAATATCGGCGGACACTGCGTCAGCAAGTGCTCTACCGCAGGGAGGCGGCCTGTGTTGGCGATGATCTCCTCGGTGACCGCGGCGACCGCGTCCTTGAGGATGCTATTACGCAGCGGCTGGTGTCGACGACCTCGTAGGACCACGCGCCGAGGTCACACGGTCGCTCGACTCGCTCGAGGAAGTCGCTGTAGCCGCCCCATGCGCCGTCGAGCAGCGCACCTTGAAAGATCACGTCGGCCCGTCCAACATCGCCTGGAGCGTGAGGCGGACGGAGTCCTCCAGCGACAGGCCGTCTTTCGGGATCTCGACGACGGAGCGGCCGTCGGCCTTAAGCTGGTCCAGAAAGGCGATCTCATGCTCGTCGCCCTGCCGCTGCAGCAACTCGGCTTCGGCACCGTCCTCGCTCGGCGCCAGGTCGCCGACCTCGATCAGCCGCAGGTCGAGCGTCGTCGCGTGGCGACAGCTCTTAAACCGCATCAAATCGGAGGCCGAAAGCCTAATCGCGCCGTCGGTCTTGCGCATACGCATTCCCCTTTCCTGCGATATGGCACATAAGGGTGACAAAAGCTGTCAGAGTGCTTCAATGTCGTTCGCGAAGGGTCAAGAACTGCTCAAGCTCGCAATGATGGCGACGGGCCGGAGCGGTGTGTCGCTCGAGGAGATCGTCGACGAGTGGGGCTGCTCGCACCGCACCGCGCAGCGGATGACCGACGCGCTGCAGGCTGCATTCCCGCAGACTAAGGCTGAGGACGGCGACGACCGCAAGCGCCGCTGGCGTATCTACGCCAAGGCAATCGCGCCTCTGTTAACGCCCTCGGCGCAAGAACTCGCCGCGCTCGCGGCAGCAATTGCCGAACTTGATGCCGCTCAAATGACGGCAGAGGCAGGGTCGCTGCGCCAGCTCCAGTCTAAGGTCCGCGCACTTCTCCCACCCGGTGCGGGCACGCGGCTTTCGGTCGACGAGGAGGTACTCTTGGAGGCACTCGGCCACGCCGCCCGACCTGGTCCGCAGCCCGTCATGAACAGCCAGGTCAACGCCGCGATCTCGGAGGCGCTGAAGGGGCCGTTCCTGCTCAGGATCACCTACCGTCGTCGAACGCAGGACAAGCCGAGCGAACGCATCGTAGCGCCGCACGGGCTTTTGCTCGGTGTTCGGCGCTATCTCGTAGCTCGTGACACGGCGAAGAAGGCTGGGCGCCTTCAGCACTACCGCGTCGAGGAGATTTATGCGGCCGAAGTGCTCGGAGAGAGCTTCGACATCGACCCAAATTTTAGCCTCCGCAAGCATGCCGAAAAAGGCTTTGGCTCTTACGAGAGTGAGGCGGAGCATGGTGACGTGGTGTGGCGCTTCTCTCCTGACGCGGCTGATCACGCCCGCCGATTCGTGTTTCACCCGACCCAAACGGTCGAAGTGGAGAAGGACGGATCATTGCTCGTACGGTTCAGAGCGTCGGGACATCTCGAGATGTGCTGGCATCTCTACACGTGGGGAAAATCGGTGGAAGTGCTTCAGCCAGCCTCGCTGCGCGAGATGGTCAATGGCCATCAGCGTAGGTTCGAAGCGCTGCCGTAGATTGCCTCAGCGACCGCCTGCTGCGCCCCAGCCTTCTATTTCTGCTGGCGCATGGCGGCCTCGGCGGCTTACCCGGCAAAATTCGGCACGTCTGCCTGGAGGAGTTCCCCTAGGCGGGTAACGGAAACGAGCTCAGGCAACCCGGATGGCCCATCAAGGAGACGTTCTCGCGGTCGGTTAGGGGCCACTCTCATCTGTCCAACTGACAAGCCCGTCAGGCTGCCCTGAAGCAGACGTTCCAGACGTCGGCTAGGGGCCACGAGCAGAAGTCGCGCTCTATGCTGCGTCGGCCTTCTTTGGCCGCCCGACCTCCCCGAGGCGATCAATGCGAAGCGCCGGCCCATCGGGAAACCGTGCCACGATCTCGAGGCTTCCACCGGCCGCCTCGACATAGCCCTTGAGCGTGCTCAGCAGCAGATCGGCGCGCTTTTCGAGCTTCGACACGCCGGCCTGATCGGTGTGCAGCCGCGCGGCCAAAGCCGCCTGACTCAGACGGCGTGCCTTGCGCAGCTCCTTGAGGCCGACATATTCGGCCATCACCTCACGGCTACGTTTTGTGATGGCAGCCTGCTCGTCGACCGGCAGCTTGGCCAGCGTCTCATTCCAGGAGGTGGTCATCGTTATGGCCCTCTCTTCGATGGTGGTGGCACGATCAGCGTCGCGAGATGGTCGCGATAGCGCGCGTCAGCGATCGGCAGGTTGACCTCATAGAAACGGCCATCGCCGCCCTTGTTGCCGCCGACCAGCAAGATGGCTGACCGTCTCGGGTCGAAGGCGAAGAAGATTCGCCAGGGGTCGCCGCCGATCTGGATCCGCAGCTCTTTCATGTTCGGATAGGCCGAGCCCTTCAAGGTGTCCGCATGCGGCCGGCCGAGCGTCGGCCCGACCTGTTGCAATAAACTGATCTTGGCCGCGATTTCGATCCGGACGCCGCTTTCGAGAATCAGGAACCAGCGCTCGAACTCAGCAACAGATTGGACAGCCCAAGCCATGGCGTCGATATGCCCTGAACGGCATTATGTTGTCAAGTGCATATCTAATCAAATGATCCCCCAGGCGCGGTAGCGCTTCCGACCGGTCAATTCGCGCGGCAGGCTGCCGCCGAGCTTTCTCAGCATCGCCTCGACCGCCTGCGGCGTGACCTGCAGCCGCGCCGCCGCCATCTGGACGGTGACCAGCGGTGTCGACACGAACAGATCCACGAGCTCGGCCAGTCTCGAATTCCCCCGCCTCCCCTCACATTTCCGCAACATCACAGTCCGCGCCAGCGACAGCCGATCAAGATCCCCCTGCCCGAACGCCGCCGCTTCGGCAAAGGCGCCAAGCAATCCCGTAATCCGGACGCCGAGCGTCTGGTGCGGGCTCCAGCGAAACCGCACCCGCCTCAGCCCCAGTCCAAGCGCGGGCAAATGCGCCGCCACCCCGCGCTGCCGCAACACGGTCGCGGCCAGCGCAAAGCCGAGCTCGCCGGCGCGTTCCGACGGCTCGAGCCACAGCCAGGCGTCGAGCGCGAGCGCGGCGGCGACGGTCGCCGGCAGCCCCCTGCCCTCCTCCAGGACGGCGAGCCAACCCTCGAACCGCCCGGGAGCGTCATAGGCGGGATCGCGCAGCGTCAAATTCTTGCGGCCCTGTTCGGAGGACAAATCGTTCCAGGCGTCGAGTTTTTTTCGCGTGCGCACCAGCAAGGCGTCGATGTCGGCGAAGGCCGGGTCGGCGTGATCGTCATCCTCCTCCCGGTCCAGGTCATTGTCATCGACCTGGTCCTCCTCGTCGTCTTCAACGTCGATCCGGTCCCAGGGTGCCGTGACCCTTTTTGCGGCAACTGACCCGGTCTTATGCCTGTCCGTCCGGTCCGGCTCCCCGGCTCCTGCGATCCCAAACCGCTGGCGCAGGGCGGTTGGTTTCAAAAGCTCGCCGGGCTCGCCTCGCGCCAGGCGCCGGCGTTCGTCAAGGATGGTGGCGGCGCGCGCGATCTCGCGCGTCGGGCTGCGCACATCCATGCCCGCGTCGTGTAGGCAGAGATCCTCGAGCGGGCACAGGCCCCCGGTGAGCCCGATCAGCGCCTGTGCCTCAAAAGCGTGGCCGCGCTCGCGCACGCCCTTCGCCAGCGCCGGCTCAGCCCGGAGCAGGCGCTCGTCGCAGCGGGCGAGCGCGATCGCCGCGGCCTCGGCAGCTACGGCGCAGTCCGAAACCAGCTCGCGGCGAACGGTTCGCGTTAGATCGTAGCGCATTGAATCCACGTGACTAAATCTATCAAGACCAATCTAGATAGCTATTGATTTGTTTCATGTCGATATCTCTAAGAACGATACTTTCACTATCGATAATTACCTCTTATCGATAGTGATGGACACGCCTGCGGAAACCGGCAATTCTCGCGCTCCAAAAGCTCGCCGACGACGTCAGCCGGGCATTCGGTCGACGAAATCGGCCCGTGTCAGCCGCACCAGGAGCCCCCGTGACCTCGACATTCCTGCTCTCGGCCGACACAGAAACGCGGCGCGCCCTGCAGCTCGACGCGCTCGCCGGGATTTTGCCGCTGGAGCGGCGCGATCAGCTCGCCAAAATCCTAACCGATGACGATGTCGCGACGCTGCGCCACCTGGCCCAGGAGGGCATGGGCGAGAATTCCTTGCGCGCGCTCGCGTCGGATCTGGCCTATCTCGAAGCCTGGGCGCTCGCGTCGACAGGCTCCCCGCTGCCCTGGCCGGCGCACGAAGCGCTGGTTCTGAAATTTGTCGCGCACCATCTCTGGGATCCGGCCCAACGCGAAAGCGATCCCGGTCATGGCATGCCCGAGGAGGTCGCCGCGCGTCTACGCCTGGAGGGTCGCTTGCGCGTCGCGGGACCGCATGCGCCGGCGACGGTCAAGCGCCGATTGGCCCATTGGGCGACGCTGCATCGCTGGAAAGGCCATTTGGGACCCTTCGCCGCGCCCTCGCTACGAACGGCCATGCGCCTGGCGGTGCGGGCCAGCGCCCGGCCACGCCGGCGCAAAAGCCAGCGTGCCGTCACCCGCGAGATTCTCGACCGCTTGCTGGCGACCTGTCGCAGCAATCGCTTGAGCGACACGCGCGACCTCGCCCTGCTTCTGGTCGCCTTCGGTTCCGGCGGGCGGCGCCGCAGTGAAATCGCCCGCTTACGAGTCGAGCAAATCAGCGAGGAGGCGCCGGTGCCGCGCGATCCCGACGATCCGGACTCAGATCGCCTGCCTTGCCTGGCGATCGCACTCGGCAAGACCAAGACCGCTGCCGCCGAAGACGACGCGCGTGTCCTGATCGTGGGGCCGCCGGTCGAGGCACTGCGCGACTGGCTCGAGCGCGCCAACATTAGCAAGGGCGCGGTGTTCCGGGCGATCGACCGTTGGGAGGGCCTCTCGGATCGCGCCCTGACCCCGCAAGCCGTCAATCTGATCCTCAAAAGCCGCTGCGCCCAGGCCGGGCTCGATCCGTTGGCGTTCTCCGCGCACGGCCTGCGCTCAGGCTATCTGACCGAGGCGGCCCGCAACGGCGTCTCCCTCCCCGCTGCGATGCAGCAGTCGCAGCATCGCTCGGTCCAGCAGGCGGCAAGCTACTATAACGACGCCGAGCGGCAATTCAGCCAAGCTGCCCGCCTGGCACTTTGAATTGTTGAGTCGACGTGGTCGGCGCGAGCTCCGTCAGGCTCAGCCGAGATGGACGGGCACCTCGCCCGGAAGGCCGCTGCGAGCGACCGCTAGACACCCAGATGCTTCTTGAGCTGATCACCCACCTCAGCCATCAGGGCGGGGTTGATACGGCCAAGCTGCTGAGCGTGAGCGGCCTCGATCGTCGCGATCTTGACAGTACGGATCACACTCGGAGCCGGCAAGCCGGCCTCCTGATAGGATCGTCCCAGCGACACATCCCCGAGCCATGGCCGATTCTCGGCGCTGGTGATCATGACAACCCACAGCAGTGCATTCCCCTCCCCGATCGCACCGTTGCTGACGACAAGCGCCGGGCGGTGTTGCCTTGTGTTGCGGTCGGTATAGGGAAATGGCACCCGGACGACGTCGCCCTGCTGAAAATCAGAGGGAGGCATAAGCTCTCCGATCGGCTTCACTGTCCCACTCGCCGAACGTGCCGAACGGATCCTCGGGCACGACCGACACCGGCGCCTTGCGGATCACGACGGTGGCGCCTTCGATGCTATAAGCGATCTCGTCGCCTTCCCGCAGCTGCAGCGCTGTCCGAATGGACTGCGGGATTGTCGTCTGCGCCTTGCTTGTCAGCTTACTCGTGATCATGATGAGTCCTCGTAAGGAAAGTCCTTACAGTAAGGAAAATCCTTTCCAAGCGCAAGCTTGCGGTGGCTATGCTGTCAGCATCGTTCGCACAAACGTCACGATCCCATCCGCCAGACCAAAAGCCGCATAAATGACCACTGGGGGCATTTAAGCGCTTAGCCTCATCACCCTAGCCGCCACCTACCCGATGGGCACTCAGCGAGCCTCCTACGAGGTCGACTTTTCCCCTCCTGCCGAATTTGCGCGCGTTCGAAATGCCCGACCTAGCGGAGCAGCGGCAGCACGATGGTCGCAGCAATCGCCACGACGATGGCACTCCGAATGAGGATGCCGTTGATCCGCGCCATAGAGGCGTCCGAGTTGTCAGGCGTACGCATAACCTCGCCTCCCTCTCTCCCCAGCTTCGGTCTCGTCCTGACCTCGTGCAATCGGGATTGTTTGCAAACCGGCAGACTCTCCTCTTCTGTGGCCAGGCAGCAACGCAGCGAGCTCCCCTCCTTCCCACAGACAATCAGTTCGTAGGGCCAACGAGGTAGCCTGCCGCCGGACTGAGGGCTCATCTCGGACCTGAGAGAAACGATCGCGCAGCCTTGTTTGCTCATCGCGCGGAATGCCAGACGCCCAAGCGGGCCGGTAGCTCAATGGTTAAAGCTCGCCGCTCACAACAGGGCCGAGGCCGGCCCGGCGCCTGCTATGCCAGTCCAACAAGGTGACCGCCGCAACAACGGGAGCCTTCCGGCTATGCCCCCACGTTCGTCGCCGAAGCTGCTACGACACCGTAGCCCCGCTTGGTCTTTCTGAGCAGCCAGTCCTGCAGCGCCTCGGCTGCGGCTTCTTGATCCCCAAAGAGGTCCAATCGCCGCCGGCCGGGACGGCCCCGGCGTCCCCATTCGCGAACGAGCGCGACATCGCCAAACAGGGTTGGCTCAATCGCAAGCACATAGAAGCGCGCCATATTCTGTGCTGGATCAGATCGGTCTAACACCAACATTTGCAAGCGCGGCACGTCTTTGACGAAGGAGCTGTCCATGCGCGCATCTCGCGCTCATGGCAGACACCCGTCCAACGCAAAGGATGAATCAATCCCGCGCTTATGATTCATAGCGTTGATGAACCACGAGATGCCCTGCAGAACCTCGCCCTCGCCGCGAGGTCAGATCCCGGATTTGGCGCGCAGGTCCTCAACCGTCGCCGCGCTCACGAGCTCGGCTTGCCCCACCAGCACGCCGCCCTTCATCACCGAACAAGCAGTCACACCGGGGCGTGTCTGGATATCCTGGTAGCGACGAAGCGCCTCCACCGCAGAAGGGGCTGCTTCCTTGACCTTGCTACCCCGGATCGTGGCCTTGATCTGAAACACGTCTATTCCTTTGAAACACCGAAACTGCAGCATCAAGAACCCGCCTTAGCCGCATCGTTCATGGGAGCTGGCGGCGCCAATATCGAACCGACCGCCTTGCACCCCAAGAGATCATCCGAGGCGATATCAGACGCCAGATTAAATTGGCGTCGGTATTAAGACTTGAAGTTGCGATCGACCTCGTTAGGGGCGGTGCCACCCCCGTACTCCTTGGCGAGCAAGTAGCCACGGACATCCATCAGCTCAGGTTCGAAGCCGGACAGCATCAGCTCCATGGGCGCTTTCCCATTGAACGCGTTGTAACGATTGATGCCTCGGAGCCATTTCAAGCCCTCGCCGTCAGTCCCCTCCAACAGAGGGAGGGATCTGTAAATTCCGAGCACCGCAGAAATCCGCAAAAGGACGTCGGTTTCAAGGGTCAGAGGTTCGTCGGCGCGGGCAGCGTCAGACAGGTCTGAAATTCCTCCGATGTGGGCATACCCAGACGCGTTCGGATCTCGGCAATATCGAGCTACGCGCGCGACAATGAGCAGCGTCCTTAAGCCAGGTCCACTCACTCTGGTCCGGTTTTCCGGACTGGCATCGATCGGCGCCGGCGGCTTCCAATTCATCGAGCAAACCCTATCACCACAGACCCTTTGTACCACTTACTGTCGGCAACGGCCCGCACATGTCGGCGATCCACGGATGCGCTATGCTCGTTTCGGTTCACGCCGCCGGCTTCCGATCAACGCCATCAGCATAGGTCCGATCGAGAATTCGTTGGCTTCCGCTTTCCGCGTCAGGCCGCGCAGATAACCACCGGCGCTCGAGATTGCCTCCCCGCGCTGCAGGATTGCCGCAACGACAATTGAGGCTTCGGTTTCGCCCATCGCATTCTGGGCATCGAGCCAGGCGCTCGGGCTAATTCCGAGCATCGATCGCACCATCGCCGCCGTCGCCAGGAAATCCCGCCAATTTGAAATCCCGCCGCGAGCATAATCGATGATATCTGGACAGGCATCCAAAACCATTCCCAGGGGGAACGGCCGTTCGGGCTTCTTCACGGGTTCCGGCTGGATCTCGACGATCGCCACCCTGCTTTCTGGAAAGCTAGGTTCAAGATCAATAGGAGAGTCTGTTTTTGAATTTTGTATGTGACGCTCAGAATGAGACTCATTGCCGCTCATATTTTGAGTTTTGATGTGATCCTCCAACAGGCTGAGCACTTCGTCCGCCAGTAGTGACAGCTCTTCGGCGATCGGCTCCAGGACTTGGCGCGTAGCAGAACGCGGAACCCGGCCGATAATGCCTCGATAGAGCTCGTGAATCTCCATCCAGTCCGCCGGGCCCTGCCCTCCTCGCTGGGTGGACACGCCCTCTTCCATGCCGGTCGCAATCATCTTCGCGATGTCACGCCGACAGATGGTGATCTTCTCGCGCACCAGCTTCAGCGCTCGCTCCTCGAGTTGGACCTCGTCGGCCCAAGTTTCGAATTCCTCGGCGCGAACGACAAGCGGCGACAGATCAAAGCCAAACGCGACCTCGACCTCCCCTGCCCTGTCCTTGCGCGCATAGCGCTTGCCGTTGGGACTATCCCGACGGATGACCAGCCCACAATCGACCAGGACGGCCAGATGGCGCCGCAGCGTCGCCGGCGGCATGCCGTGCGCCCGCAGGCAGAGCTGCTGGTTTGACGGGAAGACGATCAACCCCTCGCCCGTCAGTACAGTTTCCGGGTGAAACGTCAGGAGAGCGTCCAGAACAGCCAGCGCACGCTCGGTAACACCGATGCGAGCTTTCGCCGTGCAGATCGCCCGGAAGATGTTCCATTTATGAACCGCCTTCTCAGGCGGACGTTCTTTTGCAATCGCCTGACTTGCAACATGGGCAAGCGTCAGCGATCGCCGCCCAAAGGGCGTCGTCGAGATGTGCGAAACCAAGTTCTTTCACCTATCGTTAGGCAAAAGAAATCCGCTCGCCGAAACGGCGCTGAACCCCTTGCGGGACTCTTGACTGTGATTCGTGGAAGTGCGATTCTGTGTTTGCTTAGGACACAGAGAAGGGCTTCCGGACGTCGTTTCGGGGGCCTTTTTCTTTTGCGGGGCTAATCTCCGTTTGCAGTGTTACCCTTCCGACCTCTGAAGTCGTCGTAGAGACGGTCCAGATTATCGGACAAATAGCTGCCGAACGCCTTGGCGTCCGGCCCCTTGGCTTTGATAGCCAAAGTGAATTTCTTTCCTTCGGCCGACATCTCCGCTGCGAGAGTGCCGTCGCGTGGTGCCCAGCTTTGCTTGCTCGGCTCGCTCCGACTCCTACTCTGCTTGATTTTGAGCCGCTTCTCGACCGCAATGAACCTCGCGTCGCTTGCAAGCTCTGCAAAGCCTTCAGCCTCAACCACTTCGACAGCCGCGTCATAATTGGACGGACGCTCTAGGAGCAGCTTCAGCTCGTACCAGCGGTCGCGACCGATGCCCTTCGCGGATCCGATCGCGCGCAAGACCTTCTCCGGAATGCTCGCGACGGCAAGCATCTTCGACAAGGTAGTCCGGTCCAAGGCGAGGGCCGTTATGACAATCGCATTGTCCTCGTCGTAGCGCAGCTTCGCCAGTTCGGACGCATACAGTGCCTTCTCGATGAATGAGAGGTTCGCACGAGCCGAATTCTCCTGACCTTGAGCAACTACATGCTCGCGGTCCTTCATCTCCTTGATGACGGCCCGAACCTTGCGGCCAAGTGCCTTGGCGACTTTCAGACGCCGATGACCGAAGACCACCATGTAGCGCTCGGCCACCGTTGGATGCGGCCGCACCAAAATTGGACTGTCCTGCCCGCGCTCACGGATGGCTTCTAGGATCTCATCGAACTCCTGTTCGTTCTCATCGAGGCGATCCCTGACAAAGGACGGGTCGACACTGTCGGGATCGAGCTCGACGATCGGCTCGCCTTCCATGAGCTTGTCCGCACGCGCCGTAATCTCGTTCAGTGAGTTGAGAAACGACTTGGATGCACCCTTGACCGTATAGTCGAGGGCAGGGTGCTCCGGAGCGGGAGCCTCGCTGGCCATCAGGTTTGCGAAGGGGTTTTTACGAGCCAATCCGCGCCCTCCTCATTCGAGGCATGCTATTGAAACAAGGGTGTTTTTTGCCAGAATTTACGGCAGTCAACATCAGAGTCGCCCCCACGCTTGGTGGATCAGTCCCTGAACCTCGAAATTGACTGCATCCATGCACTCGATCGCACGGTCATAGGTTTCGCGGGTGAAGTTCGCACGTTCCACCTCATACAGGGTCTGTTTGGTTAACCCTGCATCCGAGATGGCGGTTGATTTGACCATTTGCGCCTTCAGCATTTCCGCCGCGAGCATACTCTGCATGAGGCCAAGCATCTCGACCTGCGGTACGTCAGTTGGTTCAAAGCGCGTAATCAGGTATCGGAGCCAATCCATGCGGACCTCCGCACCAGCGTCCTTGATGGTCTTAGCGATGTTTCCTAGCATCAGCAGAAATTGGCTCATGGACATCAGGTCGAGCATCTGCGGATGGACCGTAATGAGAACCGATGTCGCGGCGATCAACGCCGTCAAAGTCAGGTAGCCAAGCTGAGGAGGACAATCCACGACGACGACATCGTAAGAGGAATCAACTTCCTTGAGCGCATTGCCAAATCGGGTAAAGAACCGCTTGCCCTCAAGTGAATTCTGCATCGCTAACGGCGTGTCGTATTCGTATTCCTGAAGTTCAAGGTTCGCGGGGATCACATCCAACGATGGGAAGTTCGTGCGCATGATCACGTCGCGAATCGGCTTGCGCTGATCATCGTATCGGATCGCATCATACAGCGACGGGTTCTTGTCCAGCTCAGGTTGAAAGCCGTAAAGCGCCGACAGCGAAGCCTGAGGGTCCAGATCAACGGCCAGGACACGATGACCGGTCAAAGCCAGGTGCTGCGCCAAGTGCGCTGTGGTCGTCGTCTTGCCCGAGCCACCCTTGAAGTTGACAACAGCGATGACCTGCAGCTTCTCGCCGGGTTTGCGATGTGGGACGTATTTTTTGACGTCGGACCGTCCGTTTTTGTCGAGATAATGCCTGAGCTCCAACATTTGCTCGGCAGTGTAGAAACGACGGCCACCGGCGCCGGTGAGGGGCTCGGGCCCCTTACCTTCCAGATGGAGGCGCTTGAGATTGTTCGGGCTAACACCAAGATAATGCGCAACCTCCGCCATGGGAAAACGCCTCAGCGTTTTCTTTGCATTCGGAGGGAATTTTTCCTGACGCAGTTGGTTGAGCTTCCGCGAGATCTCCGCACCCTGCTGGAGAATCTTATCGTCGAATTCGAACGGTGCGAGCGCGTTCATGCTTCGGGCTGCCTCGGAGGAAATAGCGCTAATTTAGCTAGTTTGGTGGATTTGGCGCTAGTATGTCCGATTGCCCGTCTTGTGCAAGAAAAATGGGGTTAATAGAGTCTTAACGAAACTCCCGGTTCGCCGCCAAATGCTCAAGCCAATACTTTGATTTCATAAATAAACCAACGACTTAGAAATTTTATGTCGACGATTGCCACCTCATCGTCGACCTCGCATGGATGCCAGAGCGAAGGGCACCCAACTCAGTCACTGGCTTCGCCGCCTAACGTTTTCCGAGAATCGGTAGGACGACTCAGCTTTTCATGTCGCCGTATAGCTGGCGCGTTGCAGCCGTCATCGAGCACGATGAGCGTCAGAGCCACCCACTGCCCGAGCGCCTTTGATGTCGGGTTCGAGCCAAGTGCCGGCCCCCAATGCAATGAGAGTATCGAAGAAGTCAGCAAGGCCCCCAAACCCACGGCTCACTGGGAGGGCTGGGATCTCCGCCACGATGGACTTCGCTTTATCGTGGGCCTCTTCCAATGAGATCGGAGGGTTCCTCGTCTGATCGGCTTGGCCAGCGCGTAACGTCGATGGGGATCGGTCGCGGCCGCGCCCCGGCTCTCGGCCTCATCGGGAGCGATTATGGGATCGGCCGTCCGCCGGCCTGTCATGCCGCGCATGGCCTTTGTTCAGGGCAAAATCAGAGGACAAAGACCCCTTGCATTGATGCAATCCCGAAGCCTACCGAGGGGACAGAGGTTCAGGCTTTTCTAGCCGTTCTTTTGGCCGCAGTAGCCATTGAAATTGCCAACCTAGCCCCCGCCACGAGAAGGCTTTGCCGCGTTGTGCGTCGCTCTTAAGAGCGGCGCGCCGAGTGCCCGACGCTGATCCGGGAGGCCGCGTGGCCAAGGCTCAGGGCGCCATGAATCGCAGCGGAGCGTCGAACGGATTGATGCATGAGAGGAGCAGCGGTCAGACTCTTGCGCCGGTATGAACGGTGGTCGACCGGGTGCGGTCGGCTGCGGGGCGTAATGAATCAGGCGGCCCGGCTGTTCTGTAGCTCAACCCCGAGGATACGCTTGCGCAACGTCGGAGGAGGGAATTGGCCAATCGGCCATAAAGAAAACCCCGCACAGAATGAGCGGGGTTTGGCCTGAGGGATGTTGACGATCAGGCCTGCGCGATGCCGGTGTTGCGGCGATCTGCGCAAAGAGGACCGTAGTCGAATTTCGACCTGGGCCTCGCGCCATAAGCATCTTTCGACGTGCGGAAACGGCCTTTGACGTCCGGTTTCACAGCACTGGCCTCTCCCGTTACTGCCTCTCTGCCGTTGCCGATTTATCCGCTCCGCCGGGGATTATGCGCCCAACGTTTTCTCCCTGATCACCCTAGCGGGTTTATTCGACGTCTATGCAGCGCGCGCCGTCCTCCAGGATGGGTCGGGCGACCAAGAGAAAACCCCGCCCGGAGAGGGGAGGGGGTTTCTTGGCTGATCCGGCTTAGAGGTCGCCTTCGTATTTGGAGGCCTGATCGAGCGTCGCAGCAGCGCGGTGGACCTCTCCCTGGGGATTCTGATCAATCTAGGTTTCGCCCAGATTTTTTCGTCGATCAGAAACGGGAGCTGCCGCGCGATCGGCGCGGCTGGCGAGCCGTGGTTATGGCTGGGGATCGGAACTGACAGCCTGATAGAGGTCTGCAATGTCCGGATCGGCCATGGCGAGGGCTTGCTCCGACTTATCGGGATGCAGGAAGACCTTCATGTTTTCGACGTGGCCGAAGACAGCGATCAGGCTTGCGAGGGCCTCGTCGCCACCCAGAATCTTGCCTGGCTTGGTGATCTTTATTTGGGTGTTGCGGCTCCACTGCCTGCTGCACGATGGCGTCCTTGAAGGTGACCAGAAGCCGCGCGTAGGGCGTCAGGTCCTCAGCTTGCCGCGGATCCTTGGCCGCTTTCTCGAGCCCGCTCTGGTGCCTCCGCGACACATGTGATCGTTCTCAGTATTGATCTCGCGGTCCTGGACCTCTCAGCGTTCACCCCGCCGGCGTGAGCCTGCGGAGAGTAAGACGGGCGTCGAGTGTGCCTAAACTCTGCACTACCGAATTTCCGAGGATGCAACTCCTGCCGAAAATTGTGGAAGATAGTGCGCTTAAGCGCAGCGCCTTGGCAAGATTGGCGGCCAGACTTCTGCATATTCCGGTCCTCTGCCCGCGAAAGGCGATAGTCCAGCGCAGACCAGTTCAACGGGAGGATCACCCCCAACGTCTCAGAACTCAGCGGATCGCTGAAGATCGTGTGCAAGCCTGCTCTGGCTATGCCCAGCCCGTCACAGCTTGTCCACCGAACTTGGATTGCCGAAAGGATGGCCATCATCGACGAGGTCGCGGACCGTCACTTCTAACGCTTGAGATATTTGCCAGAGGCTAGTCGCAGTCGGGTTTCGCTGGCCCATCTCTAGGGCGCTCACATGAGCTCTGTCGACGCCGAGACGCTGCGCGACTTGAGCTTGGGTCAGACCTTTGGTGAGCCTGGCGGCTCGCGCATTTGCAGCGATCACCTGTCTAATATCCATTTCCGCATTTATCTGCGGCGAGCCTTTAATGGCGACGCGCTATACCGCGTTGCGCTATATTGCACATTGAGGTTATGACCATCGGACTGATCACGAGCGCAGGTGGTGCGAATTTTGATGGAACGCTTTCCTGCCCCAGCCCGCGGTTTTTCCAAACTGAGGCTTGAAATAGAGTGGGTGCTAATCGATAGCGACCGGGTCAAATATCTTCTGGTGGTAGACGTGTTCGGAAGTTTGACAAACCGCGATAGCTGGCAGGAAATTTTCGACGGTTGGTGCGCCGCCCAAGGCCACGCGCCGAAGTTCAAGCGTGGCAACAACCGAACGAATCGAACGGAAGCAAAGGTGACGCTTCACGGCTATCACCCGATTGTAGACTTTCTGGTGCGGTGGATAGGATTAGAAAATCTGCCCATGGGACAACCGGACCAGTCGAAAATAAGTCAGCTAGAGGCCGAGATTATGCAGTTGCGAAAGCAGAACGCAGAATTGATGCAGCTGCTCACGCAGGCTCGGGATGTGCCACGTCAGAAATCTGTGAAATGACAAGCCTGAACACCAGCAAACGACTTGTCAGCGGAAAAGTGAACTCAGCTACTGAACGCTTGAAAATTGTCAAAAGCCATGTTCGCCAACGCAACAGGGGCAGGTTGATTGAACCGTCCCCTGTTCGAACACGCAAATCGTCCTCTCGACCGAACATAGGCCCCAGTGCTTATTCAAAGACTTTTAAAATCAAAATCGGGCAATGGATCTGAACCTAAGCCAGCGTCGATTTTGCGGGCCGATTAAAACCTCAAGTCGGGCAGGGGATACGGCGCGATGATCGGTGATCAGATCGACGAGATCGTAGCGAAAGTCTCGGGCTCCGAGCGAGACCTGGGGTGGGAAGTCCAGCGCGATCTCGGCCAAGAGACAGCCAAGCTGATCGAGGATCAGATGGCGGCAGCCTTCCGCGAGCTGATGCAGATCAAGGCGGATCAGCGCAAGGTCCAGGCCGGCGGCCACACCTTGCACTGATGCAATATCGAAGTTCATGGAGTCGATAGAGGCCCGGGGTTTCCCGGGCCTCTTTTTTTGGCCGCCGCAGCTATGGAATGCGGCCAACTTGGCATCCCGCCACGACAAGGCTTTGCCGCGTTGTGCGTCGGCCGTCAGGACGGCGCGCGGGCTGCCTTGACGCTGTGGGGCGAGATCTCTCGGCTAGGTCCGAGATCATGGAAATCAGACCGCACCAGCGGCATATCGGGATGCTTCCTGGCCTCCGCACACAGGCCGCCGTTGGCAGCCTGTGCGACCCGATTTCGGGGAGCGCGGAGACAGCATCCCGATTTTCCAAGGTGCTCATCAGGGCCCTGGAAACGGCGTCCGGCGCGTAGCCGGAACGCAACCCCATCGAGCCTGAGAACGCGGGTTTCCCGAGGCCGGAAACTTTTTCCGGACCGGTAAATTCGCGTGGCAGCAGGCAGGCTCGATTGGTTCGAAAAACCGGGCCTGTCCCAGGTTTTTCCATCCTTACCAATTTGGGAAGGATAAGCCTCGCAGAGCCCACAGCCGAAGGCAGTAAAGGATACGCGGCACGCGTAACGTTTACGGTATTGGGCCCTATGTTGTTTCCTTCTGAAGTTCAACCTTTCAGCGCACCCTGGAAATGCGGACATACGATAGGTGGGATAGCGTATGTCCGCGCCAGAAAACGGGGTGTGAAAAACGGCCCGAAATTGAGCCTGAATCAAAGCGTGGAAACTGCGGACATACCGTAGGTGGGGACCTTATGTCCGCGCGTTGAATCCACGCTGAATCATAAGGGGCGGTTGGTGCTGAAAGCGAGGCCGGGAAATGCGGACATAGCGTAGGCGGGGGATCGTATGTCCACTGCCGGCGAGGGCCCCTCGTCGTCGGGCATGAATCCGTAGCGCTGAATCAGCGGTGAATCGCAGCGGACTGGCGAACGGATTGATGCATTTGAGGGGCAGCCGTCAGGCTCTTGCGCCAGTATGAATCGGCGAAACTGGCGTCGCGCCAGCAACCTCGGTGAATCGGAAGATCGAGGTGCCGGAAGGCGAGGGGAGACGACCGTGTCGGTCGGCTGCGGGGCGGTTATGAATCGGGCGGCCCGGCGGCTTCGCCGCTCAGTCCCATTGTTGCGCGGGCGCAAGGTCTGCGGAGGGGATTGGCCAAGCGGCCATAAGAAAAACCCCGCACCGAACGGGCGGTGTTTGGCCTGCTTCGTATCGAAGATCAGGCCTGCGCGATGCCGACGAGGGCGGTGATCTGGGCGGCGAGTGCAGGTCCGGGCCGTAATTGAATTTCGACCTGATCCTCGCGCTGTAAGCTATTTTCGACTCGACTCATCACTTTTCGACGCAGCACGCGTAGCGTGCTTATCCGCCTGCGCCGCTGCTCTATCCTCTCCGATTCATCCGCTCCTCATGGGATTGTGCTCTCGTCGTTTTTGCACTCCTCGCCCTGACCTATTTTCTCGACGCCTCTGCAGCGCTCGATCACCTGCCGGGATTGTGGGGTCGGGAAAAAGAAATTCCCCGCAGATAGGGCGGGGCCGTGCCCTTCGATCTGCTTAAGACTGGCGAAGGCCGCGGCGTGCGCTAGCTGGGATTGACGACAGCAGGGCAGGGGAGTCGACTATCGACTAACAAACTGGAATCGCCTCGTGCCCATGCGTCTGCTCATCATCTCGGACATTCATCTTGAGTTCGGCCCTTTCTTGTTTTCAACCGACCTCCCGGAGTTCGATGCCGCGGTCTTCGCCGGCGATGTCCATCAGCCTGTCACGGCGGCGGTCGAATGGCTCGCCCAAGAGCGCGACACCGGCGCGCTGAAAGGTCGGCCGATTGTGTACGTCCCCGGCAACCACGAATTCTACAATCATGAAATGAAATCCGAGCTCGCCAAGGGGCAGGCCGCCGCTGACGAAGCAGGGATCCACATGCTGAACAGGCGCGCAGTTGTCATCGAAGGGGTCCGCTTTATCGGTGCGATCCTCTGGACCGACTATCGGCTGCTGGGCACCCCGAAGCCATCGATGATCACGGCCGGGGACGAGATGAACGACCACCGCCTGATCAGATATCGAGAGGACAGTGGCCACGTCGCCCGGTTCATGCCGTGGCACGCGGCCGCCGAGCATCGAAAAGACCGTGTCTACCTCCAAGAGCAGCTCGAGCGTCACCACGACGGGCCCACGGTGGTCGTGACCCATCACGCGCCGCATCCAGGCTCGGTGCAGCCACGGCACCAGGGTAATTCGCTGTCGCCGGCGTTCGCGTCGAATCTCAGTTGGTTGATCGTAGGCGCTAGCCCGGAGCTGTGGATCCATGGGCATGATCATGGTTCACACGACTACTTGGTTGGCCGAACCCGAGTTTTCGCGAACCAAGCGGGCTATCCTCGCAACGGTGTTCGAGAGAACCAGGGTTTTCGGCCCGACCGCGTGATCGAGGTGAGCGCGGCCGACGAAGCAAAAGAAGCTGTGACGGACGTCAGCCGGCTTGGCCGAGGACGTTCTCAGATCCTTCTAACGGAGGTGCCCGTGCAAAAGCCCGTCGAGATCAGCTATGGCGAGGGCTTGGGAGAGCCGCTCACCCTCGAAGAAGGGCAAAGGCGCTTAAACGCTTACGCAGTTGCCATTCCTCTTGAGGACTGGGCAGGGGGCGTCGTCGAAGCGATTGAACTGCAAGCAAGGATCGGCGTGGAGCGCTCCAAACTGGATGACTGGCAGGAGCGTGGCGCCGTCATCAGCATTCAGAATGGCGCCGGAAATCCCATGTTTCCCCTCGCACAGTTCGTCGATGGCCGGCCGGTCGATGGAATCGCAGAGGTGACGAAGATCGTCCGCAATCCACGGGTTGCCTGGCACTGGCTTATATCGCCTAAGGAGAGCATCGGGGGCACGCCTCTCGACCGTCTCAAGCAAGGGAGCGTCGAAGAAGTATTGCAGGCCGCCACGAGAGACTTTGCGTGATGCAGCCAGTCTCCAGCGAGAGCGCGGTCATCACCGAAGCTGCCATTCGGGCTGCGGATCAGCTCAAGATTCCTGCGGGAGCCTTTGCCGCGATCATCGGTCTCGACGAGACCACAGTCACGCGCATCAGGCGCGGCGTATTTGGACTTGAGCCTGGCACGAAGCCCTTCGAGCTTGCAGTCCTTTTCGTGCGCTTTTTTCGCTCGCTCGATGCAATTGTGGGCGGCGACGATGAGGTCGCGGCAAGCTGGCTCGCCAGTCCGAACACCTTCCTCAATGCCCGGCCCATCGAGAAGCTGCAGACTGCGACCGGACTTGTCGAGGTCATCGCCCATCTGGACGCACGTCGCGCTCTCGTCTGATCTCCCCGCGCTCGACCTTGCTGATCGCGGCGCGTGAGACGCCAGTTGATCGCTGAGACAGCGCCTTTGCAACGCGTATCCTGGCTGATCACCGGGCGCACGGTCGGGAGGCCGGCGTTGGTTTACGCGGGTAATACCCAGGTATGGTGCTCGGCTTCCGGGCTTTTGCTCAACCGAAGCTTCGGGAGCGGTCAGACGCTTGAGAGGCGAGGGGGCTTGGCGCCTATGTAACTCGCGTCGACCAAGGCAAATTCCGGTGCGCCCCGGCCGGTCCCGCGAGGGCCCGGACTTACACGCTGACGCACGACTTCCGTGGTCCGTTGCCACTGGACGAACAAGGGCTGACTTCCCGTGAGCGTGTCAACCGCAGCCATCATGCTTCGAAAGCGAGCCCCTATCTTAATCGGCTTCAGCCTCAAAATGATCTGTGGCGGCAGACGCAAACGATAGCCACAAGCGACGCCCGTCAATCATTGTGTCAAAAGAGGAACGGAATGAAAGTTCGAGCAGAAGTGCGCGGTCTGGCGAGGCGGGATCGACCCTGGCGGAGTTGCGAGCGTCGCGGCGAACCCCGGTGGCGGGGCGCCCGGCGCAAACGGCAGCAGCGGCTGGGCGAATCCGGGGGCTGAATTCAGGGGCGTCGGCGATGGATCCGAATACGGACGGCGATTGGGACAACGCCAGGTATTGGTCCTTCCGGCACCCCGTTCGAGGCGCTTTCGCGGAACTCGCCCGGGAGGTTCGGCGCCTCATCCTGCGGGGGGCGTGCAAACCCGCGGACGCGATGGGCGAGGCGGAAATGGCCTTGAGGGCAACGACGAGGGACCGATTGGTCTCCGCCACTCGAATACGAACCCGGAAAGTTGGCGGGCGCGCGCTGCTCCAGCTCGAACTTCCCTGCAAGCAAGGCAGATGGGTCGGCGTGACCGGCGCCCTTCCGCGAACCGGTCGTTCGCAGCTCGCCTCCGACGGACGGGACTGCGCCTGGGCGCAATTGCTGGCGATGTCGCCATGGGCCTGGCGCGATCCCGCCGTGGGCTTGCTGCTGTCCGCGGCGCAAGGCGCGGTCCATCGGGTCGTCCGGGAACGCCAGGGCCGCCCGGAGCCCGAACTCACCATCGCGTTGATGGACCAGATCGTCGGGCTTCTCAGGGATCGCTTCCTGCCGCCGTTGAACGGCCCCGGCCCGGCGCTGCCGCCGGGATCCTTCCTCGATGTCGCGACTATGTCCATGACCGATCGCCGCGACCGAATGGGGGCGGATTTCGCCGTGGTCGTCGGCACCATGGACCGAGACGAGCCGCGCTTCCGCGTCGCGCTGTTCCAGGCCAAATGGGAGGATGAGCAAGCGCGCGGAACTGCGACGGTGGCCCGCGGCGGGGATCGCGCGCAGCTCGACGAGCTTCTCGCGACGCGCGCCGGCCACTACGTGTTCTATCCCCGCTTGGGCAAGGACAGGACGTCGGCGCCGATGACCGTCCGTTCCGCCGTCGACGTCGATAACGAGCTGGCGCAGCGCACGCGGGGCGCGTCGGTGGGGATTTGCTCGGAGGCAAACGGATGCTGGGAATTCGCCAGCTTCCTCGCGCTCGCCATGATGGACGATCCACCGCCATCGTCCGCACTTGTGTTGGGCACGCTGCAGGAGGTCGCCGGGTTCCTGTCGACCGGGAGCTCCCGGCCGCTCGCGCCGACCACCCTCGTCGTCGACAGGACGAGGCAGTTCCGGGTGCGCGGCCTCCGCGCACTCGCCAGCGAAGCCGGCTATGACGCGTTCAGCGAGATGCTGTCGTTCGAGACCTCGGTCGAGGTTGAAAGCGAAGACGCCGGGCGGTCGACGCCAACCGAGAAATTCAGGCGTGGATCGCCGCCTATGGCGCTATAGCTCGATGGGGCCTCGCCTTGCCCCGTCACGCCCGGTTCGGAGGCCGCAGCTCGCTCAGCCTTGTCCGGCGTCCCGGAGGTATTCGCGATAGGAGACGTGGACGAGATCCCTGACCAGGTGCAACAAACCGGTGACCGGCGGGCCGTCGAACGAATCGCCGTGAGCCATCGCGTTGCGCCGATCCGCCAGGGAAGGGCGCAGCTCGCCGGTCAAATAGCCGAGCGCGGTTCCGCCGCACGCCACGATGGACGGTAGGTCGACGTCGCGAAGGCCCTCGGTCTCGACCAGGTGCGAGAGCAGGCGCTGCAGCCCCGGGCGCCGCCGTTTGACCGCACCGCCATAGCGGTCCGTAAGCGCCAGCTCCAGGGCCGCGAGGGCGGCCAGTTCGCCGGCCTTCAGGAGGTCGATGTCCTGCCATCCGAGAAGGTGCAGCTTCTGGGCTCGGGCGAACTTGCGCCGCACCATGTCCGGCAGGCGCGCATCTAGGTCCAGAGCGGCGATCGCCCGTCGCCACTCGCCGGGCGTCTCGAAGGCGACCAGCGCGGCCGGATTGCCCGGAACCGGCCATTGGAGCACGAGCGGCGTCGGTCTCTCCGCGAGGGCGCGGGTCACGAGCGACGCACCCGGATCGCCGGCGGTCATGCCGTTCGATCGGAAGCGAGCCGTCGCGCGCTCGCGGCCGTCCCGGTGACCGTCGTTGCCGGTGGCGGGGAACGAGGTGCGGCACCGCGTCGTCCATCGGGCGCGCGAACGTCGTGCGAGTGGCGCCGAGATCCGCCGTTTCGGCTCATGCCCCCGTCGCCTCCCTCGATCCCAGATTCCCGCCCCGCTCTCGCATCACGAACCCTGGGCGAGGGCATCGCACTTGAGCGTACCGTGGGCGCGTCATTTCGCACCTGCGTCTCGACCGCCGCGGGCAGGTCGAGAGCCCGACGGGCGCCGTCGCCCCGCCGCCCGACCGATCGCACGGCCGCGAGCGCATCCGTCGGCGACGTCCCGAAGCTCGCTATTCCCGAAGGCGGCGGGTCGCATTATCAAGACCGATCTCGTGTCCGACAAGCTCGGCCACGCGATGGCTGACCGCGCGCCAATGCCCTGGAATGCGGCTGTCGTGGACCAAGCGGCCCTGCGCGACCTGTCTCGCGCGCGAGCGGGCGATGCCGTAGGCGCCGATGCCGTGCGCCTCGATCAGGGCCTTGGCGTCGGCCTCGACGAGGTCGGAGGCCCGCGGGCGAAACAGGTCGGCGATCCAGGGCAGCAGCCCGCGCCTTGCCGTCCCGCGCCGGCGTTCGCTCGGTCGAAAGCCAGCCAACAAAGCAATACCTCGCGCAGTTCGGCCGATACCCGCCTCCGGATCGGCCAGTCCCGATCAATCGACGTCGGTGAAGAACTTGTGCCGCCCGATCGTCACGGTGTGCTTGGCCTTGGGCTTCACCCAGCTCGGTTCGGCGATGTAGGTCGCGTAGTAATGCGTGGCCTCGCCGGAATTGTCGCCCACTTGTCCCCGCAGCACCAGGTCGGCGGCCTCGCAGCACTCGTCGAACCGTGGGTTCGCTCCCGGCTGCAAGGCCTGGATAATCGTTCGATTGGGGTCGTTCTCGTTCCAGCAAGAGAACTGCTTGTCCTGGAGGCAGACGTCCTCCACCGTCTTGCCAAACCGCTTGGGTCCGATCTTGACGCGGTTCATCACCACGTTCGCGACGGCGATCCGGCCCTCTTGGCTCTCCCCGCGCGCCTCGCCGTAGATGGTCCGCGCCAGCGCGAGGAAGTCGCGGTCCCGGACGTTCTTGCCGTCCGTCGACGGCATGGCGGCGCGCCCCGGCTTCTTGATCTCGTCTCCGCCCTTGACGATCCGCCTCGCGTTGACCGCCAGCCCCATCAGCAATCTCGTCGGGTTGAGCAGCCGCTCCGGACGTGGGTCGGCCCGCATCCAGCGGTAGGTGCGATCGGTGCCCGGCCGGTACGTCTCGAAGTGGATCATCCGCGTGCCGCTGACGCGCGCGATCGGCTGGCCCGCCTCGACGGCGCTGCCGATCGCCCACTTGAATTCCTGCGGCGCGGTGGGCTTCACCTCCCCGTAGTTGACGACGACGCCCGCATGCTTCACGAGCAGCGCATAGGTCCGCTCGCCGTCGGGGCGCGTGTAGAAGCTGAAGAAGTTGACGATCTCGCCGTCGGCGCAGGCGACCACGACGTCGTCCTCCTCGCAGTAGACGTCGACGCCGACGTGGTTGCGTCGCCCGCCGAGCCTGTCCGCGAGGAACTCCCGTCCCGGGCCGCCGACCAGGCGGTCGCTCGTCGTCCGGTGGGAGATCACCATGGCCCGCGGGTCGGCTGTGATCACCGGCCAGTACAAGTCGTCCGGGCTCGCGTCGAAGGACGCGAACGGGACGGGACTTTCCTTGGGCACGGCGGCAAGGTTCCTGGGCATGCTCGTTAGGACCTTGACCTTGGGGTCCTTGACGACCGGCGGCGGGCCGGTCCGGAGGAGGATGCGCTGGTCGGCGGCGGACAGATGTCTCGTGAGGACCTTGCCGAAGTCGTCCAGGAAGCCCCTCACCGACTTGGCCATCGCTCCCGCCCCGGCCCACGCCTTCAACCTGTCGAGGAGGGATGGTGCCTCGCCGGCTGGCAGGAGTTCGCCGAAGGCCGACCCGAGCGCCCGGTCCGGTTGCAGGCTTTCGATCGAGGCGAGACCCTCGGAGCGGACCGCCGCGCCAAGAACCTGGGCGAGGAGAAGCTCGACGTGGCTTGGCGCCAGGATCTGGTCTTGGGGGGAGGGCGAGGCGCGCAGCCGGTCGAAGTCTTGGCGATCGGCCAGCAGGCTCCAGGCCGCCCCCCTGATCTGCGCCAACGGGGAGCCCCGGTCCTTCGGGCGGAAGCCTTGCGCAAGCGGCGCCCCCGACGTCAGGAACGCCGCCCATTCCGTCGCCGAGAGCTGGAGCGGCCCGGCCAGCTCCTCGCCGCCGAGGCTCGCCTTGGACGGCTTCATGTCCGTAAGCAGCAGAGCCCTGGCCACGACCCCCCGGGCATCGATGAAGCAGGGCGAGGTGGACGGCATCTCGTTGATCAGCTGCGCGACCGCGACGCATTCGTCGACGAACTCGTCTGGGTCAAACTTCGTGGCCGGGGGTGGGAGCGCGTCGACCTTCAACGCCGCCGTCTCGACCCAGACGGCCGGCGACGCGTCGCCGAAATCCACGCGCGTGAAGACCTGGTCCGGCGTCTGCTCGACCACCTCCGCCCTCTCGGAGGCGGTGATGGTGCCGGCTTGGCCCTTCCCGGGTTCCGCGAAGACATCGGTCGTCGCCGTGGCGATGACCCTCGTTCCGGCCTTCAGCAGGTTCATGGTCCGGCTCCAGGTCTTGGCAGCACGCTCACGAGATCGCGTGTGACCTGCTCGGCCATGGCGCCGGGCAGCCTGACGGAAAGGCGGCCGGCGAAGGCGGGATTCGCCCTCACGGCGGCGATCTTCTTGCGCGAGGCTTCCAGCGACGCGCCGGGGTCGATATCCTCGCCCACCTTCGTCCGGTTCAGTGCCTTGACCAGCTCGCTCAGCGCATTCGCACCGTCGCGGTCGGCCGTGAAGGCGGCCTTCTCGTAGAGGTTCCGAGGCCCATTGTCGGGGCATCCGCCTTCTTCCCTCAACGCCACCGTATCGCGATCGGTGAGTTTGCCGTCCCTCTCCCGGGGGATGCGCGGATACTTCCAATCCTCGAAGATCTCGACCATAGCCTTGGTGGTCACTCCCACGACGCCACGTTCCGCGAGAGGGACGCAGAGCTTCTCCTGGAGCTGGACCAAGAACTCCTTCGTGCCGCGCGAGGCGATCGCCGGCGCCAGGATTTCCTCGACGCCCGCGACCAGGGTCGGGGCCGGATCCGTTCGCCTCGGCTCCCCGCGACCCGCATCGCCCCGGCCGGAGGTCTTCCCCGCTCCGGCGTTCCCTCGACCCGTCGACGTTCCAAGCTCGGAGCCGTCCCCCGGCGGAGCGCCGCGCCCGGCGAGCGCTCCCTCGATGCTCACGGGGAGGCAGATGTCGAGATGTTCCTGGATCGCCCGATACGCCGCCGGCGCCGAGTCGACCCGGCCGGCCGAGACGGCGCGACGGTGGGCGGCCAGCGACCTCCTGACGACGATCCAGGCCGCCGCCGGCGAGTACGCGCGATAGAGATAGGAGCCGATGACGACGTCCGTCGCCGCCGCTCCCACCGAGAACGCGGGGGGCACGAGCACCTCGGTGAGGGGCGAGGCGCCGGTGAGGGCGAGGATCGCCGTCGTCGCGGCGCTCGCAGCGCCGAAGCCGGCCCTGGCCCGCTCCCTGCCGCGGCTGAGCGAATGCAGTTGCTGGAAATAGACGCGGCACTCGTCCTGGACGTGGTTGAAGCCGGCCTCGGCCACGCCGTGCCAGTAGGATGGATCGCCTTCGGGAACCCGGGCGTCCGCGGCGAAGGCCGTCAATATCCTGGCGCGCGCCTGCACTGCCGTTTCGATCGCGACGGGGTCGAGGGCCGGGTCGATGCCGTGTCGCTTGTCGACCGAGTAACCGCAGCCGCCGAGGGCCAATGCCAGCATGGCGCAGGTCATCGGGAACTTCACGGCCACCCCCACCTTACCGCCCAGGTCGTTTCCCCATCCGAACACGCTCAACGATAACGTGCAAGCCGATCCGGGCATTACTCTGCGTCGCCGATGATTCAATGCTTCGTGGCTTCGTGCGGTCGTCCGACGGAGCAGGGATCGGCGCTGTCGTCGAGGCCGTTTCCGATGCCTAGAGCGGCGTGGCGACGACCGAATCCCGCTCCTTGCCATGACACCAAGCGCGCGCTCCGCGGCGGAGAGGCCCACGAGCTGACAGTCGGACAGGCAAGCAAGGGCGCGAACGTTCCCTAGAGTTTGATCACGCCGATACTCTGGACATCATCGCCCGACACGGTATCGTTGCATCCTAAAGTTGAGGCAATCCGCGGCGAGCAATCAGGCGCGGCGCAGGGATCGGAGAGCCCGCCGCGACCGTCGTGGCGGCGATCGTGTGGATGAGATCGCGCCGAAGAGCCGCGACCATCGGGACGCACTGGGGGGGGTGGATGAACCACGCATCGACGCTTGCAAGGCGGCTGCTCGGGATCGCACTCGCGTTCGCCTTTTGCGCTCTATCGGCGCAGGCGCAGACACAGGAAAAGGCGCCGGAAAAGATCTCGACGACTCCGGGCCAACACGTGATCGTCAAGCGCGTCGCGGGGGCGGTCTCGGAGGAGAAGGTCGAGGCAAAGGGGGCGGGCGTGGCGCTCCAGAAGGACGGGGCAGAGACCGTCGTCGTGTACCTGCCGCCTCCGGGCGTCGATCGCCTGGACGACAAGGTCACGTTCAAGGTCGGCGGCGTGGCGGTCGCCCCAATCCCGGTCACGGTCTCCGCCGCGGGCGCGGCCAAAGGGACAGACCTGACCGCCGCCAACCTCTACGAGCCTTCCTTCAAGGCGCTGTTCATCCTGTTCGTGCTCGCCGTGTTGTTAGAGAACGCCCTCGCGCTGCTTTTCCGCTGGCAGCCGTTCCTGGCCACTTTCAACTCCCGCAACCTCACGCCGGTTATCGCCTTCGTTGTCTCGTTCATCTTCGTGGCCACGTTCGGGCTCGACGTCGTCACCTCGCTGACCAACATCTACACCCAGTCGAGCCATCCCTCCGACCTGCCCGGGCGCCTGGTCACGGCGATGATCGTCGCCGGCGGCAGCGCCGGCGTGAACAGGATCCTGCAGACGTTCGGGTTCCGGGCCATCGGGACGCCTGACCAGCAGGTCCGGAGCACCTTGCGCGAAGACCAGGGCTGGATCTCCGTGAGGCTGGTCCGCGAGCGGTCCCACGGCGTGGTCGAGGTTCTGCTCGACGACCAGGCGATCGGCCAGGTCGGGACCGGCACCGAGGTGACCGGGCCGCTCCGGCATTTCCTCCGAAACCCGGTACGGTTCCCTCAGTCGGGCGGCTACGTGGTCGAGGCCGGCAAGGCGCACAAGATCGAGCTGAAGGGCGTCGACGCCATGGGAAAGGCGCTGCCCTTGGCGGCCTGGGGTCCGGCCCCGGTGGGGCCTCGCGCCATCCTCGACCTCGTTGTCAAGCTTTGACGACCATCGGTGTGTCGAAATCCGACACGCCCAACCCACACCGAGGTTCGTGCCGACGATGAGCAGATTGGCCGCCATCCTTCTGATCTCGGCGCTGGCGTTCGTCGCCGGCATGGACCTCGGCGCCCACGGGCAGGGCGCCGCGCCCCAGACCAGCCCGGACGTTGACGGGAAGGCCGCGGCGCCAAACTCCGTCGCGCCGCCGCAGGTCACGACGTTGCTCCTCCAACCGCCGGTGCCCAGCCCGCTTCGGCTCCACCAACCAGCGACCGCCGAATTCATGATCGAGTTCGAGCACGGCGATCCCGCTACGGCGCGACGCGAGGCCAATCGACTGGTCGGAGAGCTGTCGCTCGTGACGGACGGCGGCGCGATCCTTCCGGCGTTCCTGACCGTGACCAAGGTCGCGCCGTCGGACTCCCAACGCTCGTTCCGCGCCTTCGGCGCCGTCGGGTTCACGCCGGACGACCGGAGCACCAGCGCGTTCGTCGGCCTGTCGCTCGCGCCGAGCCGCCTCCTCATCCTGGCGTCCAAGGACGGCTCCCTCAAATCGAACTTCGTACCCGTGGAGATCGGAAGCTCGATCAGGGCGCTGATCGCCGGCGGATTGGCGGCGACGTCAGTCGTCCTCGCAATTGGCTGGTTCGTGGTCAGAAGGAACCGGTATCGCCGGATCCTCGAAGCCGAGCGGTCGTTGGCCTACGGCGAGCGTCCCGTGCAGATCGATCGGGAGCTGCGGCCCTTCTACGAGGTGCCGCCTCCCGAGCCGCCCGAGGCCCTCCTTGAGGCGTTGAGGATGGGCAGGGCCATCCTCGTGCTCGGCAGCGGCGCCTCGGCCCAAGCCGGCGTGCCCTCCGCCCGCGTCTTGATCAACAGGCTCATCAACCGCTTCGACACACGCCTGCCGTCGGGCTTCGCGGAGGCGCTGAACTCACGCTCCACCGATTTCAGCCGCTCGATGGACGCGTTGATGGGCGTCCTCCACCGGGAAGAGATGGCGTCGGCGCTGAAGGACATCCTCTCGCATGCCGATCCCGACCTGACCTTCCACCGAATGCTCGCCTCGCTCCCCTGGAAATCGGTGGTGGACCTGACCTGGGATCACGTCGCGCAGCCCGTCTTCACCAGGGAGATGGCCGCGCAGAAGGGCGAATGGGCAGTCGCCACCCTGGACGAGTCGGCGGAGCTGCTGACCAGCATCCGCGCGAACAAGCGCACCTTCCTGAAACCCTTGGGCGAGCTGGATAGAACCGCCTCCCTGTCGCTGTCGATGGACGAGTTCCGCCGCAACCTGACGCGATGGCCGGAATTCACCCGACAGGTCGGGTTGCAATTCCAAACCCACACCGTGCTCTTCGTCGGCGCCGGGGCCGACACCATCGAGCAGTTCCTGCAGGCGATCGGGTCGGACGCCGTGCGAACGCCCTCCCGACATTTTTCGCTCGTTCCGGGCGGGCCGGACAACGAGGTGTTCAGGTCGACCCTGGGCCGGTTCGGCGTGGAGCTGTTGCCCTATCCGGTCGATGGCGCGCATAGCCAGGTCTCGCGCTTCGTCATGCGCGTCGTCGAGCGGCACAAGGCCACGCAGCAATATCGCTCGCCGGAGCCCGCGACCTTCGACCGCGAGTTGGCGAGTTCCCGGATCAGGAGGCTGACCCTCCATAATGTCGGGCACTTCGAAGCGCTCGAACTGAACTTCCGCGACGAGCCTATAGAGGGGGAGGCCGGGCTGCCGTGGACAGTGATCTTCGGGCCGAACGGATGCGGGAAGTCGACCATCCTGCGCGCAATCGGATTGGCGCTGGTCGGAAACGAGACGACGGCGCCGATGGGACGGCTCCTAAGGCTTGGCGAACGGGACGGAGCGATCGAGCTTTCCTTCGGAAACCAGGAGTTCCGCACCCAGCTGACCCGCGACAGGGACGCGGTGGTGGTCAAGTCGCACCAAACGACCCCGGTCCAGGCGGGGCTCAGCCTCGTCCTCGGCTTCCCGGCCCTGCGCGGCGGCCCCTCGACCAATCCGAAGGGCGTCGCCGCCGTCGAGAGGAGCAAGCCGGCCCCGGCGGACTTGATGCCGCTCGTCAACGTAGAAGTCGAGAAGCGGCTAGTCGGCTTCAAGCAGTGGATGATCAACGTTCTCGAACAGGCTGGCCGTGGCGATCGCAACGCCATGGCCATGAAGCAGCTCCTTGACGAGATCATCCGCGACATCGTCCCCGGACGGTTTCGGAAATTCGCGCCCCTCGATGTCACCTACGTCATCAAGGTGAAGCTGGATGATGCAGACACCGCTTCGCCGACGGACGTGCCGTTCGACGACATCAGCCAGGGCATGGCCTCCATCTTCAACTGGCTCGGGATCCTGGTGCAGCGCATGTACGACTTCTACCCCGACTCGCCGGCTTCGCAGAAAGAGCCAGCGGTCGTGCTCATCGACGAGATCGACGCACACCTCCATCCGGACTGGCAAAGGAAGCTCGTGGAGATGACGAAGCGGCTTTTCCCTGCGGTGCAGGTGATCGCCACCTCCCACTCCCCCTTGCTGGCGGGCGCCCTGCGTAAAGAGGAGCTGTGCGTCCTGGGTCAGGATGCTAGATCCGGCGTCGTACGGGTACAAACCATCCAAGCCGACTTCTTCGGCCAGAACAGCCAGCAGATACTCACGAGCTTCGTGTTCGGCCTGAAATCGGATCGGAATCCCGAGACCGAACGAGCGATAGAACGCTACTTCGACCTCTTCGAGAGGCGACAGCGGACGCAGGCGGAACAGGGTGAGCTCAGGGCCCTCGGTGCCGAACTCGAACGCGTAGGTTACGGCTCGGTCCTGACCGGGGAGGCGGAGGTCAAGGCGATCGAGCCCGAGTGGTCCGAGGTGCAGATCGAGGCCCTCAACAAGCATTTCGCCAAGGCCGACGAAAGGCCCGGATCGACGGGGGGGACGGTATGAGACGCGTTCGCAAAGCCGTCGGGACCGATGCGGAATGGTCCGACCTCACCGCGGTCTCCCAAGCCGGACGCAGGAAGCTCGTCGAGGATTTCGACAAGGGCGAGGAGCTACGGATCGACGACCGGATCTACAAGAAATACATGTCCTACCTAATCGCTCTGTTCGACGAGAAGTGTGCCTATTGCGAGACCAACATCACCAGCAATCAACCCGGGGACGTGGAGCACTATCGCCCCAAGGGCCGCGTCGTCGACGAGAACCTAAAGCCGGTGCCGTTCACGCATCCGACCCGGGGGGCGATGGACCATCCCGGTTACTATTGGCTCGCCTACGACTGGGACAACCTGCTGCCGTCCTGCACGGACTGCAACCGACGGCGGTTTCATGGCGAGGACGAGGGAGCGGCTGGCAAGGCGGATCGATTCCCCATAAGTGGTCCGCGCGCCTGCGCGCCAGGACAGGAGGCCGGAGAGGAACCCCTTCTGATCGATCCTAGCGTGACGGACCCGGCGGAGCATTTGAAGTTCCTGCCCGATGGTCGGATCGCTCCGCTAACCAAGGTCGGAGAGGTGACGCTGGCGGTATTAGGTTTGAATCGAAGGGAAGGGCTTCTCAAGGCCCGACACGCAGCGTTCCTCAACGCCCGCGCGCTGCTGCGTCAGTATTGCGCCGCGGTCGTCTCTGCATCCACGGAGGAACAGGCGGAGCAGCGCGAGCGTATCAACGCCGCATGGGAAGGGAAGGAGCCTTACACGGTCATGCAACAGTTGGGGTTCCAGTCGGTCTTGAACCAGATGAGGTCGGGAGGAGTTTATCTTACGCTCCCCATACCCGCCCAGGAGTGAGTTTCCTGCGATTGCTCTTAGCGCGCCGTGCTTATGACTTCTTGTAACGTAATGTTACGCATGCAACTCTCGGTAGTCCGATCGCGGACACCCCCAACATACGGATCTCGGCATGTCGGACATGGTGGATGATGGGATTGCGCTTTGCCTGTCGGGCGGCGGCTACCGCGCCATGGTCTTCCATCTCGGTGCGCTCCTTCGGCTGAACGAAGCCGGCCTACTCTCGAGGCTGTCGAGGGTTTCGTCCGTCTCCGGCGGCTCGATCACCGCGGCCTACCTCGGTCTCCGCTGGAAGGATCTTCATTTCAAGGACGGTCGAGCCGCCAATCTGGAGGCCGTCGTCACGGGGGTCCGGAAGATGGCAAGGACGTCCGTGGACGTCGGCGCCGTCCTCAAGGGCATCTTGCTACCGGGTTCGATCAGCGAGCGCGTCGCCGCAGCATATGATGAGGTCCTGTTCGAGGGCGCGACGCTCGCCGACCTGCCGGACGACGCAGGCGGCAAGGCCCCACGCTTCGTGCTGAACGCGACCAACGTGCAGTCGGCCGCCCTCTGGCGCTTCTCGCGTCCCTACATGGGCGACTACAGGGTCGGCCGCGTCCGGTCGCCCAAGGTGGCCCTGTCGCTGGCCGTCGCCGCTTCATCGGCCTTTCCGCCCATCCTGTCGCCGCTCACGCTGCCCGTCGACGGCCCCTACCAGGACGTCGACGGCGGCGACCTGCAGAGGCCCGAGTTCCGCGACGCCGTGGTCCTCAGCGACGGCGGTGTCTACGACAACCTCGGACTGGAGACCGCGTTCAAGCGCCACCGCACCTTGCTGGTCAGCGACGCCGGCCAGAAGATTCAGGCGGAGGAGGGTCCGGCGGACGACTGGGCCCGGCATTCGCTCCGCATTCTCGACGTCGTCGACAACCAGGTGCGGAGCCTGCGCAAGCGCCAGCTGATCGGCTCGTTCGAGAGCGGCGAGCGGACGGGAGCATATTGGAGCGTCCGAACGAGGTTCGAGGACTACGAACTCGCGAACGACCCCCTCGGCTGCTGCGCGCGAAGCTCCGACCCATTGGCGGCCGTACCGACCCGGCTTGAGGCCATGCCCGACAAGCTCCAGGAACGGCTGATGAACTGGGGCTATGCGATCACCGATGCAGCGCTTCGCGCGCATTTCCCGCAGGATCTGCAGGCGCGTCTCGGTGTCGTCGTCTCGCTCCCGAATGGGTTTCCGTATCCGGGCGGCTACTAGCCGTCCCCTTCGCCCCGGGAGGAGAGACATGCCTGGAAGCAGGTTTGACGGAGCGTTGAGACCTCCCTTTGTAAGGCGGATGATCTTTGCCTACGACCCGGCGGCGCCGCTCGACCTGCAGACGGCGGTCGTCAACGTCGCCACCGTTACCTTGCCCTGGGAGATGCCCCACCCCGGACCGGTCGGCGCGTACATCGAGTGATCGACGCGGATCCGGCGAGCGGCGGCTTCTACGCTCCAGTCAACCTCGACGATCCCCCGCCGCAGGTCCAAGACGGTTTGCCTATTCCCGCCTTCCCGTTCATCTGACCGCGAGCTAGCCTGGTGCGCGGCGACTAATGACCAGCCGCCGGTTCGATCTCGAGTTCGACGAATATCTCACCGCTGATCATGGTCTCAATGTCCGTGCGCCAAGGCTGCGGCTTATCGAGCCATTGTCGTTCGTATTCTACATAGAGTGGGAGCGTTCGCGCCCGCTCGTCGCCGAGGAGCGAAAAGTAGTTGCGCGTGTTGCTGACGCGGCTGCCGATTTCCAGCAGGAGCGGCGATTTGGGGATCGGGTCGTACTTGGTGCGATCGGTGGAAACAACGGCCATAGCGGTGGGCTTCTTATTGCCCTTGGGCCGCGGCAGGATGGCGTCGAGGATGCTACTCGGCTCGGTCTGCTTGCCGTCCTCCCGGTCGTTCCAGGGCGTCGAGTTGGTGCTGCCGTGGTGGCCTATTTTGAGGAAGTCGACCGGCTTGCCGAGCTCGATCTTATGTTTTTCCCAGGCGACATTCCACGCGAAGTTCTTCTTACCTTCGACATAGGCCCCGTTCCACTCGGCGTCGCCGACGAACAGCAGGCGCCGCCCGCGCCACTCGATGAGCAGGATGACGCTGGTGTTGTTGACCACCTCGCCCTCCTCCTCGGCGAAGGCGAACACGTTTGACATCATTCGCGAGCGCAGGCGTCGGAAATCCGTGCCGCTGATGTTGGCGGGCGGAGCAGCGTCCAGCGCCGCAGCTGCGGCGGGCGAGCGCATGGCGCCGTTGGCGGCAAGAGCAAAGGTTTGTACGATGGTCCCGGCGTCCTCGCCCAGATAATAGTAATCGATATTTTCCTGTGGGCCGAGGACCTTGAACGCGGCGCCGGTGAGCGTCTCTGGCTGGAGCTTGGGAGCCGGAAGGCTGGCATGGACGTAGAGCGGTTCGATCTTGTTCTGCTTGGGCAACGTTTCTGTGAGCGCCGTGAGTGCGCCATCATTGGCGATATGATAGCGCGATACGATGTCCTGCAACTCCGGGCTAAGCGACAGGTTTCGCGCCGCGATGCTGCGCATGGCCAGCGCCACCTCATCGTGAAGCTTGTGCTTGAACTCTGCCTGCGGATGTTTGCGGTTCATCGCCACGCTCATCCAGAGGTTCTCGATCAAGACGTCCTTGAACCAGTCGGGATCGAAACCCTTGATGTGATCCTCGTGCTCATGACTGACCAGCAACAGGTCGAGCCGGCGTTTGCCGTCGATCTTGGGCAGCTTCGTTTTAAGGTGATCGACGGCGACTTTGAGCACCGCGCCTTTTCCCCTTGTTCCGCAGTCGATGAGGATATGGAAATCGGCGCCATCTTTGCGGGCCTTCGGGATGGTCACGTGGATGCAGTCGCCAACGCCAACCGAGTAAGCGTGGATCAGGAGCTTATCGACCACGATCTGTCTCCCATCGCGTTGTTTTCGTCCTCGGAGTGATTGCTGATGCCGACATGCGGCGCGAGGCCGAACCGGACGGTACCGTTCACCACATATGAGCTAAGCGGCGCGATCGATTTCTGCAGAAGTCCTAGCGCGCCGCTGACTGGCACACCTCCAACGCTGCCCGCCTGGATGCGGGCTGCGAGCGCGGTGAGAAAGGCCTCGCGGCGACGAACGCCAGCCTCGGCTTCGGCATCGACTTCCGCGTCGCCCTTTTTGCCTCTGCCGGTGGGGGACCGCATCAGCGGCAGAATGCCTGGCTTGCGCGCCCAGGCGAGAAGATTGCCGTCGATGTCGAGAGCCAGAGTGGCGCCGCACAGCAGGTCCGTGGTCTGGCCGTCGAATTGTCCGAACTGCTTGCCTGCGAGCGGCACGTCCTCGCGCCAGACATATTGCAGTAATATGTGCTTGGCCTGTCGGCGGCGGCGCGTCGTGAACTTGACGGCGGTAGACAAGTCGCTGACCACAAGATCCGCGCCGTATGGGATCAGCAGCTGCCGCCGGTTGTCATCGAGGAAGCGGTAAGCGTTGGCGGGTGAACTGGCGATATCTCTGGCTTCATGAAACACCCTCATCTCAACCGGCGCGAGCACGGAGGACTCATCCGCCAGCTTCTTGATTCTCTTGGGTTCGAGGATGCCCCGCTTGCCGAAAGCCTTGAGCATCATCCCGCGATAGCCATCGGGATCGGTGGGATTGACGATTTGCTCGGCGCGCAACACCGCCTCCGCATAGTCTGCGAAGGTGACATCGACAGGTGGAAGCAGATCGAGCGCCTGTATGGCAAGATTCTGCATCCGGCTGGCAGTGAACCAGAGCGATTGCGGGACGCTATGTTCGCGTTTTGTGCGGTTGTAGCGATAGACCTCCCGCAGGATGTCGAACATGACACCGGTCAGCACCTGCGACATATGATGGTGGCTTGGGCTATCATTGACCTCTTTGTATTTGAGCTTGTTGAGCGCGGTGCGCAGATAAGGCTTCTCATCCTTGCGTCCGAACTGTTCGGCGAGGCTGGAGAGTGCGCTGTCCTTGTCGAGATCGCCGTTGGTGACCTCGCCGATCTGCCGGCGAAGCTTGCTATTGCGAAATGCGATGAGGATAGCCGAGATGTCCCCCACGAACTCATGGAAGGCAGCTGTCTCGACAAATACGGATTCGCGATAGAGCGGCCTAACGCCATCAAGCACGGCGTGGCCGAATTCGTGGTTGATGATATCGGCCGAAAGACAGGTGTGAACCCGGTCGCCATTGTAGTCGAAATAGTAAAATTGCAGCGACTTGCTGTCGCGATCGTAATAGGCGTTCTCGCCGTAGCCTGCATGTGGCACGACGATCAAGCGGTTGCCCTCGAACCCCCAGCTGATACGGCGGCCGAGGCCTGCGCCGCTTTCGTAGAAATTCAGCGCACTTTGCAATGTCGCCCAAACGTTGACCTGATGTGACTGGGGCGTGTCGAGATTGTTGCGGTCGAGGATCACGCCGTTGTCGTCGCGGAAGACATTGTCCTTCTTGTCCCACTTGGCGGGCCGGTTGAGCGCCTCGGTGGTTCCGTCATAGTCGATGACAACGAATCGAGCGCTTGTCGGACCATCGGAAATGCCGGGCTCCCACGGGACCGTGAACGTCTCGTCAAAGTTATAGGCCTTGGTCGCCTCGCGGACGGCAGGATCCTGGAAATAGACATCAAAGGGAATGCTGACCGTCAGCTCGTCAAGCGTACTGCTGTCGAGATACTGCCGAGCCGAATAGAGATCGATGCGCGCAGCAGCGGTTACACGTTTGAGTTTTTCGGCTGCCTTCCTCGCCGGCGCGCTTCGCTTGGCGGCCGACGCCGTGGTCCTGCCAGGAGCTTTTGTTCGTGGCGGCATTGCAACGACCTCTCGCTCGGCGGCGCGAGTGCGAAGCGCTCCGCCCTTAGCTTGCTTTTGAGCCACCGTAGTCGAACGGCGCAGCGGCGCAAGGTCCTGCGGATCTTTACTTCAGCCAACTTGCAACAACAATTCTCCGTCCTGTTGGGCCTGAATAGACCCATCGTGTCAGTCCAAGAATTGCTTTGCCGTCTGTGGTGCGGTGTGGTTTCGGTATGCGAAATTGGCTCTGCTGAGAGGGCCCTCGCGCTCTACTCGGCCGCGAGGTAGAGGGACGCGGGGCGGTCAGCGTCTTGACCACATGAATGAGGACAAAGACCTGGTGGGTCTGGGTGAAGGACTAGGCGATGCACTCGTGGCGACCGCCGTTGCGGTCCACCATGACAAAGGGCCGTTTGCCGATGACTTGTAGCCGTTGATCCAACGTCGCGGCGATGATCGCTACCCTAAACTCATCGAGAATCTCAGGATCGCGCTGTTGGAGGTAACGCTCGATCTCAGAATTGGCGATCAGTCGGGCCTGCGCTTTCTGGCTTGAACGAGAGCCTTGGTATCCAGCTTGGCCTGATCTATCGCCACTTGAATCCGCGCCGCTGACGAGCGACTTGTTCTGCCTGGAACCAGCAAGGAGGTGATCGGACGTAAGGTCGTGGAATCCGTCCTCGCCAAGCGCGGGACATGGGAGATCCTGGTCAAACGAGAAGGGCGGGCGGAAGCGGAGCGGCTTTTGCGCCTGACGGGGGCTGGCCCCACGGGAGAGTATCCGCTTGCAGAGGTCGAGGCCGACCATACACCGCTTGACGTCATGGTCATGGAAGGAGGCGTCGTTCTCGGCAGGCCTTGGCTCACCATGCTCATCGATCGCTTCTCGCAGATGGTGCTGGGCTTCTCGATTTCCTTCGTTCCACCGTCTTGGGTCTCGGTCATGGAGGCTCTGCGACATGCCGTCCTGCCCAAGGACGAGGAACTTCAGCGCTGGGCGGAGTATGACGGAAAGCCATTCCAGTTCGACTGGCCATGCTTCGGGGCACCCGACGTCCTCATCGTTGACCAGGGATCTGAATTTCTCTCGGCTTCGATGGTCGCGACCGAAGCAGCCCTCAACATGAGGCTTCTCCAGCTGCCGAAAGCCAGCGGCGACAAGAAGGGCACGATCGAGGGTCAGTTTCACCGCCTCAATCGCGAACGCATGCATAGTATGAACGGCACGACGTTTTCGAACCCTCAGAAGCGCGGCAAATACAAATCACAGGACGACGCGATCTTCTCACTCAACGATGTTCGCTACGTCGTCATCAGATGGGTGGTCGATACGCATAACCGCACTCCCAATTCCAGGACCAACAAGATTCCTGCCGAGCTGTGGCGGAAGGGGATGGACGAGGTCGGCCAAAAACCGGCGCCGCCTAAGGAACTCATCGCCCCGCTCGTCGGAAAGGTCGTTTCCTGTAAGCTGCGCCGGGAGGGCGTCCGCCACAAAAAACTGCGTTGGAACTCGAACGCTTTTCGCGCTCTGCGAGAAAGGGTCGGACGGTCCTGTGACGTCCTGATCCGCATCGATCCTAAGGATCTCCGAAAGGGCTACGTCCTCGATCCAGATACACATGCTTGGATCGAAGGCGATCTGATGGCCGAGCGCTCGATCGAAAACATGACGCTCGGCCAGTACGAGTTCCTCAAGGCCAGAACCGATGATGCACGGGTCGTCGACGAGGACTACGAGCTAAAGCTCGCGCGCGGCAGCCAAGCTCAATTCGATTTTGTCGAAAAGCGCAGGCGCCAGAACGGCGTCATTCCGAAGCCGATCGCGGCCTTCATCACGGAGGGGTCCCGGGCGGTCGAGCACATTCATGGTGAACGCCACGATCAACAAGCCAGTGCGCAGGCGGTCGGAACCCACAATCTCGATGGGCCCATTCTTTCACCTGCTCCGGATCCGAACGGCCCATATCGCGATGCCGTGCTGCGGCCCGTCGACCCGTATCCAAAGCGAGATGAGACAGGGCGCTATCCCGGGGATTGGCAGCCCCCTCCCCCCATCGCGCTTTCAGCGCCTGCCGCATTGCCGGAACCAGATGTGCAGCCCCTGCCATCTCCCCAAACCTATGTCGGGCGACGTCGCCGATGAACAACTCGAAAGCCCCCTCCTCCATGCAGCCCTTTATTGAGCGCGCCACCGCGAGGCCTTTGCGATCCCCCCACTGGAGCGATGCTTCCGTTTCCCGGCGTCTTAGCCACATCGGAAAGTTTGTCGCCGTGACGCCCAGCCTGCAGAGCTCGATCTCCTTTATCCAGACGTTGATGGCCAGCCATCTCACCGCCCCTGAAGGTGAGATCGCATTCCTGCTCGGGGAAACCCGCGCTGGCAAGACGACGGCGATTAACGAGGTGATCGCGGAAACGGCGGAGGAAACCGGCGGCCAGATTGTAAGCCAGCTTCTTGATGACCAGCGCGATTCCGAGGCGATGGTCTCGGTCCTGGTGAAGACGCCGAACGGGTGGGAGCGTCCCATCGTCAAGATCTACGTGCCCAAAGCCCCGACATTCAACGGCCTGCTGAACGACGTGTTGCTCGCCTTCGACATCAAATTGCCGAGATCCGCGACGTTCGCCGAGCGGCAATTGGCACTCGGCCGCCAATTGAAGGGCCAGGCGACCCGCCTCGTGGTATTCGACGATACCCAGCACATCTGCGAGAAGGGCAAAACCTCCGCCGCCTACGAGGGAGCGGACGTCTTCAAGGTTCTGGCCAAAACCGGCCAGGCTCAAGTTCTGTGTGTCGGTCTTGAACACACCATCGAGATCAAGGACGCCAATCCTCAGGCCGAGTGGCTCGGCGGCGAAGTGCATGTCGTCAGACCACACGACATTACGGCAGAGCGGAGCTCGTCGCTCGCAACCTATTGCGCGACCCTGAACAAGGAATTGCCTTTCGATACACCGAGTGCCCTTGGAGAGCCCGACGTCTTTCTGCCGCTCGGCACGTACTGCGATGGTTATGAAGGGCGCATCGCCACGATCGTGCGCTTGGCGGCGCGCTATGCGATCGAGCGCAACCTGCCCTGCCTCAACCGCCTGGTCTTCGAAAACTACCTGCGCGACAAACTCCAGATCGCCGATCAGGAGAATCCATTCCGAATGACCGCTGAGGAGCTGGAAACGCTCCCGGCTCTGGTGGCTGCGGCTCGGAAGGATCGCATCGTCAGCGCCGAAAAGCGGCGTTCACGGGGGAAGCGAAACCGGACCGCGTTCGGAGCCCGCGGCCGGTGAGCTCAACTGATCAGTTGTCGTGGGCGCCACCGCGCTGGACACCAGTGCTGCGCTCCGAGGAGCCGGCGCATGGCTTATACCTTCGTCTGTGCGACACCAATGGTCTCGCCAGGAGCGCCATAATGCGAACCCTGACCGGAGTGCGCTGCGAGAGGGTTTGGAACGGCCGTGATCTACATGCGCTCGCCGAGATCTCCAAATGCCCGATGGCTGACCTCGAACGAAGCGCTTTCCGGGGCGGCTCAGGCCGAGCGATCCGCGTGCGCGAGCACGTCCTTGACTCCAGAGACGATCTTTTGAAGTCGCCGCGAAGGTCGTGCCCTGACTGCCTCAACGAGTCTCATCATCATCGCTTGTGGTGGGATCTCGCCTTCATCGCCACCTGCCCCCGGCATCTGCGACGGCTAGCCTCGCATTGCAGCTGCGGACGACCTCTCAGCTGGAAGGACGGCCTGCTCGCGCGATGCTTCGCATGCGACCACGGTGACGTCGCTGCGGTAGCGGTTGAAGAAGCCGACATCTATGTTGTCGAACTCGACCGCTGGTTTCTTGCGCAGCTCGGCGTTGGTGATGTTTCCTTGATTCCGCCAGCGCTCCACGGCTTGCAGCTTCGGCAGGCAATTCAGGTCATCGAGCGGACCGCCGTGCTCGACCTCTTGGGCTACGATGACCCGAATGCGGGGCTTTACGATCTTCATATGGATGCCGCCAAGGCACGAGCTCACGGCTTTCGCCTGATATACGAGGGGCGCCTCGAGGCTCTTCTCGACCGTGTTCATGCCGGTAATGTGGGCGACTGGATCAAGCTTATTCGGGATAGCATGATCCGCTAGACGCGCCCGCTGGCCGAAGGGTCATGCGCGACAGACACTATGATACTCTCTGGGCGTGCATCGGATGACGAGCCGAGCGGCAGCGATGGCCTGGATCTACTTGGTTTAAGGCTCGCTGAGGATCCAATCCGGAAACAGCACCTCGCGCAATCGGCCGATCGCGCTCCTACGTCCCCATTCCTTGGCACATTCTGCTCTCATCTTCTCTTGGGCTCGGCGATTTGCGCCAGCGCCGCGACCGGTACGCGCGCCCGTCGCCAAAGGTCCTAGATCGACTTGAACGGCAGACGGGCTCGGGCCGGGATGATCGCGGCAGCGTGGGCGTTTGAAAGCCCTTTCACCATCCGCAGCCCCAGGCGGACAGCAAACTGCCCCCGGTCATCAAAGCGGGGCTCGCGCGCTGATTATCAGCCGCCGTTTGACGAGTTGACCTCCTCCGGCCTCAGCCCCTCATGGAGGGCTGCTGGCATCGCCTTTCTGAGGGTGTCGTTGATCCGGTCCTGCCAGCCGGGGCCGCCATCCTGAAAGTGCGCCAGCACCTCGCTGTCGATCCGAAGAGTGACCATCTCCTTGGCGCCTGGCAGAACGGTACGCTTCTCGATTGGCGCGGGTGGCGCCACCTTCGGCGCCGCGAAAAGGGCTTCCGCCTTGTCCCGCGCACTCGTCGGGCGGCGCGTTCGATCGTTACTCATGAAGTCCTCATAGCCATATTCTCCTCGAAGTAACATCGGTCTGGTTCCGCGCGGTGCGCATGGATAAAGCGAATTTAGGAAGGGCTCAGATCAATATAATGCAGTTCGAGGTTATGGTGGTATAACCGCCCGAATTTGCGAAAGTGGAGCTGTTGCGATTAGGGATGCCATAGCGCCGCTCTAGCGAGTTCGTCGAAGCGCAGATCGTGTCGTTCGAGGCCTATCATCGCGACGAGAACGGCGGAAGGCAGCGAGATCGCTGTCACGTACCACCTTATCGACGCGCGAACCTAGTTCGCGCTTGGCTCCGATGGGCGGGTTTCAGCGCTGCCGCCTCCTTTAGTGCAGCACGGACCTCGTCGGGCGAGACAGCCGGCTTCGGCTGTTTCGGACTCGTTTGGTCCATGATTTTCGCCTCCGCCGTGGAGCGTCGGGGACGTCTGGCGGCAGAACCTAGTTGGAACGGAGTCTTCTGGAGAGGCTCGGAAAACACGCATCGGATCAACAACGTCGAGCCGCGTCGTTCGTCTGGCGCACGGCGCAAGGCGTCAGAGTTTCGAGCGCGATTAGGTAGAATCCACCCCTGACGGCGCGACTTCGTACGGAGCTAGCTTCGCTTCTGCCCTGGATCACAGCCACTCGGCGCAGGCACGCTATTCTGCGGGCCTCCATCGCCTGCGCTGGCCGCCGGAAAGCCGGAACGAGCATCGATGCGCTTGCCTGACGAGCTCTCCTACTCCGGGCCGGAAGCGGCCCCGCCCCCGGCGCAATCGGCGCTCAGCGATGCCTGTCGCAAGTCAATCGAGGGCGCGTCGTGAGCCTGCCGATCGCGCTGACCTTCAATCCCGGGTCGTCGAGCATCAAGCTCGGCGTTTTCGCGCTGGACGGCGACCGGCCGATCAGGCTGGGGCATGGAGAGATCGACCTCTCGGATGAGCCGCTGGTGCTGCACCTGGTCGAGAACGGCAAGGCGACCGCGACCCCGCTATCCGCTAGTCCGGGCGGCGACCTGCACGCGGTCATCGACGAGATGCTCGGCCTGCTGACACGCCGTTTCGCACTGGCTGAGATCGCGGTGGCCGGTCATCGCGTCGTCCATGGCGGGGATCGGTTCACGGGCCCGACGCTGATCACCCCGGAGACGCTGGCCGCGATCGAGGCGCTGGTCCCGCTCGATCCGCTGCACCAGCCGCAGAGCATCCGGCTGATCAAGGCCATCGCGCATCTGCGCCCGCAGATCCGGCAGACCGCGTCTTTCGACACGGCCTTCCATCGCAGCCAGAGCGACCTCGTCCGACGCTTCGCCCTGCCGCGCGCCCTGTTCGACCAGGGCATCAAGCATTTCGGTTTCCATGGGCTGTCCTACGCTTTCGTCGCAGGCGAGCTGTCGCGGCTTTACCCGGACGTCGCCAAAGGGCGGGTCGTGGTCGCCCATCTCGGCGCCGGCGCCAGCATGTGCGCGCTGGAGGCCGGCGTCAGCCGAGATACCACGATGAGCTTTTCGACGCTCGACGGCGTCCCGATGGCGACGCGCTGCGGCACGCTCGATCCCGGCGTCGTGATCCATCTCGTCAAGCAGCGCGGCTGGTCGATCGCGCGCGTCGAGGACATGCTCTACCACCGCTCGGGACTGTTCGGCATGTCCGAGATCAGCGGCGACACGCGCATGCTCTGCGCCAGCGACGACCCGAGAGCGAAGGATGCGCTCGACCTCTTTGCGTTCAGGGTCTCGCGCGAGGTCGCAGCCCTCGCCAATACGCTTGGTGGCCTCGACGGCCTCGTTTTCACGGCCGGCATCGGCGAGCACCAACCGACGATCCGCGATGCCATCTGCCGTCGGCTCGGCTGGCTCGGCGCGATGGTCGATCCCGCCGCCAATGCGGCGAACCTGCCCCGGATCGATAGCAAGGCGGGCAAGATCGCCATCCTCGTCGTCGCGACCGACGAGGAGCAGGTCATCGCCGATGAAGCACATGCGCTCCTGGGGCAGGGACACCTCGTTCCCCACGCCACAGCCTGATCGGAGAGGCCCATGCCAAAAGCTGCAGCGCAGGAGCCTTCAACCCCGCAGGACAGCCTTCGGACATTCTGGACGTTGTCGCCCGAGCAGATCGGCACGGCGCTCGCGTGTCCAACGGGCGGATTGTCGTCCCAGGAAGCGGCCCGGCGCCTCGATCGCTACGGGCCCAACAGCGACGCGGCGCCCAAGGCCGACAGTCGCCTGCGCGCTGTTCTTCGACGCATGCTGGAGCCGCTCTCCCTGATCCTGCTCGCGGCTGGGATCGTTTCAGTCGGGACGGGCGACACCGTCGGCGGCTCAATCATCGTCGCGATCCTCGCCCTCTCGATCGGTCTCGACACTGTGCAGGAAGGACAGGCGATGACGGCCGCAGCAGAGCTGAGCCGCTCGGTCGCGCTCAAGGCTGAGGTCAAGCGCGATGGCGCCTTCGTGCAGATCGACGTCAACGAGGTGGTACCCGGCGACCTGCTGCGCATCCGGGCAGGCGACATCATCCCCGCCGACGCGCTGATCCTCGAGAGCAGCGCCTTCACGGCTGGCGAGGCTGCGCTGACCGGCGAGCCCTACCCCGTAGAGAAACGCGCCGGGGTCAGCACAGCCAAAAGCGCCTCTCAAGCCGCCAACGCGCTGTTCCGGGGCGCGGTGGCGCAGACCGGCGAGGCGACAGCTCTTGCGGTAGGCACGGGGCGCTCGACCCTCTTCGGTTCGGCCGCGGCGGCTCTCGCAGAGAATGCCGACCCGTCACCCTTCCAGCGCGACCTGCACCAGTTCGGGCTCGTGGTCGCCCGAGCGACCATGGGCCTCGTCGTCGTCGTCCTGGCGGCCCGCGTCTCGCTTGGGCGGGATGTCCTCGATTCCCTGCTCTTTGCCGTGGCTCTCGCCGTCGGCCTGACGCCCGAACTCCTGCCGATGATCACGACGGTGACCCTGTCTCGCGGCGCGATCCGGATGGCGCGCCGCAAGGTGATCGTGAAGCGGCTCGCCGCCATCCACGATCTCGGCGCCATGACGGTGCTTTGCACCGACAAGACCGGCACGCTCACCTCCGCCGAGATCACGCTCGCCAGAAGCCTCGATCCAACCGGCGCCAAGGATGTACGCCCCGCGACGCTCGCCGCCGTGGCCGCCATCCTCGGCGGCGACCGCGGCGCGATGGATGCAGCACTGATCGCGGGAAGCCCAGCCGCCGGCAAGGACTGGTCGCTGGCGGGCCGCCGAGCCTTCGATTTCTCGCGGCGGATCGGCTCCGTGCTGGCGTCGAGCCAAAGCGAGGTTGTGCTCATCGCCAAGGGCGCGCCCGAAGCCATTCTGGATCGGTGCACGCTGAAACGCATCGGGACCGGCACGGCCCCGATGGATACGGCAGCCCAGGCCGCAGCGGCGGCTCAGGTGCAGGCTCTGGCGCAAGACGGCCTTCGCTGCATCGCCGTCGCCTCGCGACCCTGGACAGGCGCGGTGCGTGACGTTTCGGTGGAGGATGAAAGCGATCTGGTTTTCGAGGGGCTTTGCGCCTTCGCCGATCCGCCGAAGGCAACCGCAGCGGCCGCGATCGCACGGCTCGCCGCGGCCGGCGTCTCGGTCAAGATCCTCTCGGGCGACGATCCGATCGTGGTCAAACGTCTCGCGGGGCTCGTCGGTCTGCGCGGTGAGAAGGTCCTGAGCGGCGCCGACATTGCAGGCCTGAGCCATGATGCGCTAGCGGTGCAGGTCCGATCGGTCGACGCTTATGGCAGGCTGGCGCCAGACCAGAAATTCCGGATCATCAAGGCGCTCCAGGCCAGCGGCGCCGTCGTCGGTTATCTCGGCGATGGCATCAACGACGCGCCGGCGCTGAAAGCCGCCGATATCGGGTTGTCGGTCGATGGCGCGACGGGCGTAGCGCAGGCGGCGGCCGACATGATCCTGCTCGATTCCGATCTGGCAGTCGTGGCCGACGGCGTGGATGAAGGACGCCGGACATTCGCCAACATCCTCAAATATGTAAGGATGGGCGCGAGCTCGAACTTCGGCAACATGATCTCGATGGCAGTGGCGTCGGTCACCCTGCCCTTCCTGCCTATGCTGCCGACCCAGATCCTGCTCAATAACCTGCTCTACGACCTCTCCGAGATCGGTATTCCTTTCGACACCGTGCGCCCCGAGGCGACCGCGCAGCCACAAGTCTGGGATATGAACGGCCTGCTGCGCTTCGCCGCCGTGCTCGGGCTCCTGTCCTCGCTATTCGATTTCATCACCTTCGGCACGCTGATCTGGATCTTCAAGGCGTCTCCGGACGAGTTCCGCACGACCTGGTTCCTGGAATCGATGGCGACGCAGATCCTCGTCATCTTCATCATCCGCACCAATGGCCGCCCCTGGGCCGATCTGCCGCGGCCGATCCTGACCGCGACGTCTCTCACCGCATTGCTGGTTGCGATGGCCCTGCCCTGCACGCCGATGAGCGCCTGGTTCGGATTCGTGACACCGCCTGCTTCCCTGTTGGCCGCGATTGGCGCGATCGCGGTCGGCTATCTGATCACAGCGGAACTGCTCAAGCCGTTCGCACTCGCCGGGCTAGCGCGACGGAATCCGCCGGCGCGCCACCGCCGGGCGCCCGCCGCGTCTGCGTAGTTTCCGTCACTGATTAGCGGCATCCACGGCTGGTGGAGCAGCCGGCCGAGCGCCCCCGTGAGGCGAAGTTTCAAGCCCGTATGAGGGAAAGCCGAGGATTGTGGCTGCCATCCCAACGGCCGAGGGTCCGATCGCAAAGCACTGCGGCGCAATGCCGATACGTCTTTTTTGCTCCTCGAGGAACCGGCACATGCCGACAGATGGTGAAATCCGCAAGAACGTGACGGAAGAGCTGGCCTGGGCGCCCGACGTCACTGCGGCCGAGATCGGCATCACGGTCCATAATGGCGTCGTCACGCTCCTGGGGCATGTGCCTAGCCTCTGGGAAAAGGAAGCAGCGATCCGCGCCGCCCGCGGCGTGCGTGGCGTGCGCGGAATCGCCGAGGAACTCAAAGTGGCGCTATGGGATGACGACCAGACGTCTGACGAGAAGATTGCCGAGCGCGCCTTGTTCTGCCTGGCGTCCGACGTCTCGATCTCTGATGAACTGATCAAGGTCACCGTCGAGAATGGACTCGTCACCCTGACGGGGCATTTGTGTTGGCATTATCAGCGCAAAGAGGCCGAGTTCGCCGTGCGCAGGATCGCGGGCGTGACGGGCGTGATCAACCAGATCGCGCTGAAGCCGCGCAAGCTTCCCTACGACGTCGTGGCATCGGTAACGCAGGCTTTCACGCGCGGCGGCCTGAACCAGCTCGACCGGATCACGGTCAAGGTTTGCGGCGGCGAGATCAGGTTGGGCGGGTACGTCCATACGCCGCACGAGCGGGAGCTCGCCGAAGCCGCGACCTGGTCCGTTCAGGGCGTCACCGGGGTCGAAAACACGATCGCCGTCTACTGAGACAAGCCTGCGCCCGATCGCAGGAACCAACTCACGCTCCCCTTTGCGTAGATTCCGATGCTACCCCGCCGGGCATTTCAGCGCTCTGTTCGGCCGACGCAGACGAACTCCTGCGCAGTCTCTGGAGCAGGCCATGACAGACAAGACCTTGAAGCAGACCGTGCTGGACGAGCTGGCTTGGGAGCCAAGCGTGAACGCCGCGCATATCGGCGTCACGGCGCGCGATGGCGTCGTGACCTTGTCCGGCCATGTCGAGACCTACGCCGAGAAATGGGGTGCCGAGCGTAGCGTCGAGCGGCTCGCAGGCGTGAAGGCAGTGGCGGAGGAACTTGAGGTCCGGTCCCACTACTACACGGGCCACGGCGACGACGACATCGCCAAGCGGGCGTTGAACGTCCTCGACTGGGACGTCGCCATTCCGCACGACAAGGTGCGCGTGAAGATCGAAAATGGCTGGGTGACGCTGAGCGGCGAGTTGTTCTGGCAGTATCAGCGCGCCGCGGCGGAAGCCGATGTCAGGAAGTTGCCCGGCGTCACCGGCGTCACCAACATGATCACGATCGATCCGTCCATTCAGGCCTCGGACGTCCACGCCAAGATCAAAACGGCTTTTGCCCGCAATGCCATGATCGACGCCGAGGATATCACCGTCGTCACAGATGGCGGCAAGGTCACGCTGTCTGGTGTAGTCGACAGCTTTTACGAGCGCGACCTCGCTGCACGAACCGCCTGGTCGGCACCGGGCGTGACGCAGGTCGAGGATAACCTCCTCATCGCGTGAGCCGCGTTGGCGGCCGATGGCTGCCCAAGCGCGATGTGTCGCCAATCCCTTTCCCAATCTTCAGGAGACCATCATGACCTCGCACACGTCCGTCATCGCCGTTTTCTCCGACCACAAGACGGCGGAGGCGGCGGTCAAGAAGCTGGCCGATGCCGGCATCACGATGGGCGATCTCAGCATCGTCGGCAAAGGCTACCACACCGATGAGAAGGTCATCGGCTTCTACAACATGGGCGATCGCATCAAGTTCTGGGGAGCCAACGGCGCCCTATGGGGCGGCCTCTGGGGCTGGCTCACCGGCAGCGTCTTCATCACCATTCCGGTGATCGGACCCGTCGTTGTGCTGGGATATCTCGCGACGATGGTAGTCGCCGCCATCGAAGGCGCGGTCGTCGTCGGCGGGGTCAGCGCTCTCGGCGCCGCACTCTACGGAGCCGGCATCCCCAAGAACAGCGTGGTGACCTACGAGACCGCGTTGAAGGCCGACGCGTTCCTGATTCTGGCGCGAGGGCCTGCCGACGAGGTCCAGAAGGCCAAGGCCATCCTGGACACGTTCAAGCCGGGCCGGATCGATGTCCATGCGGCGGCCGCGACCACACCACCCGTGAAGCAGGTCGCCTGACGATCCCCGACCGCGCCGGCGTCGTCGCCAGGATTGCGACGGCGCCTGAACATCGCGCCTCTCCCGCCTTGGGGCAAGCCCGCTGCCCAGCCCGCCGGAAGCCCGGCCCTGCGAGGTCATCGTGAACGATTCTGCAGTAGCGCCCCTCCCGACAGCCGTGAAGCAGCTTTCAGCAGCCATGGCCGGTGCGCACTGGCTGTGGGCTCACAAATGGCCGTTCGCGGCTGCTCTATTCACCGGGGTCGTTCTCGTGCTCGGTGGCCTGCGCTGGTTCTTCGGCCCTGAGGTTGCGGTCTATCCCGTGTTGCGGACCGATCTGGTCAAGACGGTCGTCGCCAGCGGCCATGTCGAGACGCCGTTCCGGGTCGAGATCGCCAGCCAGATCACCGCGTCCGTCGCCGACGTGCTCGTCGATGAAGGCCAGTCGGTCACCCTTGGCCAACCGCTCGTGGCGCTGGAGACGCGCGAGTTGCAAGCTGCCGTCGTGCAGGCGCAGGCGACGTCGGCGCAAGCCGACGCCAGGCTTCGCCAGATGCGGGAGCTCACGCTGCCGGCCGCCGACCAGAGCCTGAAGCAGGCCAAGGCGACGCTCGCCAACTCGGAAGCCGCATTCCAACGCGCGGAGGAACTCGCGACGTCCGGCTATGGCACGCGCGCCGTCCTCGATGCAGCGACGAAGGACCTCGATATCGCCAGGACGCAGGTCCGCACCGCCGAGCTCCAGGTCTTTACCTCGACCACCGGGGGAGCCGATTTCGTTATGGCGCAGACCCAACTCGATCAGGCTCAGGCCGCCCTGAACGAGGCAAGAGCACGGCTCGGCTACGCCACGATCACAGCCCCGCGCGACGGCATCCTGATCACGCGAAGCGTCGAGCGCGGCATGGTCGTCGCACCCGGCAAGGCCCTGCTGGTCCTGGCGCCGACCGGTGCGGTTCAGCTCGTCCTGCAGATCGACGAGAAGAATATCGGCCTGCTCAAGCTGGGGCAGAGCGCCGTCGCCTCGGCCGACGCCTATGCCGACCAGCGCTTTGCCGCGACGTTGTCCTACATCAACCCGTCGGTCGACATCAGCCGCGCCTCGGTCGAGGTCAAGCTGACCACCACTCAGCCACCGGCCTATCTCCGTCAGGACATGACGGTTTCGGTCGATATCCAGGTCAATCGCCGAAACGCCGTCATGGTCGTGCCGGCGCGCACCGTTCACGATCCGCTGAGCGCCGCGCCCTGGGTTCTCGTCGTCAAGGATGGGCGTGCGCGGATGCAGGCGGTCCATATCGGGCTGCGCGCCGCCGACAACATCGAAATCCTGGATGGCCTGACGCCTGGCGACAGATTGATCCCGGTTGCCGCCGGCGTCCGCGCCGGCCAGCGCCTACGACCGGTCGCATTATGAAGAACTGGGCGCCGATCGAATGGACGATCGGCCTGCGCTTCCTCACCGAGGGGATCATGCAGACCGTCTTCATCCTCACGGGCATCGCGATGGGCGTAGGCGTGATCGTGTTCATGTCGGCGATGCTGTCTGGCCTCCAGGCGAACTTCATCAAGCGCGTGCTGACCTCGCAGGCCCATATCCAGATCATCCCGCCCGACGAGGTCGCCCGCCCGCTTCGGAGCAGTTCCGGTCTTATCGAGGGCGCGATCGTCCAGCGCCCCTCGCAGCGCATCCTATCGATCGACCAATGGCAGACGATTCGATCCGCCATGAAGGCGCGGCCCGACGTGATCACGGTGTCGCCGACGGCGACGGGGTCCGCCCTGGCGATCCGCGGTGACGCGGCGCGCAGCATAACGCTGACCGGCATGGAGCCGGAGCTCTATTTCCAGATCGTGCGGGTTCCCGACTACATCGTCGCCGGCGCAGCGAAGCTTGAAAGCGACGACATTCTGATCGGGACCGAGCTCGCCAAGGATCTTGGCGCAGCGGTCGGAGACAAACTCAATCTCAGCACGGCGAGCGGCGCCACGCAGGTGCTCACCATCACCGGCGTCTTCGACCTCGGCAACAAGGGCGCCAACGAACGCAGCACTTTCGTCGCCCTCAGGACAGCCCAAAGCCTGCTCGGCCTGATTGGCGGCATCACGACCCTCGACATCACGGTCACCGACATATACGCGGCCGAGACGATCGCGCAGGACATCTCGGCCACGCTTCCCGTCCAGGCGGATAGCTGGATCAAGACCAACGCACAGTTCTTCACCGCAGTCAGGGCACAGCAGTCGTCCAACACGCTGATCCGGTCCTTCGTGGGGCTTTCGGTCGCATTCGGCATCGCGGCGGTGCTGATCGTCTCCGTGATCCAGCGCTCGAAGGATATCGGCATCCTGCGGGCCATGGGCACGAGGCGCGGGCAAATCCTGGGCGTCTTCCTGATCCAGGGCGGCGTGCTCGGCTTCATCGGGGCCATCATCGGCTCCAGCCTCGGCGCCGGAGCGCTGTTTCTCTGGCACGGCGCCGCGCGGCAGGCCGACGGCACGGAGCTCTTCCCACTGATGCTGGAGCCGAGCCTGTTCGTCGTCGCCGCTGCCGTCGCGACGTTGACCGGCGTGGCCGCCGGCATGGCGCCGGCGCTCAGGGCGGCGCGCCTCGATCCCGTGGAGGCGATCCGTGGCTGACGTGCTCAAGCTCGAACAGATTCGCAAATTCTACAATGCAGGCACTCCGGTCGAGACGGAGGTGCTGCATGGCATCGATCTCAAGCTCGCGGCCGGAGAGTTCGTGGCGCTGATGGGGCCGTCCGGCTCGGGCAAGAGCACGCTGCTGAACATCATCGGTCTGCTCGACCGGCCGACCTCCGGCACCGTCTCGATCAACGGCCAGAACACCGCGGGCATGAGCGATTCCGAGATGACCGCATTGCGCGGACACACCATCGGCTTCGTCTTCCAATATCACTACCTGATCTCGGCCTTCACGGCGGCCGAGAACGTGATGATGCCTATGATGGTCGATCATGGCCGTCGAACAGATGCGATGCAGGACGTCGCCTATGGCTTGCTCGCCGATGTCGAGCTGACGCGCTGGCGCGACAACCGAGCCACCAACATGTCTGGCGGCCAGCAGCAGCGCGTCGCGATCGCGCGTGCGCTGGCGATGAACCCCTCGCTGGTACTCGCGGACGAGCCCACCGGCAATCTCGACAGCGTTTCGGCCGATGGTGTCTTCGACCTGATGCGACGCATCAATACGGAGCATTCGACGACCTTCCTGATCGTCACGCACAATCTCGATCTCGCCATGCGCTGCGACCGGATTCTCGACGTCATCGACGGCCGGATCTCGGGACAGGAGGCCGCGGAGGCAGAAAATATCCCCGGGTCGCGCGCCGTAGCTGAACCGCTGTCGCCGGCCTGAGATTCGCGCGGGCCGATCGCGAGCGGCTCGCCATGCGATCGACGGAGCGGCGCTAGCGAGCCGCTCCCATCCCTGCCCAGAACGAGGCTTCGATGTTTGGCCAGCCCTCAGCCGCCTCGCGCCTATTCGAACGGGTTGCGATACTGCCCGCAACGCTCATGGGCTTCGTCTTCGCGACCAGCGGCTGGCACCAGCTCTGGCTGTCACTGCTCTCGGTGGTGGTCTTCACCTTGAATGCCGCGCCCCTCGAAATCCAGCGGCGGATCGTCGATGCCGCCGTCAAGGGCGGTGCGTTTCGTCCGATCTTGCTGCTTACGATCGGCTACCTCGCCGTTGTGCTTGCCTTCGGACTGATCAAGCTCCTCACCAATGTCTATCGCGGGTGGATCGCTGAGAGCGCGGTTCGCGCTCTGCGGCTGGTGATCGATCGGCGGCTGGACGACATCGACCACGAGAGACGTCAGGGAACGACAGATGCGGTCAGCATCTCGATGATCCTGGCAGAGTGCGACGACATCGGCGGCTTCGTGGGCACGAGCATCAGCGTTCCCATCTTGGAAGGCGGCTTTCTGGTCACGGTTTTCGCCTATCTGGCTTATCTCCAACCTTGGATGGCGCTGATCGGGTTTGCCGTTCTGACGCCGCAGCTGATTTTCGTTCCCCTGATGCAGCGCGCGATCAATCGTCGCGTCACCCATCGGATCACTCTGCTCAGGAGCGTCGGCCACGACATCCTCGTGGTCCATTCGGCTTCGAGCAGCCGCGACGAGCATCGGAAATTTGATCTGGTCTTCAGCCTGAACGTCGGCGTGCTGAAGCTAAAGACGACGATGAACTTCTTGATGAACTTCACCTACAGCCTCGGCATCGGCGCGATCCTTGGCTTCGGCGGCTGGCTCGTGCTGCGGGGGCAAGCCGACATCGCCACCGTCGTGACGTTCGTCTCCGCTTTGGGGAAGATCGTGGATCCCTGGAACGACCTTGTCGACTGGGCGACGGGCCTCGCCGTTTCGTCGACGAAGTATCGGCTCGTCGAGAAACAGGTCCTCCGGATGCACCGAAGCGAAACGGAGGCCTATCAATGAAGCCGCTCATCCTCGGCCGAGAAGTCGTCTATTCGGGCTATCTGACCGTCGAGCGGATGGGGGCTGGCGGACCGCGCTCTAATGACCGACGCGAAGCTCATGATTCTGGTGCAGACATTACGTATACGGAAACTGGAACTCTTCCTGCCTGCCCATCGAAGTCCTCGGCCTGACGGCTGGATTCACAAGAGGGCTCCGCGCTGATGTAAGGCTTTCCCTGGTCAAGGCGCCGAAGCAAGACAGGCTATCATCGTCTCGATCACACGCTTTGCCTCTTGCGGATCTCGGACCTGGATCGCATCGACGCCCGCATTCTTCACCGGCTCGTCGTTTCCTCCCGGAAACAGCGCGTCGCCGGCGAAGATCATCCCGTCCAGACTTACACCGAGGACCTCGCGCAGCTTTCCGATCCCGTAAGCCTTGTCGATGCCGGGCCTCGTGACATCGATCGAGGTGGTGCCGCCCAGCCGGATGGAGAAATCGGGAAGCGACTGGTCGAGCAGGGTCTTGATGCGTTTGCGCTTGGAAAAATCGGGGTCCCATTTCGCCTTTTCGTCCAGCGGCGCCTGCTGGCCGATGGCCGAAAAGGTGATCTGGCTGCCCCGGTCCTCGATCTGAGCGCCCCAGATCCGGGCGGGTGCAATCTTCGAGGCAGCGACTGCACGCATGATGGCTTCGACGATCATGCGCTTGTCTTCATCAGCCAGATCGTCGGAGTACAGCCTCTCCCAACGCGTGTTGACATAGCGGTAAAATTTCGTGCCGCATGCGGGCAGCAGCGAGAGGCGGGCGATGTCGGCCGTCGCCGCCAGCCGGGCAATGACCTGCGTCTGGAACTGCGGCCAATCCCCACCCGAGATGATGGCGACGGGAACGATGGCGAGCAGCAAGCTCAGCAGCGTTGCCATTTCGGCGTCGATCGGAGACTTGCTCTCCGCGAGCGTGCCGTCGAGATCGAAGATGGCAAGCGTCTTCACCTCAGAAGCTGCCTAGTACCGAGGCCGGTAGCCTGGCGACGCAACTCGCGCCGCCTTGCCGGTCCGCGACGCGCTCCGGCGCGGCCAGGCAATACCGTGATGAAGGCATCTGCATTGGCTTTGCCTTTCGATCTGGACGCTGCCTGCCCCAGGGTCGACGGGGATCGACCATAGGCCGGCTCCGCAACGGAACCAGCAGCGGAAACTACGCAGCCTGAACCAGCCGACCGTCGGCCGGCGCGATAACGGGGATTTCCCTCGCCGGGCGCTTACGCTTTCGTCGATCGCGGCTGCGGTGACAGCACTTTGGCGATGAGCCCCCGGGCCATTTGAGTACTTCCCGACCCTGCCGGCGCGCTCCGGCAGCCGTTAGGCTCCCGAGCTTGGCTTGCGAGGCGCAGCTGCGCCGGTGAGCTGCATCAGGAGATTTCGCATGACGATCGAAAAGGCCGTTCGGCTGGATGTCGCGAAGCCCTGGGGCAGCACCAATCGTGGATGCTGGGGCGGGCATTCCGCCGACCATGCGATGATCGGCGAGACATGGTTTCAGCGCTCCGACCTCGTCGGCGCGGAGCCCGACCTGCTGGTGAAACTGCTTTACACGACCCAGCGCCTCTCGATCCAAGTCCATCCCGACGATGCCTTTGCCCGGTCAATGGGACTGCCACACGGCAAGAGTGAAGCCTGGTATGTGCTCGCGGCGGAGCCTGGCGCCGAAGTGGCGGTGGGGCTCAAGCGCGAGATCACCGATGCAGAGCTTCGGGCCAGCCTTATTGACGGCTCGATCGACGCGCTGATCGCGTGGCGGCCGGTCCAAGTCGGCGAATTCGTCTTCGTGCCCGCCGGGACGATCCACGCGATCGGTGCCGGTCTCGTTCTGGCCGAGATCCAGCAGCGCAGCGACACCACCTTCCGGCTGTTCGACTATGGCCGCGGCCGCGAGCTGCAGATCGAAAGCGCGCTCGCCGTCGCCAAGGCGGAGGTCACCCCGGCACAGTCGTGCTCGCTGCGGCTGTCTCGGAACCGGACGTTGTTCCTAGCCAATCCGCATTTCGTGATCGAGCATCTGGACTTGGCCGCCCATTCGGGCTGGCAGTTGTTCGCCGCGCAAGAGACCTGGCTTTTGGGAATCGGCGGAGACGCGCGCGTCGCCGACCTCGATCTCGCGATGGGCGAGGCGATCTATCTGAAGGCGCAGCATGCGCCCCTTCAGGCCGGCGCGTCGGGTCTTCAGGCCCTCGTCGCGTATGTCGGCGGCGCCGCCTGTTCCATGCTGCTCACAGAAATCGAAACGCAGCCGGCGGCGCAACCGCACGCCTGGCAGGCACGGTCGTCGCCTACACAGCCCCAGCCCCTCGCCATGAACCGCGCGCTTGGTGACATTCGATGACTCGCCCGCAAAAGATCGCCTTCGTCGGCAATTCCTTGCCCCGCCGCTGCGGCATCGCGACGTTCACGACCGACCTGCATCAGGCGATCGCGAAATCCAGTGGCGTCGCGGACACCGGCATCGTGGCGATGACCGATCACGGCCATGTCTACGACTATCCGCCCACGGTGCTGTTCCAGGTGCGCGACGACCGCATCGAGGACTATGTGCGCGCCGCCGAGTTCCTGAACAGAGCCGCGTTCGACGTCGTCTCGCTGCAGCACGAATTCGGCATCTTCGGTGGCGAGGCCGGCGGCGATATCATGGCTATGCTGTCGCGCCTGACGATGCCCGTCGTGACCACCCTTCACACGGTGGTGGAAGAGCCGACGCCAGCGCATAGGCGCGTCTTCGGCCAGGTCGTGGATTCCTCGGCGAAAATCGTCGTCATGGCCGAAAAGGCGCGCGAATTGCTGCGCGATATCTATCGCGTGCCATCCGACAAGATCGAGGTGATCGCGCACGGCATCCCGTCCTTTCCGTTCGTCGAGCCCGACGACGCCAAGATACAGTTCGGCTTCGAGGGGCGTACGGTGATCCTGACCTTCGGTCTGCTCTCGCCCAACAAGGGGATCGAGGTGATGATCGACGCCATGCCGGCCATCGTCGCCAAGCGGCCCGACGTGCTCTACCTCGTGCTCGGCGCGACCCATCCCAATCTCGTGCGCGAGCAGGGCGAGGCCTATCGCGAGAGCCTGGTCGCGCGCGTCAAGGAACTCGCTGTCGAGGACCATGTCGTGTTCCTCGACCGTTTCGTCGATCAGCCAAAGCTGCTGGCCTTCATCGCCGCCTGCGATGTCTATGTGACCCCCTATCTGAACGAGGCGCAGATGACCTCGGGGACGCTGGCCTACAGCTTCGGCCTGGGAAAGGCCGTGGTTTCGACGCCCTATTGGCATGCCAGCGAGTTGCTGGCCGGCGGCCGCGGCATCCTGGTACCATTCGGCGACGCGGCGGCGACCGGCGCGCAGATCGCAGCGCTGCTCGGCGATGCGCCACGGCTGCGGTCGATGCGCGAGCGCGCCTATGCCGGCAGCCGCTCGATGACCTGGGAGAAGACGGCGGCACGCTATCTCTCGGTTTTCGCACAGGCACGCCTGCCCCGCCCTCCCCGTCCCGTCCTGCGGCAAGCGATAAGGGCGCATGATCTCACGCCTGCGTCCTCACCATCGCCTCCAGAAGCCGGTTCACCGGCATGGATGCAAAGGTCGTGAAGCTGTCCGCTATCGCATAGGGCAGCAACAGGGTGCGCTGATGAACCATCGCGCCACAGCTGTAGAGCACGTTGGGAACATACCCGTCATGGTCGTCCGTATCAGGGCGGATCAGGGGCTCGGCCAGCCTGGCGAGTAGCTTAGACGGATCATTCTTGTCGAGCAGACAGGCGCCCAGGCAATAATTGCGAACCGCACCGACACCATGGGTAATCACCAGCCAGCCCTCGTCGATCTCGATCGGAGAGCCGCAATTGCCGATCTGGACGAACTCCCACGGGTAGCGTGGCGTGACGATCCTCACGCCGGCTTCCCAACTATAGAGATCGTCCGACATCTGAAGCCAGATATTCTCATGGTCCTGCCGGCCGAGCATGGCGTAGCGCCCGTTGATCAGCCTGGGAAACAGAGCCATGCCCTTGTTGTCGGTCCCGGGGCCGCGCAGCGCTGTCAGGTCGATGGTCACGAAGTCGGTCGTGCGCAAGATCTCCTGCCGGATCGCGCCGCCGCTGAACGCGGTATAGGTGCCGAGATAGGTGGCGTTCCCGTCATCATCGACGAAGCGGACCAGCCGAAGATCCTCGATGCCGTGACGCTGGGCCGGCGTCACGGGAAAGAGGACGATCTCCGACGGGTCGCGAGCTTCCTCACAGAATAGTCTGACGCCGGGATCGTCCGCCGCCCCGCCGGGAATGGCCTTGATACGCGGGCAGATCGCCTGATCGCTGGGCTGGTCGATCGTGACCGCGCCTTTCGATGACCAAAGGCCTGTGCGAAAGGTGACCGATGAGATATTGCCCTCCCCTATGCCGCGCAGCGACAACAGCAGCCGGACGTCTCCGGGCGCGACGCCAGTCTGGTCGGGATGCGGCACGATACTCGGGTTGAACAATGCGGCAGCCTCGAACGAGTATTCCTCGCTGAAATAGGCCCCCACGAGCAAAGACTGCTCGGCATCGATCGCGCCGGGGTCGATGACCGGTCCGTTGACCTCATGGAAGCGGCGGAGCAGGACCTGAGGCACATCGCGATGATGTTTTTCGAGGCTTTCGGTGAAATGCGTGAGTCCGCAATGCACGTCCGCCTTGTCGAGGCCGAGGACGCGATCCGTAATCCGCTGCGCGCGCGATTGGTTTGGAGAAATGAAGGGCTCCTGGTCGTCGGCTGGAATGAATGGCCGGATGACCACGCGCGACGGATCGGGCCGGAGCGTGACCGGCAGATGCGTCAGATCATCATGAGCCGACATGGGCATCTCCGACGCCGAGCCCGATGTCGGACTGTGCCAGCGCGGCGTTCCATCTCTCGATGACAGGGACCTGTGAGTGACCGGACTTGGGACCCAGCACGCTAACCGCGGCTGGATCGAACGCGAAATGTCGGCCGTTCGCGATCGCCAGGCCGATCCATCGGGCCGCTAGAGCGCATCCGAACTGGCCGTGGGAGAACAGCGCGACATTGCCCGCGATAGCCAGAAGGCCGCCAATCAGCCTGTCAGCCCGGGCGGCAACCTGTGAAGGCGTTTCGCCATTCGGGCTGCCGTCGCGAAAGAGATCCCAGTCCGGCACTTCCTTGCAGATCTCGGCGCTGCTTCGGCCCTCGTAGTCGCCATAATCCCATTCCGAAAGATCGGTCGAGATTTGAGCATGCTCGCCGAGACCTGCCAGGGTGCAAGTGTCGCGTGCGCGAAGGAGCGGGCTGGTCAGCACCAGCGCGAACGGGGTGACCACGAGATAGGCTCGAAGCCTCCGCGCCATGGCTGCGCCATGCTCCGTAAGAGGCAGATCGTTCTTCCCGGTATGCCGCCCCGACAGCGACCACTCGGTTTCGCCGTGGCGGATCACGTATAATCTGGGGAGAGGCTTCAGCATGCCATCCCCGTGAACCGCCGGATTTCGTTGGATGCATCGTAGAGGCCACGGCGTGCGGCCTGGCTGCAGCCGGCGCGATGCCTGATGGCCGCTTGCGCCGCCTGCGCGCGATCGTCGCGTCCGCCCCAGATTTCGAGCGCCGGCTGCTGGATGGCCCGCCCGAAGGAGAACGTCAGCTGCCAAGGCATGAGCCCGCGAAACCGGAGATGCATCGTATTAAGCCGCGCGGATGCGAGTTCTCCGCTCTGCCCGCCCGAGAGGAAGGCGATGCCCGGAACCGCGGCCGGAACGGTATGTAACAGGCAATTAACCGTTGCGTCGGCGATAGTGTCTGCGTCCTCCTGGTTCGCACAGTCCAGACCTGACAGCACCATATTCGGCTTGAGGATCATGGCTTCCAGCATCACGCGTTGTTCGTCGGCATGGCGAAAAAAGGCGCGCAGAATCGCTTCGGTCACCTCGGCGCAACGCGGTAGATCGTGGCTGCCCTCCATCAGCACTTCGGGCTCGACCACGGGCACCAGCCCGACCTGCTGACAGATTGTCGCGTAACGCGCGAGAGCTTGCGCATTCGCCTCAACGCATCCTCGACTGGGGCGATCTGTGTCGACCGCGATCACACCGCGCCATTTGGCGAAGCGCGCGCCGATTTCGGCATAGGTTGCGAGCCGGGCCTGCAACCCATCGAGTCCTTCCGTGATCTTTTCGCCGGGATGTCCCGCAAGCTCGATCGTGCCGGCATCGACCTTGATTCCGGGCAGAATTCCGACCCGGTCGAGCAGCGAGACGAATGACGCCCCATGGCTCGTTTCCTGGCGGATCGTTTCATCGCACAGGATGGCCCCTGAAATCGATTGTCGCAGGCCGGGCGTAGTGACGATCAGCTCGCGCCAAGCGCGACGCCTGTCGGCGGTATCGGGTATCCCGAGCGCGGCAAAGCGCCGATTGCAGGTGCCGATACTTTCGTCGATCGCCACCAACCCTTTGTCGTCTGCGCCCATCGAGCGCGCGATCTCCGCCAGATCGTCGGCGTTCATATCGGCGCCCCCCAGGTCCAATCGAGGATTTCGGGCATGTCCTGGCCGTGGCGGTCGATGTAGCGCTTATGCTCGACCAGCTTGTCGCGCATCGATTGCTGGATATAGGCGCCCCGGCTGCCCGTCTGCGGCAGCCGATCGATCGCGTCGATTACGAGGTGGAACCGGTCGAGCTTGTTTTGCACGCGAATGTCGAACGGCGTCGTGATCGTGCCTTCCTCGCAATAGCCGTGAACATGGAGGTTACGATTGGCGCGGTGGTAGGTGAGCTGATGGACCAACCCGGGATAGCCATGAAAGCCGACGATCACAGGTCGGTCGCGCGTGAACAAGGCATCGAAATCGCGCTCGCTGAGCCCATGGGGATGCTCTGCACAAGGCTGGAGCTTCATCAGGTCGACGACATTGACGACACGGACCTTCAACTCGGGAAGATGCTGTCTCAGGATCGATGTCGCAGCCAGGATTTCAAGCGTCGGCGTGTCGCCGCAACTCGCCATGACGATATCGGGCTCGCCATCCTGATCGTTGCTCGCCCATTGCCATATACCGATGCCCTGGGTGCAGTGCGTGATGGCGGCATCGATCGTCAGCCATTGCGGCAGCGCGTGCTTTCCCGCGACGACGACGTTGATGTAATGGCGGCTGCGCAGGCAGTGATCGACCACCGAGAGCAGGCAGTTGGCGTCGGGCGGAAGATAGACGCGGACGATATCGGCCTTCTTGCTGACGACATGGTCGAGGAAGCCGGGGTCCTGGTGCGTGAAGCCGTTGTGATCCTGCTGCCAAACATGAGAGGCGAGCAGGATGTTGAGCGAAGCGATATCGCGCCGCCACGGGATTTCATTGGTCACCTTCAGCCATTTGGCATGCTGGCCGACCATCGAGTCGACGATGCGGATAAAGGCCTCGTAGCTGTTGAAAAGGCCGTGGCGCCCCGTCAGCAGATATCCTTCGAGCCAGCCTTCGCACTGGTGCTCGCTCAGCATTGCATCGACCACGCGGCCCGCTGGGGCAAGGAACTCGTCCTCGGCTTCGATCAGAGCTTCCCATTGCCGGTTCGCGACCTCGAACACGGCGCCGAGCAGGTTCGACAGCGTCTCGTCGGGGCCGAAGATCCGGAAATTGTCGGGGTTCTTCGTCACGATGTCGCGCAGGAACCGGCCAAGTATCGGCGTGTCGCCGCTGCTGACGGCGCCGGGCGCGGGCACGGTGACCGCATGCGCGCGGAAATCGGGCATCCGGAGGTCGCGCAGCAGCACTCCGCCATTGCCATGCGGGTTGGCGCCCATTCTACGGTTGCCTTCGGGCGCCAGCGCAGCCAGTTCGGGCACGAGCGCGCCGTCCTGATCGAACAGATCGTCAGGTCCGTAGGCCTTCATCCAGCTTTCGAGCGCCTGAACATGGCGGGGGTGTGCAGCATCGACGAGGAGCGGCACCTGATGCGAACGGAAGGTGCCTTCGATCTGCAGGCCGTCGACGGTGTTTGGCCCGGTCCAACCCTTGGGCGAGCGCAGCACGATCATCGGCCAGCGCGGACGCGTCGTGTCATTGTTGTCTTTCGCGTTCTGCTGAATGGCGCGGATTTCCGCAATCACCGTTTCGATCGTCGCCGCCATCTGCTGGTGCATCACATGCGGATCGTCGCCTTCGACGAAATGCGGCGTCCAGCCGTTGCCACGGAAGAACTGCTCGATCTCGTCATGGTCGATCCGCGCGAAGATCGTAGGATTGCTGATCTTGAAGCCGTTCAGATGCAGGATCGGGAGAACCGCGCCGTCGGAGACGGGATCGAGGAACTTGTTGGACTGCCATGCAGTCGCCAGCGGCCCCGTCTCGGCCTCGCCGTCGCCGACCACGCAGGCGACGATCAGATCGGGATTGTCGAGCGCCGCGCCAAAGGCATGGCTGAGCGAATAGCCGAGCTCTCCCCCCTCATGGATCGAGCCCGGTGTGGTCGGCGCGACATGACTCGATATGCCGCCGGGAAAAGAAAACTGCGTGAACAGCCGCTTCATGCCGGCTTCGTCCTGCGAGACCTCAGGGAAGAACTCGCTGTACGAGCCTTCTAGATAGGTGTTGCCAACGATCGCGGGACCGCCGTGTCCGGGGCCGGCGACGTAGATCATGTTCAGATCGCCCGCGCGGATCGCCCGGTTCAGGTGGACATAAATGAAGTTCTGGCCAGGTGTCGTGCCCCAATGCCCGACAACCAGAGGCTTCACATGGTCGAGCGTCAGCGGCACGCGCAGAAGCGGATTGTCGTAGAGATACATCTGACCGACCGAGAGATAATTCGCGGCGCGCCAATAGGCATGGGTCAGGCGCAGTTCATCGGCTGCGAGGCAAGGCGTCCGCATCGATGCGAGGTCGACAAGGACAGCGCCGTCTCCGGCAAGACTCGAACGGTTCATCGCTGCAGCTCCGCGTCATCCGGGGATCGGCGGTATCGCTCGTCACCGAATGAGATTTCGGCGCACTATCAAGCGACGCCGCCGACCCGGTAAGGATCGGAATCTACGTAGCCAGCGCGATCGGGCAGTTGCCCTGGACCCACCAGGGCGTGGAGCCGGCGACGCGCCTGCGGTCATCTGTCGTCCGCTTCGTCCGACGATGTGCTCCGAGCGTCGTCGACCGACCCCGCATCGGTTTGCGACGCCGCTTCGCGCGACGGCCGGTGGTTTGATGGATTGTCCTTATACTCGTCGATCTGGACGCCCTTTCCATCGAGGCTTTGGCCGGGTATCCTCTGTGCCTTGTCGCGATTGCTGAGGATAGAGTCTTTCCTGACCTTCTCGTCGTCGAGCTCGGTCATCGCGCCGGTTCCACTGCTCTGTCCCGCGGGCATCGGTCTACTCCTTCTCGTTGTTCAAGCAGACAGGGCGTCGAAGCGGCCCTGTCTGCTTCGGCTTCAGTAGGTGTAGGAATAGTTCGGCAGGGCCTTGAGCGAATCCCTGCTTCCGCCATTCAGCGTGATGCGACCGTCGACGACGGTGAGCGCGGACGCCGCCACGACGACATGCTGCTTGGCCATCCCGAGGAAGCCGCCGACTGACAGGACGGCGTAAGGGACGCTATCCTTGGAGGTAACGATCAAGTCGTCGACTTTGCTGATGTTCTCCTTGGCATCGTTGTACACAGTGGCGCCAACGAGCTTTGACGAACGGTAGCCCGTCGCCAATGTCATCGGGTTGATTTCCGTCAGCGCGACGGTCTGCTTGGCGCCTTGCGCAAAGGCCGGCATTGCGGCCGAGGCGATCAGGAGCGCGGTCGCGGCGATGAGTGTGGTCGAGCGTTTCATGGCGGTGTCTTTCGTCAGGGAGGATCGTGAGACCGAGACCTGTCGGCAAGAGAGCGCGACCGTGTCTCCAGGCTCGATCGGCGAGTGCCTTCGAGTGCGACAATCCACGAAGCAGAAGCTTCATAAATTTACTCGTTCTCTAAGCTACGAATGAAGGCTATCGCCTTTTCTTGCTGGCGAAACAGGATCGGAAAGTACTCATCGCCTTATCGGCTGAGGATGGATCAGTCATTCAGATGCGCTTACCGGCGCTCTACTTCACCACGCCCCATGACAGCGGCCTCCGCGGGCCCGAATTTTGCGAATTGGGTAGTTTCCGAGCCTATCGATGCAAGATCGGGCTCCATAACGATGCTCGGGATGACGCCATTCGACGTCGTCCTCATCATCGCAACACCGGAGAACGACATGTTCGACGACAAAAGTTTGAAGCAGGCTATCCTCGACGAATTGCAGTGGGAGCCGAGCGTGAATGCGGCCCATATCGGCGTCACGGCCCACAACGGCGTGGTCACGCTCACGGGCCATGTCGAGAGTTACACCGAAAAGCTCGCGGCCGAGAAGGCCGCTCGTCGGGTGAACGACGTCAAGGCAGTGGCCGAGGAAATCGAGGTCCAACTGCCCTTCAGCGTCAAGCACGGCGACGAGGAGATCGCGGCCGCCGCGCTCGACCGCCTGAAGTGGGATTCGAGCATTCCGACGGGCGCCGTCAAGGTAAAGGTCGAAAAGGGCTGGGTCACGCTGACCGGCCAGATCGACTGGCACTATCAGGCGGCATCGGCCGTGAGCGCCATTCGCGGCCTCTGGGGCGTCATCGGCGTGTCCGATCTGATCACCGTCAAGCCCAGGCCGAATACCTCGGCCATTCGCGAGAACATCCTCAAGGCGCTGGACAGGTCGTGGTTCGATCCCGCCACCATCAACGTGACCGCGAAGGGCGGCGAGGTGAAACTCACAGGCACCGTCAACAGCTGGTACGAGCGAGACGAGGCAGGTTCGGCCGCCTGGGCCGCTCCCGGAACGACGTCGGTCGACAACGCGATCCACGTCGGCTGACACCGAGACGCTCCCCCTGCCGGCGGTCCGCCGGCGGGGAATGGACAGGCCGACCGTGCCCCTTTGCGAGATCACCATGGGTCAACCCAGATCGACGAGCCGCCCCTTGCTCCGCCATGAACAGCGCCCTGCTCGACGCCCGCTGGATGGGCGAGGCCGGATTGTCGGGCATTATGATGATGGATAATGCGGGTGCATCGGTCGCCCGCGAGACCATCGCGCGCTGGGCGCCCTGCCCGGTCGCCGCCCTGTACGGCTCCGGCAACAGTGGCGGCGACGGCTTCGTCGCCGCAATTGCCGTGGATGCGCTGGGCGGAACAGGCCTCTGCCCCGCCATCCCAGACCCCTAACGGAAAGCAACTCTTCGACGGCGCAGCCCACGCGCCCTGCACGCACCCGGCTCTCGCCATAAGCTTTGCGGTCACTCGGGATTCAAATCCTCGCAGGTCTCGCCGAAAAGGAAGAGCCCCTCCTCGAGGCAATCGGAAACGAGCGGCATTCCCATCAGATAGGCGGCCGTACGGGTATTATGGGCACAGCGTGCGTCGGCCAGCAGCCGGCTCCACTCGGTGAGGTCGCCATCCCCGCGGCCGAGCCAGGCGAGCGCGACGAGCTCGATCTGCTCGTCGATGTCGAGGTCGTGGATGAAGCGCTTGAGCTCATGCTCGACTGGATCGTGTCGGTCGTCCTCCAGAACATCGACCATGCCATCGTCGCTGGCATTCGAGCCGGAATCCGGATCGGTCACGCCTTCCTTCCCGTCGAACTGGCGTGCTTTGGACAGAATGAAGCAGACCTTGCGGGTCGCAATACCCAGATCAGGTCTATGGGTCATGATTTTCTCCGGATCAGGGGCGGCGTTGCAAAAGGGTATGCTGCTCCGCCAGGTCGGGCGATGGGCTCGGCGAACCGGGCCAAGCTCCGCCCGTTTGGGCGCTCAGTTTCGCGTTCGTGTGGCTTCGCCCGCGCACGAAGGCTTGACCTCGACGCCGGTGATCCGGGGGGCCTGGCAGCGCAGTCCGTCGAGATCTTGTCCTCCGTGCCTCCGCGATCGATTTGGCAGCCACGACCTCCGCGGAGGTCTGTGCGTCTGCCGCGTCGGGCTTGCAGGCGAGCGCGCCCATATTGACCGGCTGAGCCCCGTCGGAAAGGTTCGGAAAACCCCCATGACGCCCGCCAGATCCACTGCAGCTGCGCACATCGAGGAGTGATGCTGCCCCTCCGCGGAGCTGCGTAGTTCCCGGGGCTAGCGGTTCCAGCCCGTCACTGGCCCTATGCCTGTCGCAAGCGTGGCCAACTTCCCAAATCCCGGGTTCGCCATGCCGTTCGCCGGTCCCTTACGCGCAGGATACGCCGCATGCGCGGCGATACCCGGCACCTTCTTCCGGCATTTATTCAAGGAAGCTCGACGTGGCCAAACTCGATGCCGGCAAGTCCGGCACTTTCAAGATCGGCAGCGAGATCGCGATCAACCGCCTCGGCTTCGGTGCGATGCGGCTGACCGGAAAGGGCATCTGGGGCAACCCGGATGACCACGACGAATGCCTTGCGACCCTGAAGCGCCTGCCCGAACTCGGTGTGAACTTCATCGACACCGCCGATTCCTACGGACCCGACGTCTCCGAACGTCTGATCCACAAGGCGCTTCATCCCTATCGCGATATTCTCGTCGCCACCAAGGCGGGCCTCGTGCGGGGTGGTCCCGATATCTGGCAGCCGCTCGGCCGGCCGGAGTATCTGCGACAGCAGGCCTTGATGAGCCTTCGCTTTCTCGGCGTGGAGCAGATCGGATTGTGGCAGTTGCACCGGATCGACCGCGGCGTCCCGCGCGATGAGCAGTTCGGCGCGATCAAGTCGCTGCTCGACGACGGCCTCATCCGGCATGCCGGGCTCAGCGAGGTCTCGGTCGAGGAGATCGAGGCGGCGCGCGCCGTGTTCCCGGTCTCCACCGTGCAGAACCGCTACAACCTGATCGACCGGACGAGCGAGGCCGTGCTGACCTATTGCGAAACGCGCGGCATCGGGTTCATCCCTTGGTATCCGCTGGCCGCGGGCAAACTGGAGAAGCCGGGCTCGCTCCTGGACGGCATCGCCAAGACGCACCGCGCTACGCCCGGGCAGATCGCTTTGGCTTGGCTTTTAAACCGGAGCGATGTGCTCTTGCCCATCCCCGGGACGTCGCATGTCGCGCATCTGGAGGAGAACGTGGCTGCAGCCAGCATCGCGCTGTCGCCCGAGGAATTCGCAGCGCTGGACGTGGCGGGAATAGCTGTCTTCGAGAACCATTGATGCAATGACGCGGCTCAAAACCCATCACGAACACCATGTTACCGGACGGCTCGGCTGGCTTCGCGCCGCCGTGCTTGGCGCCAATGATGGCGTACTCTCGACCTCCAGCCTGATTATCGGCGTCGCCAGCGCCGGAGGTAACGCAAACAGCATTCTCAATGCTGGCGTCTCGGGTCTCGTCGCCGGCGCCATGTCGATGGCGGCCGGCGAATATGTCTCGGTCAGTTCGCAGGCCGATTCCGAGAATGCCGACCTCGCTCGCGAGCGGAAGGAACTGCACGACGATGCTGTCGGGGAGCTGGCCGAACTGACCAATATCTATGTGAGCCGCGGGCTGAACCGGCGTCTTGCCATCGAGGTCGCCACGTCGCTGATGGCGCATGATCCGCTGGGCGCCCATGCCAGGGACGAGCTTGGCCTGTCGACCGCAACCGCCGCGCAGCCGGTCCAGGCGGCGCTGTCCTCGGCGGCCGCTTTTGCCGTCGGGGCCATCGTGCCCGTCGGCATTGCCCTCATCGCTCCGGCACACCTTCTTGTGGCGTCCGTATCGATCGCTTCGCTGGTGTTCCTGGCCATCCTGGGCGCTGTCGGCGCAAGGGTCGGCGGCGCGCCGACAGGAATTGCCGCGATCCGTGTCACATTCTGGGGCGCGTTCGCGATGGCCGTCACGGCCGGCATCGGCGCCCTGTTTGGAACGCGGGTCTGATGGGCTCGGTCGAGAAAGCTTCTTTTCCCAAACCGGCATCCAACGCGGCAGCTCTTGGTCTCGACCATCCCGTCGTCGTGATAGAGAAAAGCCCGCGGGACATCGCCATCGGCGTTCGCGATCTCGTCGTCGGATTTGGCGACAGGATCATTCTGAACCACCTCGACTTGGATGTCTGTCGCGGCGAGATTCTCGGTGTCATCGGCGCGTCCGGTTCGGGAAAGTCGGTCCTCACCCGTGCGATCCTGGGCCTGCTTCCAAAGCGCGAAGGACACATCGAAGTTTTCGGCGAGGACGTCGATAAAATCTCGGCTGACGCGACCAGGCTGCTGGAACGCAGATGCGGCGTCATGTTTCAAAATGGCGCGCTGTTTTCCTCATTGACGGTGAAGGAAAATATCCAGTTCCCGATGCGCGAGCATTCGCAGCTGTCACACGATCTTCTCGGACGGATGGCGATGCTAAAGATCGAGATGGTGGGACTGCCGGCCGATGCGGCCGACAAATCGCCAGCAGAGCTCTCCGGGGGGATGACCAAGCGAGCAGCGCTTGCCCGCGCGCTGGCGCTCGACCCGCAGATCCTCTTCCTGGATGAGCCGACCTCGGGGCTGGACCCGATCGGGGCTGCAGAATTCGATGTCCTGATCGGCAATCTGCGCAAGACGCTCGACATGACCGTGTTCATGGTCACCCACGATCTCGATAGCCTGCATCAGATCTGCGACAGGGTTGCGGCGATCGCCGATGGGAGGGTGATCGCGATAGGTCCGATCGAGACGATGCTCACGTCGAACGACCGATGGCTGCATGCCTATTTCAATGGCGTTCGCGGGCGGCCGGGTCGCGCCTGACCGCGCTCCGCAGGGCCGACGATCGTCGGCCGCCTTGCGTATTTTCCGATGCTCTCGCACGGCGTTTAGACCGCCTAACATCTCAATCGATGTTGCAGCAGCAAAGTGATCGCGCGCAAAGATGGCTCTTCGACAGATGGCTCACCAAGGCCTCGTCATTCTCGGATTCGCGATGGCGACGATCGGCGCGAGCATGCCCGGCCGCGCGATGCCGGCGGATGCGCAGCGCCCTGAGAATGCGGAGAGCGCCGAAATCGGCCACAAGGTGGCCGAGCGCCTTTGCAGCGGCTGTCATGCCATCGGACGCGACGGCGAGAGCCCTAATCCCAAATCACCACGGTTTCCGCTCATCGCGGAGCGCTACCGTGACGACAATCCGGCATCGGTTCTGATCGACGGAACGGTCGTCAAGCATCCCGGCATGCCGGAATTCCAGCTCCTCGAAAACGAGACCGATGGCCTGGTCGCCTACATCCGGCGCATCTCGCGGAAATGGACGCCCAAATGACTGGATTGAAGGCAGCCATCGGCCCTCTTCCCTCGGCTTGGTCTCGCACAGCGCCCAACCCGGGCCTGTCGCACAGGGTCTATCGGGCGACATCTGCGCTCGCGATCATGGCGCTTGTGGGCATGTGCCAGCCATGCAATGCGCAAAGCCCGGATCAAGTCAGAGCCGGCGGTGTTCTGGCGGAAAACCTCTGCGTGACATGCCATCGGGTAAGCGCCAACGATCGGGACAGATCGAGGATCCCGCCGGACTTCGGGGCCGTCGCTGACATGCCGTCGATGACGGAGGTTTCGCTGCGCGTCTCTCTTCGCACCCCCATGGCGAGATGCCCCGCTATCAGTTCAGCCCATCCGAGATGGACGATCTGATCGCTTATCTGGAGAGCCTGCGATCCCGCTGACGCTGAAAAACGAGGGTCAAGCGATCGCGCGCGAACGTCTTATTTGGCCGCTCCCGCCTCCACGGCCGCATCGGCTTTCAGCCCCTCGCGAAAGGCATCCAACCTGGCGCGGTATCCTTCTGCATCGCCATATTCGAGGAACTCGTAGTAGCGGCGATGCGGGTCGCTGATCTTGAGCGCATGCTTGATCGGGCACCAGTACTGCTCCGTCCGGCTGCCGATTTCCCTGACGTAGGCGACCACGCCGTTCGAATAGCCACAGAACAGGCAGTTCAGCACCTCGATCCAGTTGAGGTAATTGAGATGGCGCCTGTCGAGATTGATGTAGTCGCTTCGGCTGACCCGCGGGATGCCGTAAACCCGGAAGCAGATCGCCTGGTAAAGGCTGGCCCAGGCATCGATGAGGAGCATCGGCAGGATCAGCGAATAGATCACCGGCGCGGACGCAATCGTCGCCAGGGGCGATTTGCCGAGGAAGCTCCTGACCGACATGCGCAGGCGGCGATTTTCGATCGCGATGCCGTGCTCGAAGGCGACCAGGCGCTTCTTGACGCTCCAGCCGAGGGCCTTCCGGCGCTTCTCGATCTCCCGGTCGAGTTCGGTCTGCAGACGCACGATCTCGCTCGCCAGTTCTCGCATGCGGTGCGTCATGGGCTCTATGGCTCCCGTGCCTAGCGTGAGACGCCTTATGGCACGGAATAGACCGGGCCGGGTCGCCAATCACGGGTGCACGGCTCAGCTCGTCTCGCCGCCGAACCTGCGTGTTTTCCGACCCTGTCGCGACGGACGTGATCCCGCCTAGCCTCCTATGGGCTGAATGATCCGGCCGACAGGCACTTCAGCGCTCGGTTCGGATTGTGGTCGGCCGAGCTTTCGGAACCTGCCTTTTAGCGCGGCGCCAAGGCCATTTCATCCGAACACACAGGAGCCAACGATGTCTCACGATACAGAACTGCAGAAGTCCGTCATCGCAGAGTTGAGCTGGGAGCCCAGCATCGACTCCGCACATATCGGCGTCACCGCCGATAACGGCGTGGTCTCACTTTCAGGGCATGTCGAAAGCTTCATGGAAAAGCACGCAGCCGAAACGGCGGCGCGGCGCGTCAAGGGCGTCAAGGCCTTGGCCGAAGAGATCGAGGTCCGCCTGCCATACCATGTGAAGCGGACCGACGACGAGATCGCCGCAGCGGCCGTCAGCCGACTATCCTGGGATGTCTCCATCCCCAAGGACACCGTGAAGGTGACGGTCGACAAGGGCTGGGTCACACTGAGCGGCCAGGTCGATTGGCACTATCAGCAGGACGCGGCAGAGCTCGACATCCGCGGCCTTTTCGGGGTTCTCGGTGTCTCCAGCCAAATCACCATCAAGCCGCAGGTCGATACCGCCAATCTCAGCGACAAGATCACCACCGCCCTGCACCGCTCCTGGTTCTTCGATCCCAAAACCGTCTGGGTGAGCGCGACGGGCGGCAAGGTGCGACTGACCGGCACCGTCCACAGTTGGCATGACCGTGAGGTCGCAGGCGATACCGCCTGGGCCGGGCCCGGTGGCGCATTCGCACAGCCTTCGCTTTGCTCATCGCAGCGGAATTTGCCCTTTCGGCCTTCCTCTTTGGAGGCGGCGGCCGGTATCTCGCCAATCTGACGACAGGCGCGGGCTTGATCGGTCTGGCAGGCCAGATCGTTTTCGCAGTCGTGCCATTGGCGCAGATTTGGCTCTGCGATCGAGAGGTGCTCGCTCGTCTCAGGCCTGCTGTCGCAGCTTGGTTTCGCTGAGCGCTCTTGCGATGGCCCGAACCAGATCCGCCTCCTGGAAGGGCTTTTGAAGCACGATCGCCTCCGGGCTCATCGAATTCTTGGTCAGCCGATCCCCGCTGACGAAAACATGCGGAATGAAGCCGTCCTCGAGGATTTCGGCGACAGCCGTCAATCCGCTACCCTGGCGTAGGCGAGCATCGACGATCATCAGATCCGGCCGGCAACGGGTGGCTTCCCGAATGGCCTCCGCTTCGGTCGTCGCGATGCCGCTCACGACATGCCCGAGTTCCGTCAGAACCTCGGCAAGCAGCGTGGCGATGATGGGTTCATCTTCGATGACGAGCACGCGAAGCATTATCATAAGGCGCCATTTTCCAAACTAAATCGCCAGCGTGGACGAGAAAGTGCAGTCAATTGGTCGATTGGCTAGATTTTGACCGCAGATGCGGACCAGTGATCGATTCTAGAGTACTTCAGATGGCCACTTGGTCATCCCAATCAACGCAAAGTAAGACAAAAATAAACTCGCAAGGAGGCCTGCGTTCACTTTCGGCTTATTGGCCGGAATAATTTCCAGCCCGGGAAAATATTAATGCCATAATACCGGAACAATAAGGGTCGGAATTTACTTAGATCAAGGCGGGCCGAGCCGGGCATCGTTATCAGGTTAATTTGCGCTCGATGTCCCTGTGAGATTTCGACGCCGCCGGCGTGCTTGCCGACGTTTTCCCATGGCCGCGCTCTGCGCGTGCCAGAAAGCGATATCTCAATGCCGGCTCATACACACGACGATGCAAAGGCACAGGGCCGCCCTGTTCAGCAGACAAAAGCGGCGCAAGACAAGACCGCACAATTGGACGGGCCCATCGTCGTTGGAATTGGGGCCTCAGCGGGAGGATTGGAGGCCTGCCGGAAATTGCTCGACGCCATGCCCGACACTGATGGCCTGGCGTTCATTCTCGTCCAGCACCTTGATCCCAATCACCCCAGCATGATTGCGGAACTGCTGTCTCCGCATACGTCCTTGACGGTCCGGGAGGCGAGTGAAGGCATACGGCTGGAGCGCGGCCATCTCTATGTCATCGCCCCGGGCACTGCCCTCTCTGTTATCGGGCGCTCGCTCCATGTTTCAACCCCTCAACAGCGCCACGGGACCCGGTTGCCATTCGACTTCCTGCTTCAATCTCTGGCGGAGGAATACGGCTCGCGCTGCATCGCCATTGTGCTTTCAGGGACAGGCGAGGATGGCAGCGTCGGGCTTAAGGCGGTCAAATCCAAGGGGGGCATCGTCTTCGCGCAGGATCCCGAAGAAGCGGGATATGACGGCATGCCCCGCAGCGCCATCGCGACGGGCGATGTCGATCGCATCCTGCTGGCGGCTGAGATTCCCGAAGCACTGCTTGAGAGCGCCGGAAAGATTCATAACGACCCGGCCATGATGGAGCGTCAGGCGACGGATAAGGAGCAGAGCTGGCTCGCAGACGTCATCGATCTCCTGAAAAACAACACCCGCCATGATTTCACGTTCTACAAGCCCGGTACCTTGCTCCGCAGGATCGAACGCCGTCGGGGGCTGGCGGGCATCGAGGCCGGCGAGATGTCGGCCTATCTTGATATCCTGCGCGAAAATCCCGCAGAACTTGATCTGCTGGCCAAGGATTTGCTGATCAACGTCACGAGTTTTTTCCGAGACCCCAAGACATTCGGTGTCCTGGCGGAGACCATCATCCCCGAATTGGTCAGCAAGCAGCCTTCCGATCGACCATTGCGCATATGGATCGCCGGATGCAGCACCGGCGAAGAAGCTTACTCGCTGGCGATCCTATTCCGCGAGCAGATCGCGGCCGCTAAGAGCAATGTCAGGCTCCAGCTTTTCGCCTCGGACATTGATGCCGACGCGGTCTTGAGCGCTCAAGAGGGCCTGTATCCGAACACGATCGAGGACGCGGTCTCCGCTGATAGGTTGGCGCGATTCTTCAGAAAAGAAGGTCAAAACTACAGGATTCTGCCAGAATTGCGTGGAATGGTAGTTTTCACCGTCCAGGATTTGCTGGCCGATCCGCCATTCTCGCGCCTGGACATGATTTCGTGCCGGAATGTGTTGATCTACCTTCAGCCTGAGGCCCAAACGAAGATCCTCTCCCTGTTTCATTTTGCACTGCGGGAGGGAGGGACCTTGCTGCTCGGCAGTTCCGAAACAGTCAGCCACGCGGAAGGTCGCTTTGCGGTCGTTGCAAAAGCCCAGCGCCTCTACCGTCACATCGGCCGCAGTCGTCCGGGAGATGCGCGTTTTTCCGGTGGCACGGGCGAACCGATCCGTGTTCCGGTCCGCATGGGACAGGGGCAGGCGGTATCACGGCAGAGCGCATTTGCTGAGCTATGTAAACGCGCCGTGATCGAAGCCTATGCTCCTGCGGCGGTCTTGATCAACGGCGCCCACGAGTGCCTGTACAGTCTGGGCGCAACGGAACTCTATCTCCATGTCGCGCCGGGTTATCCGAGCCATGACATTCTGGCGATGGCCCCGGAGGGCGCGAGAGCCAAGCTGAGAGCCGCCATCCACAAGGCGGCGCAAAACAACACTGCGGTGAAGCTCGATGGCATGAGGGTCCGGCGCGGCCATCAGAGCTATGCCTTCAGCGTCGACATCCTACCTTTGAAGCATGAGGGCGAAGCGCTCTTTCTGGTCTCCTTTGTCGACGAGAAGAAACACGACACCACGCCAATGTTGTCGGCCTCGTCATCCGACGCACCCCGGGTCGGGGAGCTTGAGCAGGAGCTCGACGCCACGAGGGCAGAGCTCAAGGACGCCATTCGCACCCTCGAAATTTCCAGTGAGGAGCAGCGGGCGATCAACGAGGAGGCGCTCTCGGTCAACGAGGAATTCCAGTCGACGAACGAGGAACTGCTGACCTCGAAGGAAGAGCTCCAATCCCTCAATGAGGAGCTTACCGCCCTCAACGGCCAACTGCAGGAAACGCTGGAGCGACAGCGCAGGACTGCGGACGACCTGCAAAATGTCCTTTACAGCACTGACGTCGCCACCGTTTTTCTCGATCGCGATCTGAAGATCAGATTCTTCACACCCGCCACGAAAGCGCTGTTCAAGATCATACCAGGCGATGTCGGCAGGCCTCTTGAAGACCTGAATTCGCTTGCGGTCGACGGCTCGCTGCCACTGGATGCGCGGACGGTCCTGCAGACGCTGGCGCCGCTGGAGCGCCGCATCGCGGCGCGCAACGGCGTCTGGTTCTTGCGCCGTATCATGCCTTACCGGGCCCATGACCACAGCGTCGAAGGCGTCGTCATCACCTTCACCGACATCACCGAGCAGAAGAGAGCCGCACGCGCGCTGGAAGACGCGCGCAAGCAGGCCGAACTCGCCAACGTCGCCAAGTCGCGCTTCCTGGCCGCTGCGAGCCATGACCTCCGGCAACCCCTGCAGGGCCTCGCGCTGCTGCAAGGGTTGCTCGCCAAGATCGTCGAGGGCGAGAAGGCCAAGACGCTCGTCGCGCGGCTGAGCGATACATTGGACGCGATGTCGGGCATGCTGAACACACTGCTCGACATCAACGAGATCGAGGCGGGCGCCGTCCATGCCGAAATCGTCGATTTCCCGATCGATGGTCTGCTCAGCCGGCTACGGGAGGAGTTTACCTATCACGCCCAGGCCCGTGGCCTTGTCCTCAAAGTCGTCTCCTCCAGCCTAGTTGTGCGAAGCGACCCGCACCTCCTTGAGCAGATGATCCGCAATCTGGTCTCCAACGCCCTGAAATACACGAAGACTGGCAAGGTCCTGCTCGGCTGCAAGCGGCGTAACGACAAACTCAACATCGAGATCTGGGATACTGGCATTGGCATTCCCGAGGATGAGTTACACGCGATCTTCGACGAGTATCACCAGATCGACAACGCCGCGCGACAGCGGAGCCTTGGTCTTGGCCTCGGACTGTCCATCGTCAAGCGTCTTGGCGGCCTGCTCGACCACACGGTCAGCGTCCGTTCCGACAATGGCAAGGGATCCGTGTTTGCGATTGAACTTGCCCTGCCCCGCCAGATCGTCCGTGGGACTTCGGACGCTGAAAGGCGCTCAAGTGCCGTGCTCCCAGCTATCGCCACCCCGCATCGGACCGGGACCGTGCTACTGATCGAGGACGACCCGGAACTGCGCGATCTCCTTGAGCTCTTGTTGAAGGACGAAGGCCATCAGGTTCTTGCAGCGATGGATGGGCATGCAGCACTCTCAATGATGACGAGCGACGCATCCCGGCCAGACATCATCCTGTCGGACTTCAACCTCCCCAAAGGCATGGATGGCCTTGAGACCGCGGCGAAACTGCGCGAGCAGGATCACCGCGAAACCCCCGTGATAATCCTGACCGGAGACATCTCTACCGAGACTCTGCGTGCAATAAAGTTGCTGAATTGCTTGCACCTCAACAAGCCGGTTAAGGTCGAGGAGGTCACCCAGGCGATCCAGCACATCCTGGATCAGAAAGCCGCACCCGGAACGGTCCATCAGGCAACTGGTCAGAGACCGAAACCTGACAATCCGGACGTGTTCATCGTCGATGATGACGCTCAGACCCGGGACACACTGCGCCTGGTTCTGGAAGACGCCGGACATAAGGTGGCAGCCTTCGAAAGCTGCGAGGGCTTCCTTGCTGCCTTTGTGCCCGGCGATGGCAACTGCCTACTGGTCGATGCCTATCTGCCGGGCATGTCGGGGCTGCAGTTGCTGCGCCATCTGAACACGCAGGAGTATCACCTGCCGGCGATCATGATCACCGGCAACAGCGACGTGGCCATGGCCGTCGAGGCGATGAAGACCGGCGCATCCGACTTCATCGAAAAGCCGGTTCGCAGCGTAGAATTACTGGCCAGCGTCACGCGGGCGATCGCGGAGTCCCGCGACTCCAATCACCGCGCCGAGCGCAAGGCGAGCGCGCTCAAGAGCCTGGAGGCGCTCACGGCGAGGCAACACCAGATAATGGATCTGGTGCTCGCCGGACATCCCAACAAGAACATCGCCGCGGACCTCGGGATCAGTCAGCGCACGGTCGAGAACCACCGGGCTTCGATCATGCACAAGACGGCATCGAAGTCGCTGCCCGCCCTGGCCAGGCTCGCGCTGGCGGCGTCCTAAGACGCGCCGGCTCGGCGGGCATCGAGGCCGTCGCCACCGCCCAATTGCCAAGGCTGCGTAGATTCCGACGCTGGCGCGGATCATAATTGATTCTAACGTTCCCGAAAGATCGGCCAGTCGCCTTTTGAACTGGCCCGTTCGAGGACCGTCCTATGCGCTCGATCGCCGCCGCCGCCCTTTTCGCAACCGGGGTCGTCGCAACCGGGCTCGCGGGCTGCCAGACCATGGAGCAGCCGCGCCGCGGCGCCGACGAGCTCTGCAGCGAGTCGGGACTTCGGCCGGGCACGCGCAGCTTCCGAACCTGCGTCAGCTCGCATTATGGCGAAGAGCGCCGCCAGTCGGACGCCGCAGCCGGCGCACAGGTGGTGGGCGCGACGGCAGGGCTGGGAGGCGTCGCGACCGTCGCCGAAGGGTCCGCCCGCTTTGACCGGCGCGGATACTATGGCGGGTCCGCGTACTACGCGGCCCGGGGCTCCCCCTATGACACGGGCTTTTATGGCAACCCGCAGCCTTATCTACGGGGCGGCTGCGACGTATGGGGCTGCTGACTGGCATTCCCTGCGGCTACACCCAGTATCCGTCAACCAGCGCTCCGCAAAGACCCTCTCGCTTACGAGGACCGCTCATGACCTACTCCACCATGCTGCTTCATCTGCAGGTCGGCGTCTCGAACGCGGCTCTCCTGAAGGCTGCGGCCGACTTCGCCGAGCTGTTCCAAGCCGATGTCGTCGGCGTCAGCGCGTGCGAGCCCGCGTCGATCCCCTATGGCGACGGCTACACGTCGGGCGCGCTGATCCAAGAGTGCCGCGATGAGCTGGAAAAGGAGACGACGGATGCGGAGACGGAATTCCGCACAGTCCTGGAAGGACGCGCACCGCGTCTGACCTGGCGTTCGTCCGTCGGGTTCGCCTGGCCCGCCGATTACATCGCAGAGCAATCGCGCGCAGCAGACCTGATCATCACTGCCCCCGAGCAGGCCGGCTCGATGCTCGACGGATCGCGCCAAGTCAGCATCGCCGATCTCGTCATGGCGGCGGGGCGACCGGTCCTGGTCGTTCCCGCCGCTATCGTCGGCATCAATTTGGACCATGTGGCGGTGGGCTGGAAGGATACGCGGGAATCGCGGCGCGCCATCAGCGACGCCCTTCCGCTGTTGAAGAAGGCCGGCCACGTCACCGTCGTCGAATTGGCCGCCACGGCTGATCTGCCGTCGGTGCGCGACCGTCTCGCCGAGGTCACCCGCTGGCTCAAGCGGCACGGCATCACGGCCGAGGCGCTGGCCGAGGCGACGAAAGAAGACGATGCGACGCGCCTGGGCGATATCGTCCGGGACAACGGCGCCGGCGTATTGGTGGCAGGGGCGTATGGCCACAGCCGTGTCCGGGAATGGGCTTTCGGCGGCGTCACGCGCAGCCTGCTTCACCACCCCGGATGCTGCGCGCTGCTGTCGCACTGACGCGCAATCGCGGGTGCAAAGCGCCGAAACGCCTTCGAACGGATCGGAGCGAGGATTTCGACTTGAACTTCCCACCGACCAAGAGGACCAATCCATGACATCGCATTACCATGCCGTCGTCTGGCTCGATCAACGTTAGCTCCTGTTCCAAGAGCCACCGAAGATAGACATTCAGGTCGTCGCGGTACGTCTCGATCGTGCCAGGCGATGCACCCCGCTCACTCGACAGGCTTGTCAGCCACAGTTCGGACAGTTGGCGATCATTCATAGAGGCCATTCCTCGGAACTCTGCCCCGGGGCTGACCCATCGCTGACGCAGATCGCCCGCACCATAGCAGCAGATTGCGCGCGGCCATTAGAAGGAAGAAGCAGCCGCAGGCCGGACTACCGAATAGGGCCTCAGCCAAAATCCGAGCGTGAGCGCTTCGAACCGGTTAAAAAAGTTTCGAAGCTGAAGAGATGCGCATCACCGTTGCGATCCGCCAGGATAACTTCCGTTTGCCCCAAGAGACCACCTCTTTGAGCACCGCAGTATAGCCGGATGAATTCAGGAAATGTTTCGTCGGATCGATGGAGGCCGGTCGCATTCAGCCCGCCGCCACTTCGCTGCCCTCGATCACCCCGTGCAGCCGGATGGCAAGCTCGATGGCGAAGCGCTTGTCGGCGGTTTCAGGGTCGATGCCGAAGAGATCCTGGATGCGCGAGAGCCGGTAGCGCAGCGTGGTGACATGGAGACCCATCGCATCGGCACAGGCCTGGGCCCGGCAGCCCTCGCGCAGATAGGCGGCTAGCGTTTCGAGATATGGCGTGTCGTGCTTCCGGTCATGCGCGATCACCGCACCGATCGCGCCATCGACGAAGCTGCGCACATCAGCCGACTCGGCGGCGCCGATCAGCATGGGCATCGGGCCGAAATCGAAAGCTGACAGGGTTCCGCTACGCCCGAAGGAGCGCGCGATGCGGATCATCCTCCAGCAACGCTCCCATTCCTTGGGATAGCTGTCGAGCCCGCCGCAGATGCCGCCGAGCACGACGATCGGCTCGCGGCTGAAGCTTTGGCGGAGCACCTCGACCATGCGTCGGGGCAACCGCCCGGCACGCTCCGCCTCACCGCTCTTCTCCTCGGGCACCAGACAGACAAGCCCGCCGCCGACCGCGATGACGTTGATCGGCAGGTTCATCTGCCGCGCGAGCCGCGTCACGGCATGATGGCAATCAATGCTGATATCGGTCGGCAGCGATGTGCCATCGGGGAAATCCACCACGATCATCCGGGCCGGTGCGCCGAGCGCTAGCCCAAGCCGGCGGCCGCGCTGGACGACATCGTCGGAATCGCGCCAACGCCTTTCGACGATCTCGAAGAACAACTCGGTCAAAGTGCGTGTCTCGAAGCGGAACCGGATGACACTGCGCATCATCTGCACGCTGAGCGCGAATTTCACGCTGTCTAGCAGCAGGCGCTGGAGATCGCCGCCGCCCTCGCCTGCTCCCGGAAATATCACCAGCGCGCCGACTGCCTGTCCGTCGACATCGAGCGCCTCGATCCGCGCCGTGACCTGGAGCCGCTGCGCCCCGTCATCGAGACGGAGGATCAAGGGCTCGGCACCGCCGGTCGCGACCGCGTCGCGCGCGGCGAGCGTGATCTGGGCGCCGAGCGGGCCGTCGATCGCCCGTGCCCAGGCGGAATCGTCGAAGCGTAAAGGCGCGGGGGAGCGGCTGGCGGCCAGCGCGTTGCCGGCGAAATCCACGACAAGGATCGCCTCCGGCAGCAATTCGGCAAGCATCGTCGAGAGAGCCGCCATCGAGCCGCCCGACAGGACCGCCTGCAGCAGCATGGTCTGGGTCTGCAGCGCGCTCTGCAATTGCTCGGCTGCCTGGCGCTGCGTGCGTAGTCGATGCTCGCGTTCGACGGCAATGCCGCCGAGATGCACGATCATGCTCATGAAGGCGAGGTCGTCGGCCGAAACGTCCTGAATCTCGCGGGAAACGACGTTCAGCACCATGGCCCGCCCTTGCGCATCGGAGCAGCTCATGGGCAGCACGAGAACGGTGCGGTAGTCGCGTTCGAAAGCCTCCCGGCGATAACCGGGGAATTCCTCCGAGGCGCGCGCGTCCCGGATATAGACGGGCTCGTTACGCTGGAGCGCGATCAGGGCCGGGCTGGTGGCTAGTTCCCACCGGTCTTCCAGGCGCCGGCGCAGCAAGGTCGGATCGTGGCGGACGACGACATGGGCGTCGCCATGCGGCGCATCGATCGCCATGATCGAACCCAGCGCCCACCCGCAACGGGCCGGGCGCGCTTATCTCCCTGCCGATGATCCACAAGAGCGAGACCGGCAAGCGCTCCCACTTCCTCACCGCCCAGTTCCAGATCCCGGACGCGCCGGCCGCCGACGAAGTTCTGGTCGCGATCGGTGCCGCCGATAGCAGCCGCGCCCATCCCCGCCTCGCCGATCGTTTCCAGGACATGGAGGAAATGAAGCGGGAGTTGGAGACCGCGTGAGCGCTCGACGCTTTCCCTGCCGACGGCATTGCGGGCCCGCCGATCCGGCGGGCGCCTTTTCCATACCGGTTGCCGGAGGACCGGGCGGCCATGTCAGGCAAGCGCCACCTTGTCGCGGGCGAGCTCGTCCATCACCTGCCGGACCGCCTTCTCGGCAATGGCGACGATCTCGTCGATCTCGACTCGGGTCGCGATCAAAGGCGGCGCAAAGCCGAGTATTTCGCCATGCGGATCAGCCCGCGATCGCGCGCCGCCTTGGAGATGCGCGCGCCGACCTTGAGAACGGGGTCGAAGCGTGTTTTGGACTCGCGGTTCACTACGAATTCGAGGGCGCCGAGCATGCCGACACCACGGACCTCGCCGACAATTGGCAACTGCGCGAATGTTGCCTTCATCCGCTCCTGGAAGTAACCGCCGACCTCGCGCGCCTTGCCGGCTAGATCGTCCTTCTCGACGATGTCTAGCACGGCATTCGCGGCCGCCGCACCGATGGGATGGCCGGAATAGGTATAGCCATGCGAGAAGGCACCGACGCGGTCGGCGCCCTCCTCCATCACCTTGTAGACCTTCTCGCCCACGATCGCGGCCGAGAACGGGAAATAGGCCGAGGTAAGGCCCTTGGCGACGGTGATCAGGTCCGGTTCGATACCATAGATGCGAGCCGAAAGGCGTACCGATGCGGCCGAAGCCGGTGACGACCTCGTCGGCAATCAACAGTACGTCGTATTTGTGCAAGACCGCCTGGATCGCGGTCCAGTAGCCTTCCGGCGGCGGGGTAATGCCGCCCGTGCCGAGCACCGGCTCACCAATGAAGGCGCCGACCGTTTCCGGCCCCTCGCGCAGGATCAGTTCCTCCAACTCGTCGGCAAGGCGCTTCGAGAACTCGGCCTCTGTCTCGCCGGCCTGTGCACCCCAGTAGTGGTGCGGCGCGCCAGTGTGGAGGATGCCGGAGAACGGCAGGTCCATATGGTCGTGATAGAAGCTCATGCCGGTCATCGAGCCGCAGACGACTGAGCAGCCATGGTAGCCGCGCAGCCGCGAGATGATCTTCTTCTTCCGCGGCTGGCCGCGCAGGTTGTTGTAGTGCCAGACGAGCTTGGCCTGGGTCTCGTTCGCGTCCGAGCCGGACATCCCGTAGAAAACCTTGCTCATCTTGCCCGGCGCCATCCGGACGAGCCGATCCGACAGGACCGCGAGCTCATCTGTCGTATGGGCGGCGTAGGAATGATAATAGGCGACCCTCGACACGCGCTTCATCACCGAGGACGTGCCCTTCGGACTTGTGCCGCTCGTATTCCTCGGTGCGATCTGCGGAACGCCCCTGCCGGTCCATCAGGCCGGTATCGCGCTGTTCGACGCGATCATGGCGCGCGACTTCCGTGCCGAGAACGACCTGCTCCCGGCGCTTTGTCTCTCAGGCTTGAGCCCAACAGAACTGCACAGGGAGCTCCGGGAGGACTGATGCCCCAATCGGCGTCGGTACGTCGGCACTCGATGAGTTATAGAACCGTGCCGTAAGCTTCCGCCAATGAACGGCGGAGCAATCGGTTGCGGAGGCATCCGCGTGCAGCGAAACTATCGGTCCCGGCCGCGGGAGACTTGCATCTCGAATGAAGGATGCGCCGATTGGTCTCTAACGGGTCAAGGTCTGGCTGCATGGTCCTGAGCGGAAATTGCCGTCGGGTGCCTACGTTCTCTGCGTTCTCCTCGGCAATTGATGGGGCAGCTGAGTGCGGTGTAGCTTGGTTGAAACCGCAGATCGGCGGATCTGGTCGGCGGCATGACACAGAATCGGCGCGATAATCTACTCCCTCCTCGGGCATCGCGCCCGCTCGGGAGCTCGTTACGGCCTCCTGTCTTGCCTTCGCGTAACTGCTCGTGGATGTCAGGCCGACCGGAACTCGTTGCCGTGGCGCAGCATGGCGTGCATGACGATGGCGAGGCGGCGGGCGAGTGCTATGCGCGCTTTGCCCATTGTCGATCGCCTTGCGATGGCGAGCGTCCAGTCCTTCAATTTCAGCTCGCCCTTGTAATGGGTCAGCATGATGATCGCAGCTTCGTGGAGCAGTGTCCGCACGCGCTTGTCACCGACCTTGGAGATACTCCCGACAGCCGAGGAGGCCGTTCTGGCGAGCACCATCGCTTTCTACTTCGCCCTCAGCGGGCAGCGCGTCGATGCTGACTACGGTTTTGCCGACATTGAACTTGAGCTGATGTTCGCTAGCATCCGCGCCAGCGGAAATTTGCAAGCTTCGGCAACCCGTGTCGGCGTAGAGACCCGCCCTGCAGGGCGGGAAGAGGACTGAGACGAATGTGCGAGGTTGGAAAAACTTACACCTTCACAATGGTTGATGTTGACGGTAGTATTTCTGAGGAAGGAGGCACCGTCGAGGCATACCAGCATCCCTGGTGAAACTCGCCGATGTTGACTTAAGCAAGGGGCCCTTCGCCCCTCCCGGCCCCGGTCCCATGATCATCAAGGGACCTATCATCAACGTGACATCCCTTCACTTCGTGCAGGCGATCCTCCTTAAGCCGCTGCCGGTGGTGAACCAAGGGGCTCACTCAAGCTCCCTTTCTGTCGAGGTTCAGAGTGACGGCAGCGTCCTCTATGTGTCTAACGAGGGCGACATGGTCAATAAAGTCGCATGGGACCACTACGGGACATCGCAAGGCGCCACCGAAGGCATTCTAGAGGCAAACCGGGCTTAGCGGATCACGGACCGATACTGCCGGCTGGCGTGAAGATCATTCTTCCAAAGATTTCAGCGCTGTGACCTAGAAAGCAGCAACGCAACCAACCGGCTAATCGCTTTGGCTTATTTGGCCGCCCGCCAAAGCCTGCCACTCTGGATTCAGCCACGTAGCTCAGCTGGATAGAGCGCCGGATTCGTAATCCGGGGGTCGCGGGTTCGAATCCCGCCTTGGATTGGGGCCGCCTTCGCAGGCGCCCCCCTTTGTTTTTGGAAGCTCAGCGCGCATGCCGGTGATTGGGCGAAACCTACCGTGGCTCGACAAGCCAAGCAGCAACGACATGCTCTCCCTTGACGACGACGTCGCGTCCCACGACGAGCGATCTCAACTTCGGGTCCGTAGGCGTACTGAGCGCGCCACATGACGCTTTCACGAACCTGGCGCCGACTTGCACGAATGGCACCCTTACCAGATCGGCCTCGATGGCGGATTGTCGGGAGCTGCGAACCCGACCCTGAGGCGAATGACGAAGGGATCGGAAATCGTTACCTACGGGCTCTATCGCAATACCGCGCGCAGCCAGCCCTTCGGAAACACGCTCGGCGTCGACACATTAGCAGGCATGGGCACGGGTCTGGCGCAGACGACATTCGTCTACGGACGCGTGCCCGCCCAGGTCAAGCCCTCGCCGGGTGCCTATACCGACACAATTCAGGCAATTATAACCTATTGAATGCCGAAGGTTGCTTCAAGAAAACTCTCCAAGGCATCGGATTCTAACGTAGTCGTTCGCATGTCCTGGTTATCTCGATGGCATATTTCCCGGAAAAGCTGAGACAGGAAGTGGACTGCTTTCGTGCTGCGCCAAATGCAGAAACTGGCACCCTGCCCGATACTGGACATTCTAACACGTGACCGCTGCGCCCATGAGCAGGCGAGGTTCATTTGTAAGCTTGCATTCAGCCGGCGCCCAATCCGGAACTTTGCCGCCTCTCAAGAACAGTGGCGCCACCAAGACTGGAGCTGGAAAATATCGACAGTTTCAGGGTCCTTTAATTCGCTTAAAATCGCCCTTCCATCCGCGCAAGATGCATCGTCCAAGAACCTGGAACTCAAGGGAATGGCATGTTTGTCAAAGAAGCGCGTGAGCCAACCCGACGGGGGCTGCTGAAGACATCCGGCGCTACATTGCTGACGGTTCCGTTCCTGTCGCGACGCGCCGTAGCCCAGGACGCGATCTTTTTGGTCTCGGTTCCCGACGCCGCGCTGGAAAAATTCGTCATCGATGACGTCGCTCCCATCATGAGGAGGCGATATGGCGCGACGATCCGAACCCGGACTGCCGCCTCCTCCGGGGCCTTGTCGACGCTGCGGGCGCAACGGCGGGCCCCCACGTTGATCGCCACCACATTGGACCAGAGCTATGCCATCCAGGCGCTTCAGGAAGATCTGGTCGAGCCGGTGTCGGTGGGACGGGTCCCTCATCTCGCCGACGTGATGGGCAAGGCGAAGGTCGCCGACGACAGCATCGTAAGCTTTATCCTGAGTGTTGACACGCTTTGCTACAACACGGATGCCTGGCAGGGGGCGCCGAAAAGCTACCGGGAGGTTTTCCGGGATGGCCCGGTGTCGAAAGCCGCGATCCCATCGCCGAGCGGCGGGATCGGTTTCGAATTTCTGGCAATCCTCTCATCGATCGCGACGGGCAAGCCGCTCGTCGAGGCCGCGCTGGAGCTGGAGGCTGGCATCAACTATCTCGCGCGATACCGCGACAAGTTCGGGATGATTTACGCGCGCACGCAGGAGGTGATGCCGCTGCTCGCGAATGGCGACATGTCCTCATGTTTCACAAAGACACGGTTCCTGACGGACTGGATGGAGCGAAAAGCCGCCGTCGACTGTACCGTTCCCCAGGAAGGAGCCTTCTACAGCCTCAACTGCCTGTTGCCGGTCAAAGGTAGCCCCAGCCTGGACATGGGGATGGCGTTCATCGACACGATGCTTTCGCCGGCGATTCAAAGCCGGCTGGCTTCCAAGATCGGCTCGGCTCCGGTCAATCTGAAGGCCGAGAGCAAGATCCCCGATGCGTTGAAGAACGTCGTGCCCACGCCAGCGCAGATCGACAGTCTCGTCCTGCTACCGGACCTGACGCCCTTGAGAGTTGCTTCAGTAGCCAAGATGTTCAATGCGAAGATCGCTCGCTAGCGATGTTCAGACGCTCGATGGGGGCTGCTGAATTATCGTGACCCGGCGCAGCGCTCCACCGCATTGACGAGACCGATGGTCACTAACAGCATCGGGAACCGGTCGAAGACGCTCGACATGGCTTCGGTTACTGGAAAGCGCCTTCGCCGATGATGCTGGCGACGATGTCGGTCGCCTTGATGATGGTGGGGTCTGTAACGGTCCTGTTGCAGAAGACGGCATATTGCAGCGTCGGAGGCTTGAACTTCGTCTCGATGATCTGCAGTTCGCCGGCCGCCAACTGGGCCCGGCAATAGGCTGGAGGCAATGCCGCCGCACCCAGGCCGACGATGGCGAATTCACGGAGCACCGAGAGATTGGACGCGCTCAGGATACGGGAGGGATAGAGCCCGTGTTGATGAAACAAGCTGATGATCGCCTCATGGAAAAGGGACATGTTCGGCTGGAGCAGCAGCGGCAGTTCGGCAAGCTCGGCAAGTGAACCGACTGTTCCCCTCGGCAGCAGCCCCGGGCTGCAAATCCAGGTCGGGCGGCTCTCGGTCAGGATCGTGCAGTTGAACTCGCCCGCACGCATCGGCAAGGACGGACAAATGATGAGATCGAGCATCTGGTCGCGCAAGCCCTGCACCAGAATATCGTTCCAATCGACGGTAGGATCGATCTGCAGGCCTGGAAAAGCTGCACCGATCGCGTCGATCAGCTGCTTCAGATAAAGCGAGGCGACCAGCTCGGTGATGCCGAGACGCAGCACGTTGCCGTGCTTGTGGGTGGGCTTGGTCAGCCGGAAGATGTTGGCTCGCGTATCAAGCAGCTTCTCACACAAAAGCAGGATCTGTCGCCCCTCGGCGCTGGCGACGAGCGAGCGTCCGTCGCGCTCGAACACACGCATGCCCAGCGCCGCTTCGAACTCCTGAAGGCGCTTGGAGACTGTCGACTCGGTCGTGTTCAGCCGTTCGGCCGCCTTCACGATTCCGCCCAAGCGAACAACGCTGTGAAACGCCTCGACCTGTTTGAATGTAATCACGGGGGCTTCCGATACTGGAAAATTACGACATCGACACTGCTAATTATTTCGCTTTCTTATGTTTGTGAGCGGGCTCAGGATGACTGTCAACAGCCAGCTAGGAGCACGACGTGAGCTCAGATGCTTTGATCCGCGATTTTTCCGGCCTGTCCACGACCGTGATCGGCGACAACCTCGACAGGTTGCGAGGAGCGGTCGGCCTTCGGCCGCTGCATGGTTCCAAGTCGGTCGTCGGCCGGGCCTTCACCGTGCAGACCCGACCCGGCGACAACCTCTTCGTCCATCTTTCGCTCGATCTGGCCAAGCCGGGCGACATCATTGTCGTGGACGGAGGAGGGCTCGAGACCGGCGCCCTCATCGGTGAGATCATGATGCGCTATGCCCAGAGCAAGGGCATTGCCGGTTTCGTCATCGACGGCGCCGTTCGCGATGCGGCCGCGTTTATCGAGGCTGAGTTTCCTTGTTTTGCTCGGTCAACCTCGAACCGCGGCCCGCATAAGAACGGGCCCGGCACGGTGCGGCAGCCGATTTCGGTCGGCGGTATGCCGGTGCAGCAGGGCGACATCATCGTCGGGGACGTCGACGGAGTGGTCGCGATCCGTCCGGACGAGGCAGAGCATGTGCTCAAGCAGTCCACTCAGCAGCTCGTCAAGGAACGCCAATTGCTGGAGGACATCGCCGAAGGCCGCTTCGACAGGCGATGGCTCGCTGAGCTGATCGAACTCCACGGCGAACGATAGAGCTCAGAGGAGCGCTGGATCATGGCCTCGACGCTCAAGACATCCACGCGAAGAACGAGAACCTTCCTGTCGGGCTCGGCCGCTCTGGTTCTTCCGGCCATCCTGCTGCTGCTCGTCACGTACATCCTGCCTTTGCTCCAGGTGCTGAGGCTGAGCGTCTCGTCGGCGGATCCGAGCGTCCTGGACGGGGCGGGTTTCACGCTGCGACACTATTTCGAGTTCTTTGCCGATCCGACATCGCTGCGGGTGATCTGGCGATCGCTCTGGATTTCGTTCGTCAGCGCGCTCATCGCACTGGTGATCGCCTATCCCTATGCCATCAGCGTCGCGAAGAGCGGACCGGTAATGCGGCGCGTTCTCATCTCCTTGGCCTTGCTGCCGATGACGACGAGCGGCGTGGTGCGCGCTTACGGCGTCATCATGGTTCTTGGCCGCGAGGGTCCGCTCAACAAGCTTTTGATGGCCTTGGGCCTCGTATCCCAGCCCGTCCAGTTTCTATATGGCCCGGCGGCGCTGATCATCGGCAACATCTACTTCGTCATGCCCTTCGTGATCTTGCCGCTCGCGGCGGGAATAGCCCGCCTCGACGGCCGGTTGCTCGAGGCGGCATCGACCCTGGGCGCGACCAAGGTCAGCATCAACCGCACGATTACCTTGCCGCTGCTGGTTCCTTCGATCGCGGCGGGCACGATCGTCGCCTTCACGCTGAACATGACCGCTTTCGTCACGCCGGGCCTGCTGGGCGGGCAAGGCTACCTGATGCTCACGACCCTGCTCGGGCAGCAGATGTTCAATCTCGCCAACTGGATCACGGGTTCGGTGATCGCCGTGGTTCTGCTCGTCATCGTGATCGTGACGATGACCGCCTACCAGACGTGGCTCGACAGGAAGGCAGGCTTCTATGCGCCAAGATAGCAGCAGATCCCGGCTGGCCGACGTCTCGTTCGGCGACGCCTTCCGCTACGCTGCCACTTCGTTCGGTGCCGTTATTCTCGTGCTGCCGATGCTGGCCGTGATCGTCTCATCCTTCGGGGAGACCGCCTATGCCCGCTTTCCGCCCCAGGGCTTCACCCTTCATTGGTACACGGCGTTCGACGAGGTTCCGGGGCTGATCGCCTCGCTGATCTACAGTCTGAAGCTGTCGCTGATCGTCACCGCAATGTCCGTGGCGCTGGCCCTCCTGAGCGCGATCGGACTCACGCTGCGGGTCATTCCCGGCCGAGCGCTGATTACGAGCTTTCTGATGCTGCCGCTCGTGCTGCCCTCGATCGTGGTCGGCCTCGCGCTGATGCTCTTCTTCAGCGCCTTCTGGACCGCCGACTATTTCACGGGGCTGGTGATCGGCCACCTCATCATCAGCTTCCCCTATGCGCTACGCAGCATCCTGCCCGCTCTGGAGACTTTCGACCGCAATCTCTGGGCGGCAAGTCGGACCCTGGGCGCCAATCCCTGGCAGGCCTTCCGGACGATCCTGGCGCCGATCGCGATGCCGAGCGTGCTGTCGGCCGCGCTGTTCGCCTTCCTGATTTCCTTCGACAACTACAACGTCTCAGCATTCCTGCAGGATCCGCTGACACCACCCCTGCCGGTGGTTCTCTACAACCAGGCGGAGCAGGCACTGAGCCCGGTGCTGATGGCTGTCTCTTCCGCCTTGATCCTCTTCTCCGTGGTGCTTGTCGCCCTGTTCGGCAAATACCTGATCAGCACCGGCAAGTGACGTTTTCCATAAAAACAAGGGGAACTGAAATGACCATCGCGACAAAGGTCAATCCATCACGCCGGACCATGCTGAAGGCAGGAGCTGGCGGTCTGGCTATGCCGTTCCTTGGCAACCGGGCATTCGGTCAAAAAGTGACGCAGGTTCTGGTGACTCTGCCTGACGCCTCGATCGAGAAACTGGTGCTCACCAGGGTCGCCCCAATCTTGCGGGACCGGTTCAAAGTCGAGTTGAAGACCCAGCAGTCATCGTCCTCGCAAGTGTTGTCCACGATGCGCGTGCAGCGCAGCCGACCGACCATCCTGGCTGCGACGCTGGATCTGAGCTTCGCGATCCAAGCCTTGGAGGAGGGGCTTGCCGAGCCTGCGACCGTCGCCAACATTCCCAATCTGGCCGATGTCATTCCCAAAGCCTTCGCCGCGAACGGCAACATCGTCAGCTTTATTCTCAGCGCGGATACGTTGACCTACAACACGGCGCTCTGGCCGAAAGCGCCCCAGAGCTATGCCGACATTTTCGACCCTGCCAAGGTCAGGACCACGGCGGTTCCGGCAGCCGGGTCGAATATCGGCCTCGAATTTCTGGCCGCGGCGTCGGCAGCCAGTTCCGGCAAGAGCATCACCGAAGCGATGAACGATCTGGAAGCGGGCGTGCGCTATCTCGGGCGGTTCCGCGACCAGATCAAGATGATCTACACCCGCTCGCAGGAGGTCATGCCGCTTCTCGCCAATGGCGATGTCGGCGTGTGTTTCAACAAGACCCGCTTCATGACGGACTGGATCTTCCGGGGCGCGCCGCTCGATTGCATCGTGCCGACGCAAGGCGCCTTCTACAGCCTGAACTGCCTCGTTCCGGTGAAGGGCTCCCCGGTCCCGGAGATCGCCAACGCCTATATCGACATCATGCTGTCGCCCGAGATCCAGAGCCTGTGGGCGTCGGAGATCGGCTCGGCGCCGGTGAACCGACGAGCCGTAATCGATATCCCCGAGGCGATGAAGCGGATCGTGCCGAAGCCGGAGCAGATCGAGAAACTGGCTCTGTTGCCCGAGCTGCCTCAAAAGCAGATCGCCGAGCTGACCAAGCTCTTCAACAGCGAAGTCGCGCGATGACGGCGTCGAAGAATTCGGTCCCAGCCCTGGAGTTGCGACGCCTCGTCGCCTCCTATGGTGGCGAGCCGGTTGTCAACGGCATCGACCTCTCCGTCGCTCCCGGCGAGTTCATTTCCCTGCTCGGCCCCAGCGGCTGCGGGAAATCGACCACGTTGCGGTTGATCGCGGGGCTAGAAAACCCGCTGAGCGGGGAGATCGTCGTCAACGGCAAGACCCTCAACGGCGTGCCGCCGCATCGCCGCGAAATGGGCGTCGTCTTTCAGGATTACGCACTTTTTCCGCATATGACCGTGTCGCGCAACATCGGCTACGGGCTCGAGATGCGCGGCAGGGCGAGCAGCGAGATCGCGCAACGCGTCGCCGAGATGATCGAGCTCGTCGGGCTGTCCGGCTTCGGCGATAGGCTTCCGGGCGCCCTGAGCGGGGGGCAGCGCCAGCGTGTCGCGCTGGCCCGGGCCCTGGCTCCCAAGCCTGCCCTGTTGCTGCTCGACGAGCCGTTCGCGGCCCTCGATCGTCACCTTCGGGTGCGGATGCAGACGGAGCTGCGGCGGATTCAACGCCTGATGGGCGTCGCGACGATCTTCGTGACGCATGATCAGGAAGAGGCGCTGGCGATGTCGGACCGGATCGCCGTGATGTCCACCGGCGTATTCGCCGACATAGGCGATCCCAGGCGCATCTACATGAAGCCGGCCTCGCGCTTCGCTTTGGACTTCATCGGCGGCTCGTCGGTGTTGCCGGTCGTCGTCGAAGCGATCGGCGCGACGGAACATCGTTGCCGGGTCGAAGCCACCGGAGAGATCGTCATCGCCGGCCAGGCTCTCGACTACCGGCCCACCGTCGGCGCCAGGGCGCTTCTGGCGCTGCGCGCCAATCAGATCCGGCTGCGCGACGCGGTCGAACCCGGCGAGAACGGTTGCCGGGTGCAGATCACGGACAGCGTCTTTCTCGGGACCTCGACCGAGTACGCACTCGATCTCGGGGGCGTGTCGTTGGACGCGATGCTTCCCGCATCCGCCCCGGCGATCGCGCCCTCGGCGTCAAAATTCGCCTGCTGGTCGAAAGCCGATGGCTGGCTGGTTTCAAGAGACTAAGAGAAAAAGGAAAGACAATGCCTGTCCCATTCAGCAATTCGCTCAAAAAGAAGCTGGCGCAGGGCGCGACATGTTTCGGCGCGGTCATGCGGCTGCATTCGACCGAGATCGTCGAGATGGCCGGAATTGCCGGCTGCGACTACGTCGTCGTCGACGCAGAGCACGAGCCGTTCACGGTGCGGGAGGCCGCCGAGCTGGTCCAGACGACCCTGCTGTGCGGCATGACCCCGATCGTGCGGCTCGGCCGCTCTTCGATGCACATGATCGACCCGATGCTGTCGGCCGGCGCGCAAGGCTTCAATCTGGCGCGGGTGAAGACCGCCGCGGACGTGCGCGAGCTGACCGATGCGCTCTATTATTACCCCCATGGGACGCGAACGGTCTATGCGCTCGGCCGGTCCGGACGCTTCGGTTTCGAAACCGAGGAAGACAGCTGGATGAAGGAGGTCAACGCGGAGCTTCTGGTGGGTGTGATCATCGAAGAATCCGAGGCGATCGACAACCTCGAGGCCATCCTGGCCGAACCGCTGCTCGATTTCGTGGATTGCGGGGCCAAGGACCTGCGCCAATCGATGAACATGCCGCCGATGAGCGATGTGAAGGCGATCGAAGCGTCGGTCTTCGCCAGGGCGAAGGCCGCAGGCAAATTCACGGGGCACAGCGTCCAGGGGCACCTGCCCGACGAGGCGGTCTACCGGTCCTTCGCGAAGGGCGGCGGCGTGATGCTCAACGCTACGCCGAGCGGCATCATCATGTCGGCGCTGGCGGCCCAGGCCGCGCTCGCCAGGACGATCTCGGCGAAGCAGGAGAAGGCGGCGTGAAAAAGACCTCGCTCTCCCACCTCACCAACATCGAAGTCTTGAGCGCCGCACAGTCCGGCAGCGTTCTGCTGCTGCCGATCGGCACCGTGGAAAGCAACGGGCCGCACCAACTGCTTGGATGCGACTTCATCATTGCCGAAAAGCTCGCTCTCGCCGTTGCGGCGCGCACGAACGCTCTCGTTATGCCGACCCTGCATTACGGGCTGTCGGAAATGCACGATTCATTGCCCGGCACCTTCACCCTGTCGGAACCCATCTTCTCGCAGCTCGTCGAAACGGTGGTGCGCGAGGCGGTCAGAAACGGTTTCACCAAGATCGTCATGTTCAATTGCCATCGGCAGAATATCCAGCCGCTGGAAATCATCGGCCGCAAGATGCGGCGCGAAGCCCTGGCCGATCTGGCGCTGCTCGACCCCCTGGAAATCACCCGCGACGTCGCCGGCGAAGCCTTCAAGGGCGATGGCAAATGGGCGACGGGCCATGGTGGCGAGCCCCTCATGTCCCTGATCGCTCATCTCCAGGGCGATGATATCAGGCTCGATGCGCGGTTTCCGCCGGGGCTCAATAGCGTCGCCGGGTTGCAGCCGCTGGGATCATCGAAATTCGCCTTCAAGGCCAGCAAGGTCGGGCTGTTCCCCCTTTCGAAGGAGGTCAACGCCAGCGGTGCCTGGGCCGACGTGACCAACAGCAGCGCCGAGCGCGGCCAAGTCGCCTTCGACAAACTGTGCGACTATGTCGTGGAGTTCGTCGAGATGTTCGGCACCACCGATATCCTGTCAAATGCCGATCAAGTGGCGCGGCCATCGGTGCGGGCGGGATAGGCCCGTGACTTCGCCCGATCAGGATCTCACCGGCAAGGTTGCCATTTTCGCATTGGGCGGAACCATCGCCATGGTGCCGGGGGTCGACAGCGGAGCCGTCCCGCGGCTCGATGCGAACGATCTGGTCAAGGCCGTTCCCGCTTTGGCGGCCTTCGACCTCGACGCAGTGAGCTTCAGGCAGAAGCCTGGTGCCCACCTGACATTCGACGACATCGAGAGCCTCGCCGGTCAGATTCAAAAGGCCTGCGAGCGTGGGGCCACAGGGGTCGTCGTCACCCAGGGAACCGACACGATCGAGGATGTAGCCTTTGCCCTCGATCTGCTCCTAGACCTCTCTCGGCCCGTGGTAGTGACGGGAGCGATGCGCAATCCCTCGCTGGCCGGGGCAGATGGTCCTGCCAATCTCCTCGCCGCGGTTCACGTTGCTCGCTCGCCCGTTGCGCGCGATCTCGGCGTCCTCGTCGTGTTCAATGACGAGCTTCACGCCGCGCGTTTCGTCACCAAGCAGCACACGACCAATGTTGCAGCCTTCGTCTCCCCAAATGCAGGCAAGCTCGGATGGCTATCGGAGGGCGCGGTCGTTGTTCCGCTAAGGCTTCCCAAAGGGCCTTGTATCGCGCGGCTTCCGGACCCGCGTCCCGCCCATGTCCCGCTTCTGACGCTGACGCTCGATTTCGATATCCGAACCCTCAAGGCCGTGGCTGAAACGGACGTCGACGCGCTCGTCGTCGAGGCGCTCGGAGGCGGTCATTGCGGCCCCGAGGTGGCCGTCGTGCTCGCAGGTATCGCAGCCGAGAAGCCTGTGATCTTGGCCTCGCGGACAGGGGCTGGACAGGTACTGCGAAACACCTACGGCTTTCCGGGCAGCGAGATGGATCTGTTGGGAAAGGGCCTTGTCGACAGCGGCTGGATCGATGGACGAAAAGCGCGGATTCTGACAGCGCTGGCTATGAGGTACGGTGCGTCACCACAGCGCATCAGCGACCTGTTGACGGCCTTTCGTGGCTAGCAGGGGTCTGGATCGCCCATCGTAGGATTCGATATCCGAACGCGAGCGTCCCCCGTACAGGCTGCATTTGTTGCGCATCCCATAAGTGCGCCATTCTTCCGATAAGAGGGAGCTGTTCCACCTCAAAAGTGCGTAAGGCACTGAGGCGCTCGTGGCAGGGCTGGCCGCAGTCCCTGCAGCTCTCGCGCCTTCTATGTTTCCGTAAGAACGAAACTGTATTTGTTGAACTGATGCACCTGAGGGAGCCGCGGCACGCCATCTACCCAATGATCGCCCCTGATGGTGTTCAGGCCGATCAGACAGCGATCCGAAGGACCGCCGATTGTTGCGTGAACCGATTGGCTTCCCCCGCGTTTGCGAACTGGAATGAACAAAAGTTCGACCCGGGAGCGCAGCATGCGATTTAACATCAACGGCAACTCCGTCGAGGTGGAAGCCGATCTGCGCACCTCGCTCCTCGATATCCTGCGCGATCATCTCGGGCTGACCGGCTCGAAAAAGGGTGCAACCAGGGGGCCTGCGGCGCTTGTACCGTGCTCGTAGATGGCGAGCGGATCAACGCCTGTTTGGGGCTTGCTGTGCAGTATGAGGGCCGCGAGATCACGACGGTTGAGGGGCTCGGGACGCTCGCCTCACTGGCGCCGCTGCAACAAGCCTTTATCGACCATGACGGCTTCCAGTGCGGCTACTGCACGCCGGGGCGCGTGTCGCGCTTCCTTGGTTCCTTTGATTGCGGCCGCATCCTCAATCCCAAGACGGCAGCCAGCCAGTTCCGCGGCGGAATCATCATGGGGCTGGGCCTAGCCCTGATGGAGGAAACCCAGTTCGACGAGCGCAAGGGCCGGGTGATGAACCCAAGCCTTGCAGAGTACCATGTCCCGGTACATCTCGACGTGCCGGACATCGACGTGATCTGGACCGATATTCCCGACCCCCACACCCCCATGGGGGCACGCGGCGTGGGCGAGATCGGCATCACCGGCACCGGGGCCGCCGTTGCAAACGCGATCTTCAACGCGACGGGAAAGCGTGTTCGCGACCTTCCGATCACGCTGGACAAATTGATCTAGCGATCGGGAGGAAGCGCAGGTAGTCGTGGATCAATCAGTACCGCCAAGCGCCGACGGCGAGCTAACGCCAGGAGCCGACCTTAAGCATCTGCCCGATACGAGACATTCCGGCAGACGCTTAGCACTCTAGCGGCCGCGCTCGGCGGCCAGATCGACCGAGGCCGAAATCGCGTTGAAGCTGATCGTTCCATCGAGATGTCGGCGAAGGCGACCGTGTCGTCTGACGCCGCGGCCAAGCGCAGTGTCTGGAGCGCGTCCTGGAAACCCATGATGCCGAACCCGACCGGTCGATGGCGCCTGTTCGAGCGGCGCGCTTCCGGGATCGTGTAGAGATTGATGTCAACAACATTGTCGAGCATCTTTGGCGGGGCCGCAGCGCGCCTCGCTCTTGTCTTGCAGCGGCACCCAACGTCAACGCGATAACGCCGCGACACGATCGAGGGCGGTGGCAAGGCCTTGAAGCGAGACCGAGAACGGCGCGGCGGCGCCCCCATCGGCCGTCGCCTTGATCTTGAGGGCCGTGCCGGAACGCAGGGCGACGATCGTCGCCGCGTCGAAGCTGACCGAGACGAGGCAGCCACCCGGCATGCAGGTGCGGAAGCGCACCGGCTGCATGGCCGGCTTCTCATCGATCTGAAACGACGCGCCAGCATCGAGCGCCAGCCCGAACGGCAGGACGAGCGTGCCGGCCACCATGTTGCCGCTTGGGGCGTTGAGCTCGATGGCGAGCACGCGCTGGCCATTCTGCTGCGCCTGAACCTGGCTCAGCACGCAACGCTTCTGATTGCCCTGCTGGGCGCAGGCGACACGCCAGTCCTTATAGGTCTCGTTGAGCGACGAGGCGCCGCCCGGCAGTCCTGCCGCTGCGCCGCCGGCGCCAGCCTGTCCGGTCGACTGCGCCTGCGCGATCTCGAAGCGCGGCGGTGCCGGATCGTCGTGGATCTCCGTTGCCGATGCCACAAAGCTCGGCGTCGAGATCGCGCCTTCCGAGGCCAGCCAGCCGGTCACACCGCCGGCAACCAGGAGTGCTGCGAGGGAGGATAGGCCAAGGAAACGTGCCTGCTTGCGCATCATGCGAGCGCCTTTCGTTCGTTCGCGCGCTGCGCATTGAGATCGAGCAGGGCCTGGAAGCTCTGCAGAGAAGCGAGATGGAGGGTGACGAGGCTGAGCCAGCCCTTCGCGTGCCATTCGGCGACGGTCTTCTCCGGGAGCGCGCGGAAGGCCTTCTCGTTGACTGCAAAGAAGCCGTTGAGCTGATGCTGCGTCCCATCCGGCAGGCGGAAATCGGCGTGATAGGGCTCGAGGATGCCGGCGGCGATCAGCGCCCGGCCGAAGGCGACCGTGGCGGCATAGTCGACATGGAACGCATGGCAGAAGGCCATCGCGTTCTGCGCCATGGGTGTCGGCCGGCCCGCGTCGTCAAAAACGCGCTGCGCGTCCTCCCGGGCGCTGGCGGAGGCCACGAAGCGATCGCTCCCGCGGTCGACGGTGAGGAGCTGCTGCTCTCCGTCCGGCGTCTCCATCACGATGAACGGATAGCGCCGCACATAGGCCGGCACGTAGCTCCCCGCCCGCCAGCTCCCGTCCCGCTCGACGAAGAGATTGTGTTCCTTACGGATGGCGACGAGCGCGATCGGCGAGGCCTGATCATCCATCGCGATGACGATCGGGTAATGCCGCATCACCACGGGAAACTCCCCGGTCGACAGCGGTATCGCAACGGCTTCACGCGCGAAGCCGTATCCGGCGGCCGGCACGAGCCCGACGTCACCGTGGTCCTCGAAGCGCAGAAGCACCGGGTCCTTGTAGAAGAGCGGAAGGGCCACTCCTCTATTTGCATCATGAAGTGTCATATTGTCTTTCCTCGCGACGCACTCACATCACGTTATTTGTTTCCAAAGGCAGCGGCCCTTCATTGGGTTTGCCCCGTTGACCTCTGCGTTATAGGTGTTGATCACTGCATGAGGAGCATTTCGCGCCAGGCTCGCTCGACCTCATTCGTGAAACGGCATCCGAGGCTGCGTCGCAACGTCCAAAGCAAGGTCTCGCTGATCGGTTGGTAATGAGCATCGATCATGCGGCAGATTTTGCGGGAGTACGCCAAATCTCGAACCGACGGAAGCAAAGCTCCAAATCGCGGAATCTCGTCCAGCACCAGCCTCAGTGTCGGCAGAAGCTTCCTTGCCTGCGGCTCCAGATCCATTGCAAACAGCCGATACACTTCGGGATACGCATCCAGAAGTCGATGAGCGAACATCGTGTCGACGCCATCGGAAACGGAGTCCAGTTGATCGAGACTCTCTTCGATCAGCAAGAGCGTGCATTGATCCATAACCACGTCCTAATCCTACGGCACTCCCTTGGAGGCTTCAGGCCCGCAGCAACCTGCCTGGAAGCCGCATTGAATTTTGAATATGCCGAACGTCAGTTGCTTCCTGCAGGCCGTTTGCCGGACGGTGTCCCATCCGGATTCATGCCGTAACGGCGGTACAGCGCCTGTTCGTCACGAGCCAACTGTGCATCCATGCGCGCGTCGGCGCTTTTTGCCAGCGCGTTTCGCGCGGCCAGCGCAACGGGAGCTTTGGCGAAACTAGAGAGGCCTGTCGGATCTGCGCTGGCGGCAAGGCTGGTCGCGCCTTGAACGGCACCAAATGCCGTTGCCTCAGCGTTCAATTGTTTCTCCAAGGCTCTTGTCTCGCTTGAGAAGTTCGAACCTTGAAAATTGGATTGCGTGCTCTGGCAACCGGCTAGCGCAGCCGCGGCCACGAATAGCGATACAAATGAAGCACGAGGGCCTTCTGGATTGACGCGCAAATGACGACCTCAAATGGTTTGATAGATGTTCAATAACAGGCGACTTTGAACTCGCCCTGGTTCCGCAGAACGAAGCCATGCATCGGCCCCATTGCCCGCGCCGCAAGCGCTCCGCCCGGCCCCGCGAAGCCGATGCCGGCGACGGCCGCGTTCACCCCCATATTTGCGGCCCGCACGCCTTGCGTGTGCGCCTGAAGCTGATCGATGCAGGATTGCGCAGAGGCATATGCCCGGGCTCGTTCCCGATCTTCGGGTTTCGCATCGGGCTGGCTCGCCGCCAGTTCAGCAGCCGCCTGGCGACCTGCCATGTCTGTTCGCAAGGCACTCAGCCGCGCGTCGCCGGAGCTACAACCAGCCGCAAGCAGGCAAATCGCCCCCACGATGAAATACCCTGTGCTCATGCAATTCGCTCCCTCCTTTGAACATGGATCATGGGCCCCGGGCTTCGACGCCCTGGGCGCAGAAGGCTGTGACCGGGTGAAACCGCGCAACGTTTACGCCTGCATTGACAGACGAGACCCCTTCCGGATCGCAGACGCGTAGATTGCGACGAAAAGGCCGCCCGTAACGGTGATGTGTTCCATCGCCACATGGAACTCCATGGTGCTCATGGGCTCTTCCATGGTCCAGAAATCGTGAGCGATCGGGATCGTCAAAACGGTGAAAGCGGCCAAAGCCCCGGCAGCCATCCACGTCCACCGATCGAGGATGACGAGGATCGAGCCGAGGAGCAGGGTGATCACCGTCGCAAAATAGAAAAGGACTTCCGGCACCAGACCGAAATGCCGCATTTCCGCGAGCCCTGCATCGAAGTCGAAAAGTTTAGCCAGGCCGCTGGACCAGAACATGAAGGTCAGTACAGTTCGCGCCAAATAGCCGAACCATAGCTTGCCGAAATCGTTCTCGGCTGCGCCTGCAAGGATCCGCGCGGGCGTCGAGGATACGGTTGGCAAGAGATCGCTCTTGGTGGTTTCAACGTTCATATTTATTCCGATGAATCGCAAAGGAGGGCCACGGTGCCGAGATACGTCGGCACCGTCATCGCGGGCGTCAAACAATCAGAACTTGACGTTGAAGTTGGCCTTGACCGACTGGTCAGAAATTCCAGAGCCGAACTGACCGCCGTAGCTCACGCCAAGCGCCGCATTCGCCGTCAGAGCGAGGTCGAGACCGGCCTCGATCACCGCAGCATTCCGCGCAATCGGCACACCGGCAACGGTGAAGGCGCTTCCGCCGTCAAACCGCATCGTCGAGATCGGCGTGACACCCCCGAAGGCGTGGCGCCAACCGAGCGCGCCCTTGGCAGTCAGGCTCGCGCCATTCACTTCGAATGAGCTGGAAGCCCGCAGACCGAGAGTCGTGAAGGTCGCATCGGTGTTGCTCGACGGGCTGGTCAGGGCCGCAGCACCGCCCCGTTCGCTGAATCCATCCGTATGCAGATTGACGTAGGCCAGATTGGCAAAGGGCTCGAACCTGGTCGCGCCCATATTCACGCGATAGGCCAGTTCGCCGAAGATCTGTGCCGTGCCCGCGTTATAGTCGCCCCTCAGATTGTTTCCGAAGCTGGAGACGTTCACGCTGCGCTTCGTCGAAACATCTTGCCACGTGTAGGCAGCGCCCGTGCGGAAAGCGATATTGCCCCAATTCGTGCCACCATAGAGACCGAGATGGTAATTATCGCTGGAGCCGGAGGAATGGCGGTCCTTCGTGTCGAAGCTGGTATTGCTGTAGCCTGCAACCGCGCCGAAACGCCAAGTATCAAAGACCGGCGTGTCGAGACCAAGGAAGAATCCGCCGGTCTTGCGATTGAGACGAGCGGCATTGCCGTCCCCGTCCGTGTGGCCCCATGAGCCGAAGCCCTGCCCCCACAGAGCAACGCCGTTGGTATTCGCCGCGACCGGAACCGGCTTGCCATCGACGTAAGTCGTGACCATAGCGCCGGACGCGCCGACGCCATCAAAGGCCGCACGGATTCGATCGTTGATGGCGTTTCGGACAAAGCGGCTATCCTCGATCATCGACGCCTTTGCCGAAGCGTGAATCTCCCCCGACAGCTGATCAAACGCCGTTCGCGCCTGGGGGGCCGACAGGTTCAGCACTGCATTGTAGAGCGGATTGCCGAAGCGGAGGCTTTCGACCCCGCCGCCAGTCGCCATCTGGTTCCGCGTCACACCCACATTCTGGAAGCTCGTCGCGTTGCGGGTCATCGTCAGATAGACGTTGTTGGCGTCGTAGCTGAGCGAGGGATCGAGGAAGGCGAGGTTGGAGGTCACGCCGTTGAAGCTGCCGTTGACGCCGGTAGCGCCATTAGCGGTGAGAATGGTGTAGGTCGTCGCGGGCGCGTAATCGCCCATGCCGGCGAGCACCCTGACCGTGCCGCCGCTGATCGTAGCCGCGCCCGTCGCGACGATCCTGTCGCCTTGCCCCGCGGCGTTGATCTCGACCTCATAGATCGAGCCGGGATGGAAGGTGACATTGCCAGCGATATTCAGTGTGCCGATGGAATTGCCCGGCGCGATGGTGCCCGACACGATGGTGTCGCCGACCGTGCCTGTGCCCTGCAGACGGCCAGTTGGAGCTATATCGACGGAACCGCCGAATACGCCATTGACGGCAAGCGTGCCGTCTCCGACGAACCCCTCGCCCGTGAAGCCAGAATTGTCGCCCGAGAGCGTAAGCGTGCCGCTGCCACCCTTTGAGAACCAACCTGTCCCCGACAGCGATCCCGCGAAATTCGTATCAATGTCCTGCTGGACGGTGAGTGCCGACGCACCGATCGCCACGGTGCCTCCTGTGCCCGACAAAGACGACATACTGAGAGCGAAGTCGTTGAGATCCAGCGTACCGCCGTTCACGGTGTAGGCGGTTTGGTCGACGAAAGCGCCGTACGCGCCTGCCCTCAAAACCCCGCCGTCTACAATCGTGCCGCCAGTATAGCTGTTGGCGGCCGTGAGGGTGACATCGCCGCCGATGATGCGAACCGCTCCGGTGCCTGAAATCGTTCCATCGAAGGTCGTCGCGTCCGATCGATTGAAGGCCAGAACACCGTAGTTGACCACGTCACCAACGATCGAGCCCGAGGTGCCGCCACTGCCGAGCTGGAGCGTGCCTTGGCGAATCTCCGTACCGCCCCAATAGGTGTTGTCGCCATCCAGGATGAGCGTACCGAGATCGGTCTTGGTCAGAGTACCGCCGCCGTCCAGCTTGTTGGAGATCGTCGCGGTATAGTTTGCGCTCGCCGCGGTCCCATCCCCGACACGGATGATCGCCTCGCCAGCGACGATGTCGAGCATATCGCCGTAAAGCCGATAGCCGCTTGTCGCAAACTGCATACCGGTGGCCTGGACCTGGCCGGTGCCTGTGTAGACCTCGACATTACCGGCCTGCCCGCCGAAAACCACAAATCCGGGGCGAGGATTCATCGCGCCGTTCTGGATCCCAGCGGCATCGGTGAACGCGCGACCACCAGTTCTCCAGCGACCGTTCCCGCCATCGATCTTGCCGTTGTCCCAGTTCGCTGCGTTGTCGCCGTCCCAGAACAACACCGGCCCATAGTTCGGATTGTCTGCAACCAGATTGACTTGCCCGGCAACAGAGGTCTGCACGGCGAGATTGCCAGCGCTATAGCCCTTGGGAGCAGATCCGATCTCGAGTCCACGATCGTCGAGCGCGCCCCCGTAGCTGAAGACGCGATAAACACCGGGCCCAAATCCGCCTACGTTGGTCACATTCAACGTGCCGTCGAGCACGAGATCCCCGACAACATGGAAGAGCGCACCGTTGTTTGTGGTACCAAGGTTGGCTTGGATGACGGCGCTGCTGGTCAGACGCAAGTCACGCATGGAAAGCGTCGTACCGCTTGTCCCCGCCAGGGTAGCTCCATCGACGACGACATCTCCGAGTTGACCGCTCCCTTGCAAGCGGCCATTCGTTACGAGCACAGGTGTCCCAGCAAAGTTGCCGTTAACGGCTAGCGTGCCGCCGAGCACCGATATCCGGCCATAGTAATCGAGGCCATCGCCATCGAGTGCTTGAATACCACCTCCCGTTTTGACGAGGTGCGCGTCCTCCCCGCCGATAAGACGCCCGCTAAAGTTCAACGCCCCTGCCCCAGCGCCGACCGTTAATTTGCTTGATCCAATGTCAATTGTACCGCTGCCCGCAATATGTTCGACCTGTTGATCAGCCCTGAGCTTCAAGGTCCCATCCGATCGGACGACGTATGTTCGGCCTCCAAGTACGTTTTCAGCCGCTGCGGTCAGCTGTCCTTGGGCTACGTAAAATTGATGGCCCGCATTGATAGCGCTCGTTACGACAAGTTCACCAGCGCCCGTTTTTCCAAGGAAGAACATACCGTTCCCTTGATCGATCCGGCCAGATTGCGTGGCCGTTCCCGATGCGACATGGAACCCTGTATTTGCCTTGACCATCACGTTGTTAGAAATCGCGATGCCGTCCGCATAAGAAAGGGTGCCTCCATGGTCTCCACCGATCGTGACGGTCCCGGAACCAAACGCGGAACTATTTTCAGCGTGCACCGCCCCGGCTTGAATGATCAGGCCGCCTGAGAAGGCACTATTGTTCCCAGCAAGAGTCAGAGTCCCCCCGCCGTCCTTCGTGAGGCTTGCCGCTCCCGAGAGAACACCTGAAACCCTGGCATGTTGGGCAGTGTCGATTGTAGCGGCGGCATTGACCACCATGTCGTTGGCGACCGGCATCTCCTGTGGTGTGTAGATTGCGAGTGATCCGCCGGCAAAGGTGATTGCGCCCGATCCCAGTGCATGCTGGCTTTCCGCCCGCAAAATGCCGCCGCGAATAATAGCACCGCCCGTGAAGGTGTTATCGCCCGAAAGCGTCAAGGTTCCAGCATCGTTTTTCGCGAGCCTCCCGGCTCCCGATAGGGCACCGGACAGGATGGTCGCCTGCTGCACGGCCATCTGGCCGGTGCCGTTGAAGACCATATCATTGCCGATGGATAACGTCCCGAGTCCGTAGAAACCGAGCCCCCCGCCGTTGAAGGTCACGACGCCTGTGCCCAGCGCGTTAATGTGCGTCGGACGCAACTCGCCTGCGACAAGGTCGGTGCCACCGGAATAGGTATTGTCACCGGAGATCGTGATGGTGCCGGCTCCGGTCTTGGAAAGACCTCCGGTTCCCGAGACTACACCGGCAAGAGTACCGCCCACACCCTCGCCCGCGATCAAAGTATTCGAACCTGACAGCGTGAGCGGGTCGGCTTTCGTCTCGCCGTTGATGAATTCCAATGTGGCGGCCGACGCCGGAAGAGCAAGCGCAATCATCGAGGCACCGGCGAGAAGTGATTGTACGTGCCGCAGACGCGATACGTTCGTCGACCTCAACAGATTGAAAGCTCTAACCTGCAATTTCCTACTCCTTGATCGATCTGCCGTAGGCAAAGCTTCGCCCACGACGGGCGCTGCTGCGTCCGAAGAATGAAAAACCAATTGTTTCGTGTAGCGCCCTGCTTTGACCGCGGGCGCGCGCCTATCACCAGCTCTGTCGCCGATGTTGCTGGCGGCTTCACCGAGCTATAGCGATGCCCTTCGTCAGGCCGAAGAGCCAATTAGCTTCAATTTGCCTGCTAATTGCCGAGCTGCCGCACGCAAGATCGCCGCCAAGAAACGGCCGCCCAGACGAACGGCGGAGATTGACAACGAGCCGGCGCCATTTCTTGCGTGCTCCGATCATTCGTGAATTTCGTCCCTGCTTGCTGCGGCGCCCGCGGCCTGACATCAGCATCAGGTTCCATAACTTCTTGCGCACGTAGAATCCCCCACTGCATTACCAGCAGCGTTCAATTTCCGCCTGCTGCCGCAGAAAGTATAAGAAAACGACCACTATTATCTTGGGGGATACCGAACCGACTTTTGATGTATCGCGAACAAGCGCCGCATCTGTGGCGATACGATTCGTGTGAGCGCTATGCGGAATGGAGCAGGAAGAAATAAATCACGGCCCAGATATCGATTCGGTATTTAAAATCAGGCGTCGCTTACCGAAAATATTACGAATATAGCCTAAAAAGACTACAGCGCCGAACGCCTGATCTCAGATGGCGTAGCATTGAAGCGTTGACGAAACGCTCTGCTGAATGTCGAAAGATCGGAAAAACCGACATCATATGCGATTGCCGTAATCCTGCTCGACTCCGCGTCTCGCTCCTTGAGAAGACGGTAGGCAAGGTCGAGCCGGGAATCACGTAAGAACTCGGTAAACGTCTGCCCCTCGCTCTCGAATAGTCGCTGAATATAGCGCGGCGTCACCCCCTGACGGCGCGCGATGGCGTCAATGTTCAGCCCTGGATCGGATAAGCCTTGAAGAATGTCCTGCCGAACAAGCCTGCGGCGCGCAGCCGCTTTACTGCGCTCATTCCGCTCTGCTCCACCACGAACGAAGCCATCGAGGACCAAAGCCGTCAAATCGTAAATGTGGCGCGCTGCCATATCTCCGGCCCTGGCCGAGAGAGGCGGATGTCGGCGAAGCGTCTCGACATAGTTCGCTAGCAGCGGCATGCCACATGCGCCCGAAGGGATCAGATAACTGGCTTCAAGTTCCAGACGCGGCGCCAGATCGGCAATGATATGGCGATCGAGCGAAACAAGGTCGACGGTCGTGGGCTTCCCATAGCGGAATTCGTGACATGTCCCCTCGTTCACGATCACCGTGTCGCCTGCGGAAACCTTGAACGCCGGCCTGCCGTCAATCGAAATCTCATGGTCCTGGTTGTGGATCAGAAGCAGATATTGTTCGCGGCCATCTTGTAACAAATCGCGGGTGCGCGCGCCGCTCATTGGTGCGTACAGCCCCCGAGCCACGGTCAAGCCGCCAGGCAAAGGCATCGCCTCCATATCGATCCGCACGTTTTCACAATCAGCCGGCGCAAATTCGCGCCCCCCGATGTGACGCGCCATAAAGTCATGGACGAACGCAAGTCGTTCTTGCCGGGGAACGTCGTTCGTGGAAAGGCGCCGTGTCGGAAATGGACCGGAACTCACTCTACCTTTTCCTTTCGCCTTACCCCTTTAATGAGCACTCGATCACCATGGACCTTCGCCGGGCAAAAACTTCACAGTACCGTTCGGCGGAACGATACAACGAGTTCCGCCTGACTGTCTTGATGAGATACGAACTGAAGTTTCGCACAGAACGAACATAAATCCGAAGGTCCTTGAAAAAGCACTAAGCAACCGAAAATGCACATCAATTTGTTGCAAAAACTCACCGCCGGAACATAGTCTCGGTCGTTTCGTTACGATTGGACTCGGACTTATGAAGAATGGGAACGCCGCAAATACGCCGACAGAAGAACTTGATGAAATTCTCCTGATCGAAGATCGCGCTCACGTCGAGCTTGACCAGGCGCAGCGCGCGCTCCTTGCGTCAGACGTCTCCTGGCTGGAATACCGAGCCGAATTCCGCCGTCAGATGATCAAGGACGGCTTTCTTAAGCACCCCTGGCGAAGCATTTTCGAAGCCGACATGATCTTCACCCTGATCGGTCATAAATGGCTGGAGGGAGAAATACTGACGGTGAAGCAGGTCGCGACCTACTTCGATGCGTTCACCAGCGAAGTCACCGTTACCCGTCACATAGACGATATGGTGGCGTCGGGCACGCTCGTGCGCAGACCGGATCCAAAGGATCGGCGCCGTCTGCTTTTGATTCCAACCCGTCGCCTGTTCGAGATCGGTCGCATCTTCTTGCATGCACGCAAAGAAATCGCTCGCCAGCATGGCTTTGTCCATGATCTGTCACAAGATTGCGCTAGCGAACAATAGCCATCAAATCGCAATCGATCCGATTTGAACCAGGGTTGTCTCGTTAATAAGCATGACCTTCTTTCAGACGAGAAGGACAGATCATGCATAAGAATTCCATCATATATGCCGCTGCAATCGCGATGGCCCTGTCAACATCGACCGCTATGGCTGACAAGGTCGATTTATCGCCGGCTCAGCGCGCTGCGAATATTAAAGAGTACAACAAGCGGAAAGCCCAAGGGATAGTCGACACGCCTCTTGGCGGCCGCGGGGCATCCAAAAAGGCGCTGCATGAACATGTGGGCGGCACAGCGCAGCGGCAAGCGTCTGGGCAGAGCCGGCAGAAGTGCGAAGAAGCAGCACAAAATGCCCAAGCGACGGCCACGGGGACGGCTGTCCTCTCGAGCGTCATAGGACTTATCCCTTTCGGCGGTTCCGCATCCGGATTTGCAGTCGCGGCAGCCAATGTCGGCGCGTCGGCCGCAGGCGAAATCGCCCGCCAGAATTCAACAGCCGCGATGCAGAAGGAATGTATGTAAGTGTCAAATCGTGTCGAAGCGCGGTTGCTAGGGGCAGCAAGCACTGCCGCTGCTGTTCCAGCGAGGAAGAACCGCTGACCCTCAACAGCGTGTTCTCTATGAGAGCTGACGCAGCGGCTGGCCTGCATCACGGGCGGCTGCTTGGTTGGTCTAGCGGATCCAACTCGCTAAATTACTTCAGGAGCGGCTTGCCCGAACCCGCGAGCCGACCATTCGTCAGCTAGGAATCCGCCGTACAATTGGGCCAGGCCAAAGTCAGCATTTTTCTCGAATCTGGGGATCTAACAGGCCCGTCACGCTGACCCGCCGAAGCTTGCTTGTATCTCTAGACGATACTATCAATCGTATTGCAATCTTTCGGTCGCCGCCGTACCGTCCCAAGCAAGAGGGGTAAAGTGGTCAAACACGCGCTAAATGATGACGCTGCGGCTTCGTCCGGGGTTGTTGCCCCGGAAAAGGCGAACGCGCTTTTCGTAGGCTCGCTGGAGCGCGGCCTTGCCGTGCTCGAAGCCGTGGCAACGGAACGGCGCGATGTCGGCGTCACCGAAATCGCGGCCAAGACGGGCCTGGACAAGAGCGCGGCGCAGCGCTTCGCTTTCACGCTTCAATCTCTCGGCTATCTCGAAAAGAACCCCTCCACGAGGCGCTTCAAGCTGTCACGGCGCGTGCTCGGCCTCGCACACTCCTATCTGCGGAGCGATCCGCTGATCGAATTGGCGACGCCTTATCTCTCGGATCTCAGGCAATCCTGCCAAAAGCGGGTCGACCTCAGCCTGCTGGACGGCCTCGACATCGTCTATGTCGTCCGCCTCCAAAGCCAGCGCGAAGCGTTCGGCGCGACAATCGTGGGACGACGCATTCCGGCGTTCTGCTCGTCGGGCGGGCGAGCCATGCTGTCGCGGCTGCCGGAGGCGGAGGCACGGGCCCTGGTCGAACACAGCCCGCGCACCCCGTTGACGCCTTACACCATCACCGATGTCGAGGCCGTCATGGTGGAAATCGCCCGGGCCAGGCGCGACGGTTTCGCGATCTGCGCTCAGGAGGCACTGACGGGAGAAATCGTGGTCGCAGCGCCAATCGTCGACCTGAACGGGGTTCCGCGCGGCGCGGTTCATATAGCCATGTCGATCGCCGACCATAACCAGGACGAGGTCCGGGCCCGGTTCGCCCCCATGGCGGTCGCCACCGCCCGCCTGATCGCCGGCGGAGGATACTGAGCATTGCAGGTCTACCCGGACACGCACTACGCCGCCACACGCGATGACGATGCCCGATGGCCGGGTCTCGACGGCGATTGCGAGACCGAGACCTGCGTGATCGGCGGCGGCTTGGCCGGGCTTGCTACGGCATTGGCCCTTGCCGAGCGGAAACGGTCGGTGGTGTTGCTTGAGGCGAACCGGCTAGGCTGGGGGGCGTCCGGTCGCAATGGCGGGTTTGCCAGCGCAGGCTATCCGCTCTCGATGCGGGAGCTGGTCGCGCGCCATGGGCTTTCGGACGCCTTAGCGCTGTGGCGTTTGAGCGCGGAAGCCCTGGCGATTGTTGGCCGCCGCGCCGAAGCCCTCGGGCCGACCACGCGGCAGGGCCAAGGTGCCTTGCGCTGCCGCATGGCCTGGCAGCCCGATAACCTGCGGAGCCATGTCGACTGGATGAATGATCAGTTCGGCCCGGGCTTCGTCTACCTCCCGCCAACTGAGCTTCGCGACATGCTGGCGACGGACGCTTATGCCGACGCTTTCGTCAATCCCGCCTCGTTGCAAATTCAACCTCTCAACCTCGCGCGCGGGATGGCGCACGCCGCCGTGCGGGCCGGCGCACGGATCCACGAAGGCACCACCGTCGTCGGGGTCAAGGCCGCGGGCGCGGCGCGCAAGGTCGTCACGCGCACAGGCACTGTCGTCGCGCGCCACGTGGTGTTGGCCGGGGGCGCGCATCTCGGGATGCTCGACACCAGGCTCGGGCTAGCGACCGTTCCCGTCGCGTCTTTCGTCGTCACCACGAACCCGGCTCCCGAGAAGCTGCAAGAGGCGATCCGCACCCGCTTCGCAGTGTCCGATCTGCGCGTCGCGACCGACTATTACCGGGTCTTGCCGGACGGTCGCCTGCTGTGGGGAGGCCGGGCCAATGCCTTCGCCTATAGCACAGAGGGTATCCGGGCCCGCTTGAAGAGCGACATCACGCGGATCTACCCTCAGCTGTCGAGTTTGGGCATTGAACGCGCCTGGTCCGGCCTTATGCCGATCGCCCGACACAGAATGCCCGTCATTGGCCCTTTGGCCGAAGGTTTATGGGCAGCCGCCTGCTTTGGTGGACTCGGCCTCGTCAACACGACGCTCGCTGGGGAGCTGATCGCATCCGCCATTGCAGATGGGGACGACCGCCACCGCCGTTTCGCGCCATTTGGCCTGCCCTTCGCCGGCGGCTCGATCGGCCGCGCCGCATTCCAACTGATCTACTGGCGTCATCAGATCGAGGATCGGCTCAGGCGGCCTCGCACCGGCGCCAAGGGATAGCCCAGCCATGACCCGAGCTTGCCCATGACGGATACCATCGTCGCCATCGCAGGCGTGTCAAAACGGTTTCCCGGCGCGGCTCAATCCGCGCTCGACGCCGTCTCGCTCGACATCCGCCGCAACGAGTTCTTCACTCTGCTCGGCCCCTCGGGATGCGGCAAGACCACGCTCCTGCGCCTCATCGCGGGATTCGCCATGCCTGATTCAGGCGAGATCAGCCTGGACGGCAATGTCCTCGGCCAGACGCCACCCAACGGGCGCCCGATCAATACCGTCTTCCAGAGCTACGCGCTCTTTCCGCATATGAGCGTAGCCGCCAACATCGCGTTCGGGCTCGAAATGCTGGGGCGACCGCGGGAAACGATCAAATCGCGCGTCGCGGAAATGCTGCGCCTCGTTCGCCTCGACGGCATGGGTGAGCGTCGCCCGGCCCAGCTCTCAGGCGGGCAGCAGCAACGTGTCGCGCTCGCTCGCGCTTTGGCGCCTGCGCCCAAGGTCCTGCTGCTCGACGAACCGCTCTCGGCGCTCGACCTCAAGCTGCGGCGCGAGATGCAGATCGAGCTCAAGCGCCTCCAGGCCGAGACCGGCATCACATTCGTCTTCGTCACGCACGACCAGGAGGAAGCTCTCGCCATGTCGGATCGACTGGCCGTGATGCGCGATGGCGCGGTGATGCAGGTGGGCACGCCGGACAGCCTCTATGACGCGCCGGCCAATCTCTTCGTCGCGGAGTTCATCGGCGAGGCGAATTTCTGGCCGGCGACCTGTATCGAGAAGAGCGGCGCCAGCGGCCGCTTCTCGATCGGCAACGGCAACGACATCGTCTCGGTCACCGAGGCGCAGATGGTCGCCGTCGGCGAGAAGGCAACTCTCGTCGTCCGGCCCGAGCGCATCGCCATCGGCGAACCAAAGCCCGGCATGCTGCACGGCAAGGTGGAAACGGCGGTCTATCGTGGCAGCGACCTCGTCGTGCATGCGGCTTTGGCGGGCGGCGGCTCCCTGCGAGCACGCCTGCCGGGCACTACGGCTGCGGACGCGGTCATCGGGCGCGAGGCGGGCTTCACATTCCCCGCAGATGCGGCGCGGGTGTTTCCGGCATGAGGTCGATATCGACATCTCCGAGCCTGCTGGCGGCACCAGCTGCGCTGTTCCTCATCGTGTTCATGCTCGTGCCAGTCGGGCTGATGATCTACGTCTCGAGCCTCGAGCGCGGAGCCTTTGGAGGCGTGGCGTGGGGCAGCCATACGGGCATTGCCTATGAGAAGCTGCTGTTCGAACGGGACCTGACGGGCCAGATCTCCTTCAACAGCGACTACATCGCGATCATCCTGCGGTCGCTCAGGCTTGCGGCGATCACCACGGCTATCACGCTGGTGCTCGGCATTCCCACGGCGCTCTACATGGCGAGCCTGCCGCCGCGCCACGCCGCTTTCATGCTCTTCCTCGTCACCGTGCCTTTCTGGACCAACCTGCTGGTGCGGAATTTCGCCTGGATCCTGATCCTGCGCAACGGCGGCCCGCTCGACAGCGCGCTTGCCGCCACCGGCATCCTCACGCCACCGCTCGACATCCTCTACACGCCGCTGGCGACGGGCATCGGCCTGACCTATTCGTTCCTGCCGTTCATGATCCTGCCGATCTATGTCGCACTGGAACGGATCGACAAACGCCTGATCGAGGCGGCCTTCGATCTCGGCGCCGATCGCTGGCGTGTTCTGTCGCGGGTGGTCCTGCCGCTGGCGGCACCGGGCATCGCCGCCGGCGCCATCCTCGTCTTCGTGCCGTGTCTGGGCGCCTATGTCAGCCCGGAACTGCTCGGCGGCGGCAAGTCGCTGATGATCGGGAATCTCATCCAGGCGCAATTCGGGGCATCGCGCAACTGGCCGTTCGGTGCTGCGCTTGCACTCGTGCTGCTCCTGGTTCTGCTGTTGTCCCTGATACTGGTGGCCCGGATCAAACGGCGCGAGCAGGCCGCATCATGAATGAGACGCGGCACCCATTACGCCTTCCTGGCACCGCGATCGTGGCCGCGCTGGCAATGCTTTTCCTCTATGTGCCGATCGTCGTGCTCGCGGTGCTGTCGTTCAACGCGAGCGACCTGACCACGATCTGGACCGGCTTCAGTCTGCAATGGTACGCCAAGGCCCTCGGTAACGAGACGATGCTCGTGGCCATCGGCAATTCGCTGATGGTGGCGGCAGCGGCGACCGGCATCGCAACAGCAGCCGCGACGTCCGCTGCCCTCGGCATCGTGCGTTCCGGGCGGCGCCTGCGTGGCGTGGTCGAAGGCCTGCTCGGCCTGCCACTTCTGATCCCCGAAATCGTCACTGCCGTCGCCCTGCTCATGCTCTTCGTGCTCGCGGGCATCCGGTTAGGGCTGATGTCGGTCGTCCTGGCGCATACGGTGTTCTGCATCCCCTTCGCCTATTATCCGATCCGCTCGCGCCTCGCTGCTCTGGACCCGGCGTTGAGCGAAGCGGCAAGCGACCTCTACGCCCCGGCCTGGCGACGCTTTCTGCGCATCGAGCTGCCTTTGCTCGCGCCGGGCATCTTCGCCGGCGCGCTGCTCGCATTCATCAGCTCGCTCGGGGATTTCGTTATCACTTATTTCGTCGCGGGCCCCGGCGCCACGACGCTGCCCGTCTACATCTACGGAATGATCCGTACCGGCATCACGCCTGAGGTCAATGCGCTGTCGACCCTGCTTCTGCTGACCTCGGTCGTGATCGTCGCCGTCGTCTTCCGTAGTGGGACCACGCCCGCCAATCAAACGAGGGGAGACCAGATGTCATGAAGAGAGCAAGCCGAATTCGCACGTTTCTCGCGGCCCTTGCCATCGTGGCTGCGCCTGCCGCCGCCGTCGCCCAATCCAAGCAGCTGCTGCTGTACAGTTGGGCCAACTACGTGCCGCCCGACCTGATCAAGCGCTTCGAGGCGGAGACGGGCATCAAGGTCAGCCTCGACGTCTACGACAGCAACGACACGATGCTGGCCAAGTTGCAGGCTGGTGGTGGCGGATACGACATCGTGGTGCCCAGCAACTCCATCCTCGCGACGATGATCAAGTCCGACCTGCTGCTGAAGGTCGACGCCGCGAAGATGTCCAATTTCAGCAATGTCGCCGCACCTCATGATCGGCCCGCAGCCGACCCCGGCCGGGAATATTCGGTGCCCTATCTCTGGGGCTCGACCGGCTTCACCTATGATTCCGCGAAGGTCCCCGGCGGCAAGCTCGACGAGAGTTGGAAGGAATTCTTTGAGCCGCGCCCGGAGCTTTCCGGCAAGATCGCCGTGCTCAACGACCAGGGGGAGGTCTACAGCGCCGCGGCCCTCTATCTCGGCCTTGATACATGCAGTGAAGATCCCGCTGACGGCCAGAAGATCCTGACGCTGCTGGAAAAGCAGAAGCCGCACGTGAAGATCTACTCCTCGACTGGGACGATCGACCGCGTCGCTGCCGGCGAGGTCATCATGCACCAGCAGTGGAATGGCGCCTCTCATCGGTCCCGGGCCAAGCTCGGGACGGCCGTCTTCGTCTATCCGACCGAAGGCATGAATCTCTGGGGCGACAATTTCGTTGTTCCCAAGGGCGCCTCCAACCCTGAAAGCGCGAAGATCTTCCTCAATTGGATGATGCTTCCGAAGAATGCGGCTGAGGCGTCGAACTTCAGCGGCTACAACAATGCGATCAAGGGCTCCGAGGACCTGCTGAAGGCCGACCTTCGCGACAATCCCGCGATCAATCCATCCGAGCCGCTCAAGACGAGATTCAGGCCCGTCAAGGACTGTTCGCTCAAGGCGCGTGAAATCCGGGATAATGTCTGGACACGCTTGCGCCGCTGACTTGGAGCGAGCGCCGCCAACCGCAGGGCCATCGTGCGCAGGTTAAAATCCTGACGTTAGCCCCAAACTCCCCCCGCCGATGTCCCTCGTCGCAGCGGGACTTTTTTGCAGCGTACGGGAAGCTCCTGGCGCGCTGGACGCCACCAAACGAAGGAGACTCGGCCGCGCCCATGCGACCGAGATTGGATGCCTGCTTCCGATCCGGCTTTGCCGTTGGCCGAACGGCGGAAGGAGCACGGCGGGAGCCATCCGTGCCCATAAGGCCCGTTTGCTCCGAAAGGAGAACGAGATCGCACCCGCGCAGCTTGATATCGATCGTAAGATTGAACATGGCGAGATCGCGGATTCGCCCCTCATGCTGAAGTCAGGTTCGCAACGCCCAGATATGCTTTGGCTTCAGAGGCGGCTTCGGTCCGATGATGCGACCGAGGTTCCACGTATTACGAGGCTGTTGGCTCCTCGCCTGGATATCCATGGCAGATCCCCTTCTTGGGACGCCGCATCCTGGAAAATTCTATCAAATGCAGACGTTCTATTGCGCCTAGTGGTGAAAAACGCGACGAGGAGCGCAGCTTGCGCCATTAGCGGCATCTCGCCACGCGCGCCGAAAGCGGACACTGGCGGCTCTACCATCGGGCTGCAACCAAACTTCGGTGCCCGCTATGAGGCGTCGCATCCCTAGAATGATCGGGATATGGAGATGTCTCCGACCGGATGCGAGTTCTGAAGTCGGAGCTCCAGCCATAACGGCAACTCTCGTTAAGGCTGAACCACAACCCATGGTTGTGAATGCCTATTGCATTTGTTAAGGTATGTGCAGATCGGCGCTCTGCAGCTGAGATTTGAATCCATGTCAACACGGCCCAACGTCTTTCACTGCGAAAGTTACGACGGTTTATCGATTCAGCTACCAGACGTTATCCACGACGATACCGTACTTCGTTGTCCGGCCTGCGGAGAGAGCCTCGGCACGATCAAACGTTTGAGCGAACTCCTCGAAGCCGCCCTTTCGGATGGCCCGACTCCATGGATAGGCAACGATAACTGACTGGCTCTCCAATTCTATCGACCTAAGTCGAGCACGTCTCGTGCATGGCAGCCATCTCCATGCGTCAAAACCGAATGTTTGGCGGTCCTGTATCGAAGACCCATGCCACCGCCACCGGCAACGCTGGGACGTGCTTCAACAGAGCCGGTCGCCACCAAGGCTCATTCCGCCGTTTCTCCCGCGCAGCGGCATTGTCTTGCCCGATTTGCTCCCGATGGCCCATGCTGGAGATCGCCCCGTTGATCCGTTTCAAGACATTATAGCGCCACCCACTCTTTGAGGCTCGCATGTCGCAGGCACCGAAATCGTTCCGGGAATTCGCATTGGAATGCAAGGCGAGGCAGCGTGACTACATCCGCGAAGAGCGAGAGCGAATGGAAAAGGCTCAGATCATCTGGGAAAAAAGCGCCCGCGACTTCGAGCAATTAGGGCTTCATCCCATGACCATTCGTGACATCTCGGACCGAAACATTGAACTCGACAAGTCGACCGCCGAAATCGACGAGAAATTCGGCGACAACCAAACAATGCGGTCCTCCTATTTATTGTACCTGAATTCGATCGCTCCACCTGAGAACTCAGACATCGATTAGACCGATCATGATGCACTTTGAATAACCCCTAGATTTTTGGACGCCTTGTTCCCTAATTTTGAGGCGAGGAGGCCATGATAGGGCATGGTCATTTCAGCGATGATTTCAAGCGCGACGCGGTCGCGCACATCACCGAACGAGGCTACCCGTTGCAGAGGTGTCGAAGCGGCTCGGCGTGACCCAATACTCGCTCTACGCCTGGAAGCGGAAGCTTTCGAAGCCGCCGGCCACTGCTGATGTTGACCAGGCTGCGGAGGTCCGCCGCCTGAAGGCGGAGCTGGCCCGGATCACCGAGGAGCGCGACATCCCAAAAAAAGCCACCGCATATTTCGCCAAGAATGCAAAGTGACCCGAAGGGCCGCGCGAAGCAGCGAGCTACGCGTTTGTGGCCGAGCGTCGCCGTCAATTTCTGGTGCGGGCGATGCGCTGCCTGCGCATCCAGCCCGGCGGTTTCTATGCCTGGCTGACGGATCCGTTGAGCCGGAGCGCTCGGGAGATGCGCGCCAGATCGAGCTTCTCGACAAGGCCTGGAACAAGAGCGCACGGTCTATGGCTATCGCAAGCTGCATGACGACCTGCTCGATCAGGACGAGACCAGTTGCGCCAAGTGAACCGCCCCGGGTTTGTCGGAGGCCCCGACTCCTGAGAGGATGGGGCTATGACGAGCAAGACGACGAACAAGTTCTCGCCTGAGGTGCGCGCCCGCGCGGTGCGGATGGTGCTGGATCACGAGGCCGATCATCCGTCGCGTTGGGCGGCGATCACGTCGATCGCGGGCAAGATCGGCTGCACGGCGCAGACGCTGAACGAGTGGGTGAAGAAGGCCGAGGTCGACAGCGGCCGCAAGCCCGGGCTGACGACGGATATGGCGGCCAGGCTGAAGGCCCTCGAACGCGAGAACCGGGAGCTGCGGCAGGCGAACGAGATCCTGCGCAAGGCATCGGCGTATGTTGCCCAGGCGGAGCTCGACCGCCGACACCGGTCATGATCGCCTTCATTGACGACCATCGCGGGGCCTATGGGGTCGAGCCGATCTGCAAGGTGCTGCCGATCGCCCCGTCAACCTATCATGAGCACGTCACCAAGCGGGCCGATCCCGGGAAGCAGTCGGCTCGGGCGAAGCGGGACCTGGAACTGAAGCCGCAGATCGAGCGCGTGTTCGGCGAGAACTTCGAAGTCTATGGCGCACGCAAGATCTGGCGGCAGATGTTGCGCGAGGGCTTCGCCGTTGCCCGGTGCACGATCGAGCGCCTGATGGCCGAGCTCGGCCTGCAAGGCGTCATTCGCGGCAAGCCGATCCGCACGACCGTCCAGGACAAGGCCGCGCCGTGCCTGCTGGATCATGTCAACCGGGTGTTCCACGCGCCGGCCCCGATCAGGCTTTGGGTCTCGGACTTTACCTACGTCTCGACCTGGTCGGGCTTCGTCTACGTCGCCTTCGTCATCGACGCCTATGCGCGGCGGATCGTCGGCTGGCGCGTATCTTGGACCGCTCATGCCAGCTTCGTGCTCGATGCGCTGGAGCAGGCGCTGCACGAGCGACGGTCCGTCCATCGTGGCGGTCTCGTGCATCATTCCGACAGGGGATCTCAATACGTCAGCATTCGATACACCGAGCGCCTTGCCGAAGCGGGCATCGAGCCCTCCGTCGGCAGCGTCGGCGACAGCTATGACAACGCTCTCGCAGAGACGATCAACGGACTCTACAAGGCCGAACTGATCCATCGGCGCGGGCCGTGGCGACCCTTCGAAGCCGTGGAGTTCGCGACGCTGACCTGGGTCGATTGGTTCAATCATCGCCGGCTGCTCGAGCCTATCGGCAACATCCCGCCGGCCGAAGCCGAGGAACGCTATTTTGCGATGCTGGACGAGCCAGCAATCGCAGCCTGACTCAAACCAAACGGCCTCCGGCGAAACCGGGGCGGTTCAAACCGCGTCGACTGCCTCGCAAGGCTGGCCGGGATCAAGGCCCAAATCGGCTATCGGCGCCGGCCCGGTCCTCAGGCGGCAAGCCGTCGGTCGAGGTCGACAACACCCTGGCCCGACGGTTCGATGGCAATGCGCAGGATAAGGCGTGAGTGACGGACATCACCTACATCAGGCCCCAGGAAGGCTTCGCCTATTCAATTTGCGCACCCAGGACGCGACTCCATATGCTCCTCCAGCGCTGGCAGAAGCGAACGAGGAGAAAGCGCAAATCATGAATTTTACAATCAAAACGTGTATTGCTGAAAAGGCCCTGCATTTGGTACCTCCCACGAGAGTGCCAATCGAGCCGCTTTCAGAAACCTAAATTTATGCTAATGCCGCGATTTCCGCTTAGTCACCGTCTATGAACTATCGGTCTCGTATTTCTCGTACTGGTTGCGACGCCTGCGCCTGCCTCGTTGTTCCAAGCTCCTGAGCGTCTCGACCTTTCGAGTCTGGCCTTAGGTATCGACATGTTGTTGTCAGCGAATGGGGGTACCTATGGTCACCAAGATTCCGAATCCGATCGATAAGCACGTTGGTAGTCGTGTCCGCATGCGAAGGATGTTGGCGGGTATTAGCCAGGAAAAGCTGGGCGACGCACTTGGCTTGACATTTCAGCAAGTGCAAAAATATGAGAAGGGCTCCAACCGCATCAGTGCGAGCCGTCTACAGCAAATTGCCAAGATGCTTGATGTCCCGGTGTCTTTTTTCTTTGATGGTGCTCCGACAGGTGATGTTACGGAGGTTGGCTTTACCGATTCTGCCGCGACTACTTACATTTCTGAGTTCCTTGCGACCAGCGAGGGGGTGCAGCTCACCAAGGCCTTTACGCGGATCAAAACCGGCCGAGTTCGTCGGCGAATCATTGATCTTGTAGAAGCGCTGGCGGAGTCTGACTCTGGTCCTCTCTAAGGCGTGCGCTCTTGCGACGCTCGCTTACTTCAAGATTCGCATTTCTCAGCAGTTCATTGAGGATCGGCGAGTCTAGTTTTTTTGCCTTGAGGCAAAGGCGCGGTAACTCGCGAAAAAGAATAGAGATCGGCTCTTCAATGCTCATGGAAGGACGCCTCTTGCCTCCCTGGGGAAACATTAGATTGCTCTTGCAGCCGTAGGCGCCACAGTGGCCGAATAATGTTCGTACCCCTTGAACAAGCCCCATTTCTCTAACTGGTCAAGATGCTGAAGGATATCCTCCGGCGGCATCATAGTCTCCGCGAACCACGGGAAAAGCTTCGGATCGAACGCTCTCCGAATCCAATCGATCGTCTTCCGGACGTGGAAAAACTCGGTCGCTCGGGAGCTGTAAACCAGCCACAGATCTCGTTTGAGTGACCAGTCCTTTGCGACATGCTTCAACTCGGGCGCTAGACCGACCGTAAAGCTCGGAAATGCGGTGATTCCAACGCCGCGCCGTGCAGCGATGAGTTGTGACGATGCCGTGTTTACGGAGAGATCGATGAACGAGCGCGGATCTCCCAGCTCATCCAAGGCAAGCGCCTCCGTAGCAATCTGGGCCGCGGCGATTTCAAGAACATGATGCTTTGATAGTTCCGCTCGTGTGGCTGGGTAGCCTCTGCGAGTGATGTACTCTTCAGATGCAAATAGAAGGACATGAATGGCGCATAACCTGACGGATTCAATGTCCGGATCTGGTGGCGGCTGATCGAATTGTACGGATATATCGACCTCAAACGATTTTACGTCGTAAGGCTTCGGGTCAATGTTCAGGCGCATGCGGATGCGCTCGTCATAGAAATCAACGATGCGCGGCAACAGCCAGAAGGTGCCAATCCCTTCGGAGCAGCCAATATTCACTGATCGCCGTTGCTCCTGGCCGCGGATGCAAACTCCGCGAAGGGCGCGAGCTGCTCGGAGCATATCCAGCGATCGATCATAAATCATCCGACCCGTCTCAGTTAGAAGCGCGCCTCGCGGATCTCTGGTTAAAAGTAGAGCCCCCACCATGTTCTCCAAGCTCTCTAGATGAGAGCGGATCGTCTTGATCGAGCACCCGATCTGAGCGGACGCCTCGCGGATGCTGCGTGTCTGCGCGACCGCTATGAAAATCCGGATGGTTTCCCAATCCATGTCTGCTCCCAAGGCCAGCCCTGGGTGAGGTAGTACGGTTCCCACGTGGTTCCCTTTTGACATCATTTATCCCCGTCGGGTGTGGGCTAGCCTATTCAAATCAGCGGCAGAACGCCGCTGATTGAGAGGAGGATGACGATGAGCTTTCACTCGCGTATCGAGGGCGAAAGGATATCGGCCGACGCGACCAGGCATCTGCTGCGCCTTGACCCGAGCAAATATGCTCGCGGCCTGGTTTCGTTCACTCCCAGTGCAAACCTTCTGGGTGACATGGTCGCAAAAGCTGGTGCATTCGTACAGAAGCCTGCCTCCTACGAAGCCGTGATGAGGGTGTTTCGTTACAACCCTGACACGATTATTGCCATCGCCAAAGGGCAATGGCGGCAGAAGTCCGGTATGGCACCCGTCGGCTTTTGGGCGCATATCCCGCTGAATCAGGCGGGCCACGACGCTTTGTTCTCAGGTGAGTTCGATACGACCGATCCGAAGCTGCATTTTATTGCCGCAGCATCGGAGAAGCCGGCCGCCGTTTATCATTGGTATACCTTCATGCCGGCTCAGCTCGGTGGGGGATTCGCGCTTGCGCTCGAACGCTTTGCGCTTCCGCGCTACAAGAACGTGCCGATGTACTGCTACGCCGCAAACGCGCAGGCTCGCGCGTTTTTCCTGAGATCGGGTTGGAAGGAGGGCAGCGAGCACAACGGTCGGTATCTGGAGAAGCTCCTTCATCTGCAGCCGCCCGAGCTCGTGGAAAGCACGCCGCTTTACGCTTCCTATATTGCCGGCGCCGGATCCAAGCGGCTCGGTATTCGGATCGGCACCGGCGTTGATGATCTGCTTCTGGCTATCTCAATCCGTGGTGCAGCCTTCGTCGGCGAACGCTTCCTGCCGGTCCACGAGGACATCGACGGCAACGACATGTCCTCAACTCATGTCATCGGCTACGTGGGCGACAATCCAGCCGGAACGATCCGCATTCGTTACTTCGCGAACTTCGTGAAGCTGGAGCGGCTCGCCGTGTTGCCGCAGCACCGCGGCGACAAGCTCGCCAGTGCGCTGGTCAAAGCCGCCTTGGCCTTCGTTCAACGCAAGGGCTATCGGCGTGTCTATGGCCAAGCCGCCGAGCCATTCTTGCCGTTCTGGAAAAAGCATGGCTTTCGTCAACGGATCGGCACCGGCATCACGTACCTGACCGACGAGGTCTATTACGAGATCGACCTCGAGCTCGACGCGCCTGCCGACGCCATAACTCCCGAGTCTGGCGCCAAAATCTTGGTTCGCCAGGAAGGTTTATGGCATCAGCCCGGCGCCTTCGAGGAGGGCTGACAAATGCGCCCTATCCAACTTAATCAAGACCAGAATGCGCCGGATACGGAGTTCAACCCTGACTCGCCGGAGGAGATCGAGGCTATGCTTGCGATGCTCGAGTATCTCTTGCCGCAAGCACGCGAGGTTAGCCCGACGATTGCGTTGCACCTCGGTCTGGCGAAGCACGAGCTGGTGAAGGCACTTGCCTTCCGGAAAGCAGTCATCGAGCGCTTTCCCTGCATCCAATAGCCGATTTCTCGGCGTTGCCTCATTTAATTTTCAAGGAGTTTCCCATGAGTTCCGTTCCATCGCCAAAATCAATGATGGCTGCGAATCGCGGCCCGACAGTATTTTTCGAGCATGCTGTAGCGATGAGTTGCACGAACGGAGTGTACTGTCTCACGCTCGCCGCCGGCAGCCCTATTCCGCTTCAAGACGGGCGCCTCGGCCAGGAGCTCATCGGCGTGGGCCAAATTCACGGCACCCGTCATGCGTTGACGGAGCTACGCATCGCAATCGATCGTATCCTGAACGTCAAGCTGCCACATGAGCTGGACCCGCATGGTGAAGGCTCCGGGCGAAGCAGGATGGGCAGCGAGACCAGTCCGAAGCACTAGGCGGCAAACTCAAGAGAGGGCTTTGCGGCTGCCCCTTCAATTGGAGCAGCCGCAATACCTCGCAGCGTAAGGAGCTGAGCCATGATCGATGCCTGGCCTCCGGTGCCAATTCCCTATCGGCCGCCGATTGAAGTACTGATCAGCGACGTCGACAGGCTGATCGATAGGGTTACCGGGTTCGACCCACTCAGTGCAGCGCTGCTTTGCCTCGTCAGAAGAGAGCTGGCGACTCGTAAGGAACGCGAAAATAACGCGGAGGACACTTCTTCTTCATAAGAAGCTACCCCCACCGGAGAGACCCAAAAATTGCGTCCCGCAGCCACGCTGCGAACCGCGCCGGAGTTTAACGGCCGCTCTCAGGCAAGTCATCACCTAAAAGTTGCAATTGCGGAATATGCAATTAGTGATAGAAGCGCATTGCCCGCAGTTGGTCTCCGATTTTGCCTAATGTTGCGCGGGCAGGGCTGATACGCAAGCCGGAGGGGGCGCATCAGGTAGTTGCGGGGCGCCGCGGCTACACTACCACCATGCTTGGTATGTTCCTGATCTGGACAAGCATTTGATCCAGAACGCAGGGTGAGTTGCAAGTGACGCGTCCGCTACAGCAATTCGATTTCGAGAGCATCGACCGCGGCGATGCTCCGTTCCTTTGAGACTGGTCAGACCTTCCCGAGCAGAGCAGCGTGTGCGCGTCGGCATCAAGCGCGCACGCGCTTCGCGCCTGCTAGCATCGCGTGATCTACAGGCCGCACTTGTCGATGGCTGGTCAAGCGTAGAGCCGCCGTCATGGGGCATCCGGGCACTATAGTTTTACTTCTTGAGCACCACCCCACTTAGAGGTCCTGAAGCGATACATTTCACCAGCAGGAATGGCTTCAAAATCGCCATCTGGCAGAAGGGCGACCAGCGCTCGCCTCATCTGAAGCCCACTCTGCGGACGCAAGGGCCAGTTTGTCATGGCGACCAAAATCAGGGGAGTAATGGAACGTGAAAGGCTCCGATCTCGGCGGAGCAGGAAGCACCCATGGGCCTCAAAGGTTTCCGATGGGTCGTCCTTCGAGTTTCTTTCGGAACAATTCTACGTCCGGCGGTGTACTGGCATTATGCCGCTGCATTGGTTTTCATCACCGGTCTATATTGCGACGCCGATCCGCTTCGAGCATTTCCAGAACGGCAAGGGGATCAAGCGGATCGCGCGGGAACTCGGCGTCGCGCGCGGTACGGTCCGCAAGTGCTTCGCTCCGGGGCGACCGAGTTCGTGCAGAAGCGCGAGGTCAAACCGCGTCGGAAGCCGGGATCCTGGGTCGATACGCTGGCTGCGATCCTTGAGGCCGAAGACCGGTTGCTCAGCCCGATCCGAGCGCCATTTTGATTGGCCTCTCTTGGTTAGATTGAAGCGAGGCATCGACCGAATGCCCGCTTGAGCGAAATTGAGCCCTTCGTTGGCCAGCACGCATAAGCACGCAAAAGTTGTATATTTAATACCTCGTTAACCATCGCGGCGTAAGCTTCGGCTACATATCTACCTGCCTATCCATCAGGTATGGGAGCCTAACTCATGGCAATAACTCGCCTCACGTTCGGCCTAATTGTTTCTGCTTTCGTATTCACTCAAGCAAATGCCGCAACGTCGGTAGGAAATTTTCAAGTTCAGATCAATATACAGGCGACTTGCATTTTCGTCGCCGCTTCGGATTTGAATTTTGGAAATGCTGGCGTTCTATCTGCAAGTGTGGACTCGACGAGTACTATCAGTGTCCAGTGCACAACGACTACTCCATACACGATCGGCCTCAACCAGGGCGTGAACGGAAGCTCGGTGACGACCCGGCAGATGGCAGGGGCGGGTGGGCTGATCAACTACTCGATTTTCCGCGATGCTGGCCGCACGCAGAACTGGGGAACCACGGCGGGCAGCGATACCGTTGCAGGCGTCGGGAACGGCGCGGCCCAGAACTACACCGTCTACGGTCGCGTCCCCGCCCAGACCACTCCGGCGCCCGCGCTCTACACCGACACGATCACGGTGACGGTTACCTACTGACTAGCGACGGCCAGCGCCGCTAGCCTCCGACGATCGCCTTGAATGCAACCGGGAGGTTGGACGGCACTGCCCGCGCAGCGCCGATCGCCTCCGCCTTGCCGGGATAGGAGGAAAACAGATGAGGAGCGCAGCAATCGGTGTGGCCCTTACGGGCCTCGCTGCCGGAACGGTGGATGCGGCGTCCCTGCAGGTGGCGCCAGTGTTGCTGGATCTTCCTGCGCCGGGAAACACGGCGACGATCACCCTGCGCAACACCGATGTCGAGCCGATCACGGCGCAGCTTCGCGTCTTTCGCTGGACCCAGCGCGATGGGGCGGAACGGCTGGAGCCGACGGACGACGTGGTGGCAAGTCCGCCTGTCGTGCAGCTTCGCTCCCGCCAAGATTACACGGTGCGCGTCGTCCGGTTGGCGGGCAGTTCCGGTGGCGGCGAAGCGGCCTTCAGGCTGGTCGTCGATGAACTACCCAAGCCGAACCGAACGCCGGGGACCGTTGCTCTCGTCATGCGTCATGTCGTTCCCGTCTTTTTCACCGATCGCGCCGCATCGCCGGCGTCGGTAACGTGGCTAGCCCGCCGGCAAGGCAAGACTATCACGATCGACGCCGCAAATAGCGGCGACCGCCGGGTCCGGCTGGCCGCTGTGACGGTTCGCGACGAGTCCGGAAAGGTATTGGCAGCCAACAAGGGCTTGCTCGGCTATTCCCTCGGCCGCTCCGCGATGCAGTGGGTTCTTCCCGTCCAGCCAGCGTCGAAATCGGGCGCTCGTTTCACGATTTCCGGGATGACGGAGGCAGGTCCGTTCAATGCAACGTTGCCGATGTCAGCGGGCCGGTAGGCTCATGACGCTGGCGCTGGTGCTGGGATCGGCATGCTGGGCAATCGTCCCTGCGCGCGGTGAAGACGCGCCGAGTCGAAGCCTGCATCTGGACGTTTTGCTCGACGGTCAGGCGATCGGCCTGATCGGCACATTCCGGCAAAATCAGCGTGGTGACATTCTTGCGGCCCGCAAGGAGCTTGAGGAGCTCGGGGTCAAGGTTCCAGGAAGCGTCAAGGTCGAGGACGAGGTGTCGCTTGGTGCGATTCCGGGCCTGAGCTTCGCCTATGACGAAGCCACGCAGCGGATCGATATCAAGCTGCCATCAGGTGGCCGGCTGCCCAAGACCTACGATGCGCAGCCTGCCAGCGCCCCGGGACCTGCCCCGGAGCGTAGCAGCACGGGCGCGGTGCTCAACTACACGCTGTTCGGGGCGTCACAGGACAAGCAGTTCCGCGATTTCTGGCGCTATCCCACGCTTTCGGCGACAGTCGATGCAAGGCTTTTCAGCCCGGTCGGCGTGTTCTCGCAGACCGGTATCCTGAGCGATCAGTCGCTGGCCGGCGGCGCTGCGGAAGCTCTGCGCCTCGAGACGACATGGACCTACTCGGACCCCGGCAGCCTGGTGACCTATCGCGCTGGCGATCTGATATCGAGCGGCTTGGCCTGGACCCGGCCCGTTCGCCTCGGCGGCTTGCAGGCCCAACGCAATTTCGGACTGCGCCCGGACCTGATCACGCTTCCGCTTCCCAGCGTCACCGGCTCGGCAGCTGTGCCCTCCACGGTCGACGTCCTGGTCAACGGAACCAAGACCATCTCGCAGGATGTGGGCAGCGGGCCGTTCCGCATCACCAACATTCCCATTCTCACGGGCAATGGGAATGCCAGCGTCGTCGTCCGAGATGCTTCGGGGCGCCAGAGCGAAACGAGTCTGCCTTTCGTCGTTTCGAGCAATTTGCTTCGTCCCGGGCTCTTCGATTTTTCGGCAGAACTCGGCATGCCGCGCCTGCAATACGGCCTGCGCTCCAGCATCTATGACGAGGGCATCGCCGGATCGGCGAGCGGGCGCTACGGGGTGACCGACACGATGACGGTCGTCGCTCACGCCGAAGGGGCGCAGGGGCTGGGCATGAGCAGCGTGGGTGGGGTTTTCGGGCTCGGCCAGTATGGTGTGCTGACTGCGGCAGGCGCCGGGAGCTGGCGCGACGGGCAGCTCGGCGGCCAATCCTACCTCTCGTTCGAGACACAGGCTTGGGGCATCTCCTTAAAAGCTGCATCCCAGAGAACATTCGCTGCCTATCGGGACCTCGCCTCCGTCACCGGAGCCCCGTTCACCGGCCTGAGCAACGGCTTTGGCGACTACGTTGCCTCCGCAACATCTTCGGCACTGAGCGGGAGCAACTGGGAGCGGATGCTTCTGCCGCCGCGCGCGCTCGACAGGATCTCAATCGGCCTGCCGGTACCGGCTCTCGGAGGAGCCGTCAGCCTCGGCTTCGCCCATATGAAGCCCGTGCTGGGCCGCTCCAACCGCATCATCAATGCGAGCTATACCCGACCGCTCTGGGGCGGGGGCTCCTTCTACGCGACCTTCTATACGGATTTGGCAGACCGTAATTCCGCAGGCGTTTTCGCTGGCCTATCCTTTCCGTTCGGCACGAACATCACCTCTTCGGCAGGCGCTAATCGCGTGGGATCACGTTGGTCGGTGGCCGCCGATGTCGTCAAGCCTGTCGACCAGGATATCGGCAGCGTCGGCTGGCGCATACGCGACGTGGAGGGGCAAGGCGATCAGAAGCGGCGCTCGGCTTCGATTGCCTATCGCGGCAGCGCGGGGCTGCTTGAGGCCGGCGTCACACAAGGCGCTACGGGTTTCTCGGGCACGCTACAGCTCGATGGCGCGGTCGCCATGGCTGGAGGCAGCGTCTTCGCCGCCAACCGGATCGACGATGCCTTCGCCGTGGCAAAGGTAGGAGCTCCCGATGTGGACGTGCTTTTCGAGAACAGGGTGATTGGCAGAACCAACGCATCCGGCAATGCGCTCATCCCGACGCTGCGGTCCTATCAGCCGAACAAGATATCGATCGATCCGCGTGGTCTCCCGGTCGACGCTGTGTCGGAAACCACGGTCGAGATACGCGCTCCCTCCGATCGCGCCGGCGTGGTCGTCGATTTCGGCGTTCGATCGACGAGCAATTCGGCGATCGTCATCCTTCAGGATGCCGCCGGCCGTCCGATCCAGGTCGGGGCGACAGGTGCCCTTCAGCCGGGCCTGAAGGGCACCAGCGCAGCCGCCCCAGAATTCACCGTCGGCTATGACGGCAGGGCCTTCATCGAGAACCTCGCCGCGGACAATGAGATCGTCGTGCAGCTGGGGACGGGGATTTGCAGAGCTCACTTTGCCTTTACACCACGAGCCAAAGCTCAGGTTTCGATCGGACCGGTGCGATGCAACTAGTTCTCCGCCTTCTGACATTCTGCGTGTGGGCCGCGCTGCTAGGGGCCTCAGGCGTACTGGTCAGCGCGCCGGCAAAGGCACAATCCTGTTCGTTGAGCATCACCCCGCTAGTCTTCGGGAACATCGATGTCACCGCAAACGCCCAGGTGAACGCAACGGCGACGGCGACAGTCTCCTGCACCGGGTCGGCGCTTCTGCCGGTCGGGGTCTGCATTGAACTGGGGCCTGGAACCGGCGGCGGCACCAGCGCGGCGAACCGCGCGCTGGTGAACGGCGCCAATCTGCTGAACTACGGCTTGTTCTCCGACGCGGCTGCCAGTGTGCCATGGGGGTCAAGTGCCTGGCCTGCAGGGGGAGCTTCGGCAGTCGGCTTCAACCTGACCTTGTCCGGATCCGGCACCGGTAGCCGGAGCATCACGATTTTCGGTCGCATCTATAGCGGCCAGGCCACGGCGGCGCCCGTGCCCTATACCAGCACTTTCTCGGGAATCGACGCCCGGATCCGCTACGGGCTGCTGTCCTTTCTGCTCGGTTGCGATCTCTTGACCGTGACGCAGTCGACGAGCTTTACGGTCAGCGCGAACGTGCCGGCGACCTGCAGGGTCACCACGAGTGATCTCAACTTCGGGTCCGTAGGCGTGCTGAGCGCGCCGCATGATGCCTTCACGAACCTGGCGCCGACTTGCACGAATGGCACCCCTTACCAGATCGGCCTCGATGGCGGATTGTCGGGAGCTGCGAACCCAACCCTGAGGCGAATGACGAAGGGATCGGAAATCGTTACCTACGGGCTTTATCGCAATACCGCGCGCAGCCTGCCTTTCGGAAACACGCTCGGCGTCGACACATTAGCAGGCATGGGCACGGGTCTGGCGCAGACGACCCTCGTCTACGGACGCGTGCCCGCCCAGGTCACGCCCTCGCCGGGTGCGTATACCGACACAATTCAGGCAATTATAACCTATTGAATGCCGAAGGTTGCTTCAAGAAAACTCTCCAAGACATCGGATTCTAACGTAGTCGTTCGCATGTCCTGTTTATCTCGATGGCATATTTCCCGGAAAAGCTGAGACAGGAAGTGGACTGCTTTCGTGCTGCGCCGATACCGTTGAAAAAGTCGGTGTGCGAGTGAGGCGTTCGCGAACTCGATTTGCCTGCGGGCGCGTTCGCCCTTCACGCGGCCCTCATCTGCGGTCCGTTGGGCAGGAGCTTGGCGAGCTTCCTGAGGTTCTGGGCTGCTGCTGCGAGGTGGAACTCGTCGCTGGCGCCATTGAGGCCGCGTAGTCGTAGCCGGTCGAGCCGCAGGATGCGCTTGAGATGGGCGAAGAGCATCTCGACCTTCTTCCGCTCTCGCCGCGAGACGACGTAGGCGTCGGTCTGTGCGATGTCTCTGGCCATGTCGCGGGAGCCCTCGTGGATCGAGCGCAGGATTTTTGCGGGCCGGCGTGTTGCGGCAGCACCGCGGCTTCAGCGAGCAGGCGTCGCAGGCAAATTTGCTGGCGTGATAGCGCATCAGGCCGTTCTCATCGACGAGCAGGCGCTCGGTTCGATAGACCTTCTGGCGCTGCCTCAGCTCCTTCCCGCCCGGGCAGATGTAGAGATCGCGGGCGTGATCATAGGCGAAGTCGGAGCGGCTGAAGGTGCCGTCGCTGCGCTGGGATTTGTCGAAGACTGGGATATGTGGCTCGATCCCGCGCCCGTGCACCAGCCAGGCGAGGTTCTCGGCCGAGCCGTAGGCGCTATCGGCGGCGAGCCTGGCTGGCCAGAAGCCGAAGCGCTCCTGCGTCCGGTCGATCATGGTGCGGGCTGAGCCGACCTCGGCCTGGCGGATGGCGCGGCTGGCCTCGACATCGACGATGACGGCATGGTCGAGATCGATCAGATAGTTGGTGGCGTAGGCGAAGAAGGCATGGCCCTTCAGGGCTCCGGTCCATTGCGCCGCCGGATCGGAGCGCGAGACGAACTTCGGCTTCGCCTCGCTGGCCGCACCCCAGGCGGCTTCATCGAGCGTATCCAGATACTCGCGGACCGAGCGACGTGTCCGGGCGAGATCGTTCTAGTCGACGATCTCCGAAGCTTCGGCCGAGCACTGCTTGTTGGCGTCCGCCCTGATCAGGCTGGCATCGACCGCGAAGCCCTCGCCGCCGACGAGACCCTCCGCGATGCAGCGCCGGACGGTCGTCTCGAACAGCTCGCGCAGGAGGTTGCTCTCACGGAAGCGGCCATGCCGGTTCTTCGAGAAGGTCGAGTGATCCGGGACGTCGCCTTAGAGCCCGAGCCGGCAGAACCCGCGATAGGCGAGGTTCAGATGCACCTCCTCGCGCAGGCGCCGCTCCGAGCGGATGCCAAAGCAATAGCCGATGAGCAGCATCCGGATCATCAACTCCGGATCGATCGAGGGACGCCCTATCTCGCTGTAGAATGGTCGCAGATGCGCGCGGATATCGGAGAGATCGACGAACCGATCGATGGAGCGGACCCAATGATCGGCCGGGACGTGCCGCTCCAGGCTGAACTCGTAGAACAACGCCTCCTGCGCCACCTGCCGTTCGCCCATCATCGCGCCGCCCTCCGCTCAGGGAAGACTGAATCAGGACTTCACGTCCCCAGCAATGCCGACTTTTTCAACGACATCGACCCATAACGGACATCGGCCAGGTAAGCCTTGCAAACTCACAGTTCCGGAAATTTGATATCCCTCTGACTGTGGGTGGTGACGCCTTCTGGATCGGGTCGCGCGCCGCACTTCTTGTGTACGAGGCGGCGTGCGATGTCGTCGAGGCGGTCGCTGTCCATGACGCCGGGAAGCAAGCCCCACGGAATGTAGAAGAGGCACTGTAGCCCGGCGCGATCTTTTGCACCTTTTCGCACGATCTTTTGCATTTTACAGCGATTAAGCGGGAATTGGCGGGGGCGGCTAACGTCCGCAAACGACCCAAGCCGGATCTCGCCGTTATAGGACGTGCACATCTCCCGACACAGGATGCCCGACCCGCTGGTCAGGGTCTTCAACGCCGGGACCCAAACTGCACCGGCCATCGGTTAGGTAGGTGAAAAAGAAGCCGTCGGGGCGGTATAGCGACCATTGTTCCTCGTTGCCGGATGCATACTGATACCCCGAAGTCAGAGCAGCCACTCGCGGTCGTTTTGCGTCGTTGGCCAGCGCCCGCTGTTGGGCAATACCTTGAGACGGCTCACGCACAGGCGCGAACGCAGAGCGTCAATAGCTGCCCTTGGAGCCTTGCCTGGACCCTGACATTCTTCTGAGCCCTCCAAACTGGACCGCTGTGAGCTGGGGCGCATGCGTTGTTTCCCGTGCGCGTGGGAGTTGGTCGTACAGCTGAAAGATGCGGCTCGACGCCGACTGCCGCGGACGAGACTGCGGCTGAAATGCGTCGTGTCCGGACACGGCGGATCTATGAGCGGGACCGACGGGATCGCGATGCGGTCCCTGTGACGGCGGAAGGGTACGACGAGCCGCGCGACCCGAGCGATGATGAGGGGCCGGACTGCCTCAGACAATGCCTATCGGCCTGACCAGTCTGACGCCCGCGCCGTGAACAACTTGCAAGGGAGATTCCATTCCTGCCGTTTTTAGCTTGGAGCGCAGGCGCGCCAGAAGTGCGTCGAAACGCCGGCTTTCGGGGTCGATCCGGGCGTGGCCGAACAGGCCCATGATCAGATCCCGCGAAACCGTCTCGTCCGGACGCGCCGCCAGATGCTCGAGCAGGACCACCTCCCGAACTGAAAGCTTCACCGATCTGGTGTCCGGAGAACACAGCGTTTGCGTCTGCCGATCGAGGCGCCAAGCTGTACCTTCAGGCGCCGCGATGGCGGCGCCCCCTCGTGCGTTTGCGGTTTCGTCCGATCGTCGGCGCATACGTCGTCCGAGATTGAGGATCGCCAACGCGAGCTCCTCGGTGTCGACGGGCTTGGTGAGATAGAGGTCGGCCCCTTCGGCATAGCCGCGCACGCGATCTTCGCGCCCAGTGCGCGCGGTCAACAAAATGATGCCCATCTCCGGCTGCGCAGCCAGGTCCCTGGCCAGTTCGAACCCGCTGACGTCCGGCAGGTTGACGTCCAGGACCGCGATGTCATAGCGCTCATTCCGCAGCGCCTTATAGAAAGCGATGCCGGACGGCGCCTCCGTTACGCGCAGGTTTCGCAGTCTTAGGTAGTCGGCGAGGCTCTGACGGAGATCGTGATCATCCTCCACGAGAATGATTTTGAAATCTTGCGAGACCTCCTGCGTAGTACCTTCCGGGCCGACCATCGCTTCCGCCATCATCATGTGCACGCACTCCATCGCGACGAGATTCCGTTGACGCCTCCGCCCCGATTCGCGTCCGACGAAGCAGTACCGCAAGGTGCAAACCTTGATGCTGCCGCGGCCTTCCGAACGCAACACAGCCAGCTCCGGCTTTGTTTCGCCATGCTGGCGGCACTGTTCGTCTTCGGCAGCATGCATCTGGCCTGGGCGGCTGAACCTCGTCCCGTATCCGCGTCCCTACCCGCACTGAACGGCACGATTTCCGTCCTGTCCGATCCCGCTTCGACACTGTCGCTGGCGGGGGTACTCGATCCGACCAAGCAGGCCGAGTTTCGACCGATCCGGGGGGCGAGTGTCAACTTCGGCTTCATCCAGACCCCCGTCTGGATCCGGCTGGAATTGCCCGGCCGGATGTCCGGGGAGGCGATCCTCTCGCTCTCGCCGAACTTTCTCGACCATGTCGACATCTACACGGCCGCGCCGGACGCCCCACTCTCTGCCGAGCGGTTTACCCGGCACGAGATGGGAGACCGCCGCCCGCTGCCGCGGGACGGCATTTCAGCGCTCGACTATGCGGTTCGTCTCGATTTTGCCGAGGGCGCGACGACGCGCGTCTTCATTCGTATCTTGAACAACAATACGGCGACCTATCTGCAACTGCAGCTGGGTTCGGCCGAGGATCACGCCGCCAGGGTCGCCATGAACGCGAGCCTGTATGGTGCGTGGCTCGGCGGCATGGGCGTTCTGCTGGTGACGCAGCTCGTCTTCTTCTTCTTCGACAGGAAGTCGCAGTATCCGCTGCTGGCGATCAGCACGCTCGGCATCATGCTGATCTATATGGGCAATCTCGGCTATAGCCGGCTTTATCTCTTCCCCGACAACGGCGCCGCCAACGACGCCTTTCTCGGCTTCAATGCCTGGGCCGGCCTTACGGCCAGCGCGATCGCCTACATGCACATCCTCGATCTGCGCCGTCGGGCGCCGCTTGTGCATCGCCTGTATCAGGGAGCTGCTCTCGCCGGGCTTGTGGGCGTGGGCTTCGCCTTCGCCGGCAAGAACATGATCTTCGGGCCGATCGGTTCAGTGCTGGTTATTGTCATGGCCTGTGTGAACATGGTGCAGGGTGTGCGGCAATGGAGCGAGGAAGGAGCTGCAAGCCGGCTCAGGGGCGCGGCCTTCGCGGCGCTTTGCCTCGGTGCCTTCCTCACGATGGCGCAGCGCCTCGGGAGTGAATGGCTTCCGCATTGGACCGTCCACAGCTACGGGATCGCCGGCCTCTTTCTGACGATCCTGTTGACGGGGGCTCTGGCGGTGCGGCTTCGGGATGCGGAGGCGCTGACCAAGCGGATGAAGGACGAGGCGCTGCGGCATGCGCAGCTCGCGGAAAACATCGCCTCTGGCCTTGTCGAGGAGAGGACGCGCGAGCTGGTCGACGCCAGACGTATCGCCGAGGAGGCGCTACGCCTCGAAAAGCAGTCCCAGCTCCAGCAGGTCCGCTTCCTCGAAGTGGTTTCGCACCAGTACAGGACGCCGCTCGCCGCCATCCGCTCGAGCATCGACAGTATCGAGCTCGGCCTGCCGCGGAACGACGGCGCCAACCGCGGCCGAATCGAGCGCATCCGCAGAGCTATCGCGCGGCTCGTCGAGATGCTGGAGATCAATCTCGCCCGCAGCCGGGTGCAGGGACCGTCCTTCCGTCCCCGGATCGTCCGCACCAATGCCGGCGCCCTCATTGCCGCCGCGCATCAGCGCGCCTGCGACCTGCTCAGCGGCCCGACGATCAGACTGTTGCTCGAGCCGCGGGCCGCGCAGGCGTCGATCGCCGCCGATGAGGGCATGATGGAGCTCGTGGTCGTCAATCTGCTGGAAAACGCCGTCAAATTCACCGCATTGAAAGGCAGCGAGCCGATCGAGCTCGCCTTGGCCATGGCGGGAGATGAAGTGACCATCACAGTCACGGATCGCGGCTGTGGCATCCCGGCCTCCGAGCTTCCCGGGGCCTTCGCTCTGGGAGCTCGCGGGCGCCATTCGGAGGCCGTCGAAGGATCTGGCCTCGGCCTCTTCCTCGTGAAGAAGATCGTCACCGCCCATGACGGCCGGGTTTCGATCGAGAGTCGCGAAGGCGAAGGAACGACGGTGCGGATCAACCTGCCGACCGCGTCCTGACCAGGCATCGATCCGAAAGACGGGCGCGACGAAGTCGCTCCATCGATGTGCCAAAATTGACACATTTATTGCTTGCCTTCAAAAAACAACGCGCAGTCGAGGCAATTCGTTACATCGCGTTACAACTCGAAAGACCCGTTACAATTTCGAGTATTGATCGCGATGGACGTCCGTAGCAAGCGTCATCTCTCCATCGAGCATGATGGAACATGCGGGCTTGAGATACGACAACGTGCCGTCTGAGGGTATGGCTCTGGCTCGAAGGTGAGTTGAAGCCCGTGCGGCGTTAGTTGTTTTCGCCTTGTCTTTCGGGGTGCCCGGCTTGCTAAATTGCCGCCCCCGACACCGTCTTCGTAAGTATTATCAATTTTCTATAAATATATATTTCTCGCATATCTGATTTTCTAACGTAAAATTCAGTGCCATTTTTCGGAATTAATAATTTCGAAATAGATTTCCTCTATAAATCCACTCGATCAGGGCGGCATTGCCCCGATGAATCGCGTGGGACATCGAATGGCCGGCTGGAATTACGATTCATTCGACGATATGCGGCCGATGACGCTTCAAATTCGGATCGTCGCTATCCATCGAAATGCGGCTGCGACGGTCGTTCCGGCGGCGATCGCGACCGGAACCATATTGGCGGGCGCAGCGGTCATCGTGGGGGCAGAGGCGCCACGATCGCTGACGCGGCCGATTTGATTTCCGACGCGGTGTCCTGATCCCGCGCGGGCCAAAGGCGCCAGCCTCATCTTAAACCCGAACACGCAGCAACCAAGCCGGAGACTCGATCGATGAGCAATGATGACATCCGTGACAACGCTTCTGTTCCGCAGCCGTCGTGCTCCGACGTGAAGCTCAGCGAGCAGGAACTCGAAGCCGTGAACGGCGCCGGTATCGACAATGCGTTCAAGGGTGCCGTCACGGGCGGCCTGAGCCTTGCTGGCGTCGGTGCCATGTGCGGCCCCGTCGGGGCCGGAGTGCTGGGCGCCGTTGGCGTGATCGGCGGGGCGATCATGGGAGCATTCGCGCCGGACTCCGATGGTCCGGTCAGCGGTCAATAGCCGTCATTTAGGTCACCTTGTTCGACCCTTCATTCAGAGACAACGCGACATGACGGCGGCTCTCTACCGCAAGGAAGCGCTCGACCATCTCGCGGGCCCTGATCGGCTCGACGAGATGGTGCGGGTCACCTCTCCGCATGGCTGGGCGGCGCTGGGCACGGCGCTGGTGATCGTGGCAGGCTGCCTCGGCTGGTCGATCCTCGGCAGCTATCGCACCACCGTCAGCGGCCAGGGCCTGCTCGTACCGGCGGGAGGCGCCTTCGTCAGCGTCTACGCTCCCAAGGCTGGATGGCTCGACAGCTATCGTCAGCGCGGCGACAAGGTGAAGAAGGGCGATCTGATCGCCCGCCTCAGCGCACCCGAGGACGCCGCTCGTCTCGCCGACGTCGATAGTCGCGTCACTCAGCTCACGGCACAGCGCGATGCGCTTGCTGTGCAGATCGAGGACCGCATCCGCAAGGAGACGATCGCTGCCCAGCGCAAGCGCGAGGCCCTGCAGGAGACGGTCGATCTGGGGGAATCCCGGATGGACGCGCTCAACACCTTGCTCGGTCAGCGTGAGTCGCTCCTGTCCAAGGGGCTGATGCCCTCCGACCGGATCATCGAAACCCGCGAGAGGTTGTTCGCTGCGCGGGAATCGATCTCGCGGGCGCGAACCGAGCTGCTCTCGCTCGACGCCTCGCTCCAGACCCTGCGTCACCAGACCGACCAGGAGCGCGCCGCGCTCGATCGCCAGTTGCGCGACGCCGAGGGGCAGCGCGCCCAGACCCATCTGAGCGAGAACCTGGCGACCAATATCGTCGCCCGTTCCGACGGCACCATCACCACCAACGAGGCCGGCGACCACGCGCTGGTCAGCGCCGGCCAGAAGCTGATGGTGATCGAGCAGGGCGGGCCCCGGCTCGACGCGCTGCTCTATGTGCCCGCCGACAGCGGCAAGGAGGTGAAACTCGGCATGGAGGTGCGCCTGTCGCCCTCCACGGCCAAGAAGGAGGAATACGGCTCGCTGATCGGCACGGTCATCCAGGTCGACGACAGCCCCGAAAACGAATCGGCGCTGGCCCATCGCCTCGGCAACCCCGATCTCGCCCGGCTCTTCACTCGCGCCGGACCGCCGCTCCAGCTCGTCGTCCGGATCAATCCGGGTTCCAACGGCCCTGATAGTTACGCCTGGACCTCCAGGCGCGGCGAGCAAGTCGAACTCGCCTCGACCACGCTTCTAGAAGGCCAGGTGACCGTGAAGTCGGGCCGGCCAATCAGCTTGTTCATTCCGGCGCTGCGCCGCTTCGTCGGCCTATGAGCAAGGTGCCTCCCGTGCGTTTTCCGCAAACCGGCCGCAAGTCGGTCCCGACCATCCTGCAGATGGAGGCCGTCGAATGCGGAGCGGCTTGCCTTGCCATGGTCCTGGCTCATCACGGCAAATGGGTGCCGCTCGAGGAACTGCGCGTCACCTGTGGCGTCTCGCGCGACGGCAGCAAGGCGAAGAACCTGGTCCAGGCTGCGCGCCGCTACGGCCTTGTGGCCGAGGGCTGGCGTACGGAGCCGGCCAACCTCGCCGGCAAGCAACTGCCGGCGATCCTGTTCTGGGAGTTCAATCATTTCGTCGTGCTGGAAGGGATCGGCCGCAAGCTCGTCTATCTCAACGATCCCGCCAGCGGCCCGCGCACGGTCACGCATGAGGAATTCAATCGCGGCTTCACCGGCGTGATGCTGACCATGGCGCCAGGCCCGGAGTTCCGCCCTTCGGGTGCGCGGACGAATGTCTGGGGCGCGGTGCGCGACCAGCTCGCGCCTTCGCGCGGCGCCGTCGTCTTCCTGGTGCTGGCCGGCATGGCCGCGCTTGTGCCCGGCGTCTTCGTTCCGGCGGCGACGAAGGTCTTCGTCGACGACATCCTCGTCCGCCACTTGACGGACTGGATGCGGCCGCTGCTGCTCGGCCTCGCCTGTGCCGCCCTGCTCGGCGGGCTCTTGAGCTGGCTGCAAGGCTATTTCCTCGCGCGCCTGCAATGGAAGCTCGGCGTTTCGCTGGGCCTCAAGCTGACATGGCACCTGTTGCGGCTCTCGCCGAGCTTCTTCGCACAGCGCTATGCGGGCGACATCGCGAGCCGGCTCGCGACAACGGAGCGGGCCTGCGACCTGATCGGCAGCCAAGTCTCGGCCATGCTGGTGACCGGACTCGCGGCCCTCTTCTACGGCATGCTCATGGCGGTCTACGATCCGGTGCTTGCCGGCATCGGTCTGGTGCTCGCCCTGTTCAACGCGGTATTCGCCCGCCTGATCGCGAGGCGGCAGGAGAACGCCGCCCGCACCGTCATGCGCGAGCAGTCGGCGCTGGGCAGCCTTTCCATCAGTGGCATCCAGTCGATCGAGACCCTGAAGGCGACCGCCTCCGAGCACGATTTCCTGAACCGTTGGGCCAATGCCCAGGCCCGCACCATGAATGCGGTGCACCGCTCGCAATTGCCCCTCCAACTCCTCGATCTGATCCCGCGCGCGCTCGGCGCGCTGACGATGGCCGCGATCCTCGGCGTCGGCGGCTGGCGCGCCATGGAGGGGCTGATCACGGTCGGGACGCTCGCGGCGTTCCAGACCGTATTGTCGAGCTTCCTGTCGCAGGTCAGCGGGCTCGTCGGTGTCGCCTCGGGCATGCGCGAATTGCGGGTGGCGATGGAGCGTGTCGACGACGTGCTGCGCTATCCGCTCGACCGGCGCCTGGACACGCAATCCACGGAAACGGCCGAGGCCGCACCGCGCCGCCTCTCCGGCGCGGTCGAGATCACCGATCTCGCCTATGGCTACAATCCGCTCGATCCGCCGCTGGTCGAAGGCTTTTCGCTGACGGTCGCGCCGGGCGCGCGCATCGCACTCGTAGGCCCTTCCGGCAGCGGCAAGTCGACGATCGCGCGGCTCATCGTCGGGCTGGCCGATCCATGGACGGGCAAAATCGCCTTCGACGGACGGCCGGCGGACCGGATCCTGCCGGGCGTCCGCGCCGCCTCGATCGCCTATGTCGAGCAGTCCGTCGTCCTGATGGAAGGCACCGTCCGCGAGAATCTGACGCTCTGGGACCAGCGGGTGAGCGAGCGGGCGATCGTCGAGGCCGCCCGCGATGCCGGGCTGCACGACACCATCGCCGCGCGCCCCGGTGGCTACGACGCCCCAGTCAGCGAGGGCGGCAGCAACTGGTCGGGCGGGCAGGCCCAGCGCCTGGAGATCGCGAGGGCGCTGGTCGGGGAGCCGAGCATCCTCGTGCTCGACGAGGCGACCTCGGCGCTCGACGCCACGACCGAAGCAGCGATCCTCGACAATCTGAGGCGCCGTGGCTGCACCATCATCCTGGTCACCCATCGCCTCAGCGCCATCCGCGATTGCGACGAAATCCTCGTGCTCGACCGTGGGCGGATCGTCCAGCGCGGATCGCACGAGGCGCTCTATCGCCAAGCGGGCACCTATGGGGAGCTGATCCGTGCTGCATGAAGCTCCCCATCGCATCGCCGCCTCCGGGAGCGCTGCCGTCGACTCCGGCGCGGCCATGCCCGTCGCGACCACCGGCCTGCGGGTCGATGTCGGCTCGGCCGATCTCTACCTCGACTGGCCCGGTCAGGCGGGACGCCGCCGCCGTCTGGCGACTCTCGGTAGCCATGACATCGCGCTGCCGTTGTCCTTGACGGAGGCCACGTCGCCGATACCGAAAGAGGCGCGGCTCCTCGCTTTCCCAGCGCCCGGATCGCGGTTGTCGACTTTCGCGATCGAGACTTTTCTGGCCAGCCTCGATAGTGGCGATGCCGCCGCGATCACCGCCGCGGAAAGCTGGGTCGAGCGCACGGCACGCGCAGCAGGCGAGCCCTTGGCGGGAACCTCCGTCCTGCTCGGCGATGGGGACGGCACGCTCGAGCCGGGTTGCGTCGCGCGGCCGGCACAGGGCCTGCTCTGGGTCGCGGCCGGGGACGCGACGCTGGTGACCGACCTGCCAGGAGCCGGCCCGGTTCTCCCCGGAATGCCGGCGGTTCCCGTGACCTCCGGCGGTATCGTCGTTGAACGCACCAGCGCGATCAACTGCCGCACGAGCGCGGCGCTGGCCGCAGAAGGCGGTCTTGCGCGCGCGCTGCTCGGACATCACGAACGGATCACCCGTGCGCTCGCCTTCTCGGAGGCGAGCCGGGAAGACGCCGAGATCGCCCGCATCGGCGGCAAGGCGGCCCGCGACCGAACCATTCTGGCCGCGACCGTCGCGCCGCTTCTGCCTCCTGCCGCCGGCGGCGCGCTGCCCGGTGCCTCGCTCGCATCGGCATTCCGCACCGTCGCCGAAGCCAGCGCAGTGTCCCTGCCTTCCGCGCCGCCGCCCGAGGCAGGCGAGGATGAGGGTCTGGGGACCGAACGGCAGCTCGCCGACCTCGCCGCCTGGGCTGGCGTACGGACCCGTCGTATCCGGCTGGAACCGGGCTGGTGGCGCCGGGGCGGGCAATCGATCCTCGGCTTCCGCCGCGAGGACGGCAGGCCGGTCGCTCTGATCGCCGGAACCGGCTGGCGGGGCGGCTACCGCATCCGCGAGGCAGGTCGGGACCTGCCCGTCGATGCGGGCACGGCCGCAGCCCTGGTCGACCACGGTCATGTGCTGCAGCGCTGCCTTCCGGATACGGCGATCGACGGCGCCGGGTTGCTGCGCTTCGCCGCGCCGCTCGCCTGGCCAAGTTTGATGGCCATCCTGATCATCGGGCTCGCCGGCAGCCTGCTCGGCCTAGTGACGCCGATGGCGACGGAGATCCTGTTCGAGACGGTGATCCCGGCCGCCTCGCATCCCGAACTGCTCCAGCTTACCGTCGGCATCGCGGCGCTCGGTCTCGGCGGCATCGCCTTCGAGCTCGTGCGCGGCTTTCTGGTGCTGCGGCTCGCCACGCTCCTGAACACCGATCTCGAAGGCGCGGTATGGGACCGGCTCCTGCGCCTGCCAGCCGGCTTCTTCCGGAACCATGCCGCGGGCGATCTCGCCCTGCGTGCCGCGGCGATCAACCAGATGCGTGACGCCGTCAGCGGCACGGCGGTCAGCTCCCTGCTCTCGGCAGTCTTCTCGGTCTCCAGCCTCGCCCTGATCCTCTATTACGAATGGCGGCTCGCCCTGGTTGCGATCGGCCTGGTCGTCATCCAGCTCGTCGTCATGGTCGTGGTCAATCTGCGGATGCTCGCCTGGAAGCGGCGCGCTCTGGAGACGGAAGGCCGGCTGCAGGCCCTGGCGCTGCAACTGATCCAGGGTATCGCCAAGCTGAAGGTTGCGGGCGCCGAGGCCCGGGCCTTCGCCCGCTGGTCGCCGCTCTTCATCGCGCGGCGGGCTCTAGGCTTCCGCCAGAGCGGGCTTTCATCCGGTTTCTCGGCCTTCGGAACGGCATTCGGCATCGCTTCGGCCGCCCTGCTGATCGGGATCGTCGGTCTCGGCGGCATCGAGATCGGCATCGGCCGCTTCGTCGCCTTCAACGCCGCCTACGGCCAGTTCATGTCGGCGACCCTGTCGCTGGGCAGCGTTTTGCCAGCCTTGCTGTCGCTGAAGCCGCTCTATGGCCGCGCCGCGCCGCTGCTCGCGGCTTCGCCTGAAAACACGGGCAGGCGCGGCGCGCTGCACGATCTGCGCGGCGGCATCGAGGTCAACGACGTGGTCTTCCGCTATCGCGGCGACGGCCCCGCCGTTCTCGACGGAGTGTCGATCAGGATCAGGCCAGGCGAATTCGTCGGCATCGTCGGCACCTCCGGCTCCGGCAAATCGACGCTGATGCGCATCCTGCTCGGCTTTGAGACGCCGGAAAGCGGCTCGGTCTTCTTCGATGATCAGGAGCTGAGCAGTCTCGATCTGCGCGCGCTGCGCCGGCAGATGGGTGTCGTGCTCCAGTCCAGCCGCGCCACGGGCGGCACTGTCCTGGACAACATCCTCAACGGGGCTGCGCTGGCGGAGACGGATGCCTGGGAGGCGGCGCGCCTCGCGGGGCTGGAGGCCGACATCCGCGCCATGCCGATGGGAATGCACACCTTCGTCGGCGAGGACGGGACGCTTCTCTCAGGCGGCCAGCGCCAGCGCCTTCTGATCGCCCGCGCGGTGGTGCGCCGGCCGAGGATCCTGCTCTTCGACGAAGCGACCAGCGCTCTGGACAACCGCACCCAGCAGATCGTCTCCGAAGGGCTGGAATGGCTCGACGCCACCCGCGTCGTCATCGCGCATCGCCTGTCCACTATCCAGCACGCCGACCGCATCTATGTGCTGCAGGGCGGGCGGGTTGCCGAGGAGGGAAGCTATCGCGAGCTGCTCGAGCGCGGCGGATTGTTCGCCCAAATGGCGCTCAGGCAGGTCGCGTGAACCAGGCATCCGCCGGACCGAAACGCAGCAAACCACAGAAGGAACCCGACATGACGGATAGCAGCAACCGCAAGCTCGACGAGACCGAGCTCGACCAGGTGCACGGCGCAGGAACCGGCGGGCATTGGGACCATAGCGGCAAGAGTTCCATGTGGGTGACCACCGTGCCCGGCGACGCCCATGGCTTCTTCGGGGCGAGCGAGAACAGAAGCTCCGTACGGCCGGACGGCAATGGCGGCTTTATCCGCTGGGACCGGGCCAATAGCTGCGAAGCCCCGGCGATCCGCAGGGTCTGAGCCGGTGGCGCCGATCGCCGATGGAGAAGACCATGGATAACGAAAAAGCCAGGATCGGCGAACAGCGCATGGATCTCAAGCTGTCCGACGACGATCTGGAGGCGGCGGTGGGCGGCGTCGGTCAAGCGCGCGGGTCCGTCAATATCGAGGCCCTGGCGCACAAATACGCCGTACGCGATCCGCTCTATCGCACTGCCAATGTCAAACTTGCAACCGAGGTAGAACATGACTGAAGCTGTCGAGAAGTTCCAAAACCACATCCGCTCCATCGCCGACGACCAGCAGCAGCTGGAGCGCTTTTTCACGGAGGTGAAAACGCCGGACGATCTTGTCGCCTATGCCGCCGATGCCGGCTGCCCGCTCGACAAGCTCGAGGCCGACAACCTGTTCGAGCAAGGGCAGGCCGCCTATAACCAGATGCAGAGTCAGCTGAGCGACGATGATCTGGACAAGGTGGTGGGCGGCATCAGCTTCGCGGCCATCGGCGTCGGCGTCGGCGCGGCGCTCGGCATCGCGGCCATTACTGTTTTCACGGCAGGAATCGGGACCAGTTTCATGGCCGCGACGGTGGCCGCCGGTTACACGACATGGGGCACCATAGCCGCCGGCACGCTAGTGAACGGTGGTGCGATGGCATTTTCGGGGGCCGTGGTAGGCGGTGGCGCCGGCTTGGTCGTCGACAAGGTTGTCAGTGCGGTCAAGTCGTAAAGCTCTGTCCCTATAACTGATATTGTCTTCTTCTGTGAAGGATAACCGTTCATGACAGCACAAGCAATGACTTCAGACAGCCCTCGCTTTATTCAATTCCAGGGCGTTCTTTCCAAGCTCGCCTCCGATCCCGATGAGGCAAGGCAATTCGCTTCAACCGTCAATAATCCGGAGACGTTCGCTTTCTATCTTTCCAAGAAAGGGATCGCCGTCAATTCAAGCGAGGCGGAGACCGTCTACGGAGCTCTGCACAAGCTCGCTGCGACGCTGCCAGAGCAGGGGCCGGCCGAAGAGCGGCCGCTCCAGGACAATGAACTGAGCGAAGTGGTCGGCGGTGGATGGGGCTGGGTCGCGATCGGCGCGGTCGCGGGGCTTGCCCTTGGCGCGGTGACGGGCGGTGTTGGTCTCGCACTTGCCGGCGCAGCTTTCGAAGTGGTCGGCACCGCCACGCTCGGTGCCGTCGGAGGCGGGCTTGTGGGTGCCGGCAGCGGCGCTGCGGTTGGCGGCATCGCCCAGACTATAAAAAGCGCGCTTTCGTAAGAGGCGTATATAAAACAAACGAGAGCGGCTCGTGCCGCTCTCGTTACTTGTTTCTTGGCCGAGATACCTACGGCACGCTGTGATTCCGCCGATAGATCAAAACTCTCGCGGTCTCTGAAAGGTTTCGCAAGCCAGCCTTGGTATGACTGCCCAGAACAGGATGGCCAAGCACGGTCGAGCGGGGAGTAGGCAGATGGATATCGAACAGAAGGATATCGCGCTGGATGACAAGGCGCTGGAGGCCGTGAATGGCGCGGGCTTGGGCGATGCTCTGAAGCGCGTCGGGGAATCGGTGATTACCGACTTGAAGAACGGAGCAGAGATCGGCGGCAGGGGCCCCGCCCAGGTGATCGGTTCCGCAGTCGGAGCCTACGTTGGTCTGATTAAGGGCATCAAGAACGAGATCTTCTGACGCAACAGCTACTCTCATCTTCCGATATCAAGCTCCGTCAGCTCCGGCTGGGGGAGCATTTTTGTTTCAGTAAGACGTTTCGGTACCGGGTGATGATGGGGCTCGTTTCCACAGCACGCTGCAATGCCGCCGATCCCGAAATTCGAGCTTTCTCCGTAAAGGTTTCGCAAGCCGATCCTGATAGAGCATCCTCAGCCACAGAATGGACATGCACGGTCGAGCGGGAAGCAGGCAGATGGATACCGAACATAAGGATATCGCGCTGGATGACGCCACGCTGGACGCCGTGAATGGCGGCGGAATCATAACTGAGCGCACCCTTGTCGATCCGACGCCGTTCGTGCGCATCGGCAAGGCTTTGAGCGAGATGGGCGGCCTGCTCAAAGACCGCTTCTTCGGCAGCCACCTCGTCCATTACGAGGATTGACGAAGAAGGTCGGTTCCGCGGCGGCGACGTCAGCGTTCTGCGCTAATGGCAGAACGCGCGATGAGCCGACATCCATGCCTTGACGAAAACCGGACATTCGTCGGGCTTTGTTGGCTACGCTTCCTTCACCGCCGGTTTGCCCTGGCCGCCCACGGAATGCCAACGAGCACGTCAAAGGCACCTAGACCGGCGATAGCGTCAACCAGGAGCCCCTGGTGGCGGACGCGGCGACCGCGGTAGTAGGGGTGCTATCGAACGACATCGGCTAGGTAGCCATGAATCTGGGCCACCACTGCTGCTCCCTCTCCGACGGCCGCGGCGACGCGTTTAGTCGATCCTGCCCTCACGTCGCCGATTGCAAAGACACCAGCCTTGTCGGTTTCCAGCGTTCGCAGGACTTCTCCGGCTATCGCGGTATCCCGCGTCAGGCCCGTTCCCGTCTTCACGAAGCCACCATGATCGACGCCGACGCAGTTCGCCAGCCAGTCGGTGTTTGGTTCGGCCCCAATGAACAAGAATAGGTGTCGCAGCGTGCGATGATGTGTGGCTCGAGTCGTGCGGTTACCGAATGTGGCGCCCGTCAGACCAAGCTGTTTGCTTCCCTCGAGAGAAAGCACTTCCGTCTCCGGGTGGATCTCGACATTTGGTAACGCTGCAATCCGATCGATCAGATACCGCGACATCGTCGCTTCGAGATCGCGACGGCGGATCACCAGGTGAAGGCGTTTCACCTTGGGGGCCAAGTATACCACCGCCTGCCCGGCAGAGTTCCCCCCGCCGACCAACGCAACCTCTTCACCTTCGCAAAGGCGCGCTTCGACAGGCGAGGCCCAGTAGGAGACGCCATTTCCTTCGAACGCGTCGAGGTTTGCGATATCCGGCCGGCGGTACCTCGCGCCCGCAGCTATCACAACTGTCCTAGCCTGGATGCCAATGCCGTTCGAGAGGGACAGTCGTTTGATCCTGCTGTCGTGGCAATCGAGTTCGGTTACGGCCAGGGGAATAGCGATCTCGGCGCCAAATTTCTGAGCTTGATTATAGGCACGTCCGGCAAGGGCCTGGCCTGATATGCCGGTCGGAAAGCCTAGGTAGTTCTCGATCCGTGCCGAGGCGCCAGCTTGGCCCCCAAAGGCGCGCTGATCGAGCACCAGAACGCTCAAGCCCTCCGATGCCGCATAGACGGCCGCGGCCAACCCGGCCGGCCCGGACCCTACGATGGCAGTGTCGTAGATCTTGGTCGGATCGAGCTCGGGCGTCATTCCGAGGCAGACCCCGGCTTCCGCATTGCTGGGGTGCTTCAAGACAGTGCCGACCGGGCAGATCATCAGGGGAAGATCGTCCGTATGCAGCCCCAGCCGCTCTACGATGATGGGCCCGTCGCCGCCGTCTTCCGCGTCGATCGTGGTGTAGGGATAGCCGTTGCGGGACAGGAACCCCTGCAAGCGCACGAGCTCGCTCTCTCCCGTTCGTCCGATCAGCACCGATCCCGCCGAACCCCCTTCGATCAGCCCGACCCGGCGCAGGATCAGCGCGCGCATGACGATTTCGCCGAGATCGGCCGAACCGATGATCAGAGCCCGTAGGTGCGCCGCATCCAGTGGCAGCGCCAGACACCCCCCTGCCCCCGCCTTGCCTGCGGCCAATGAGCCACGCCCCGCAAGCTGGCTGACTTCACCCGTAAATTGTCCGATGCCGTGAACAGTGATGGGATTCTCGCGCCCGAGGCCATCGCGGCGCACGACTTCGATCGCACCGTCCAGAACCATCCATACCGGTGCATGGTGGTCGCCGACGTCAAAGATCAATTCGTGGGGTTGAAACCGGCGCGCGGGCCCACTGGCAAACCTCCTGAACGTTGCAATCTGTTCCGCAACGAGCACCGGGAACATCTGGTAGCCGCGTGTCTCGATCAGGCTCATCTCAAATTCCGATCGATCATGTGAGGAATGCAGGCCGCCGTCGACATGTAGGCCGACAAGACTTGCGCTCAGTGTGGGATGGAACCGGACAGTATGAAGCGCGCCCGATGCGGAAGCGTCATTGCCACATCACGAGGCAAACCGAGATTCGTTGCAAGCACGTCAACCGGGTTAGCGGCGAGCCAGGCTGAGAGGTCGTTCGCCTCATAATGCCCATTGTTGAACCCGATGAGGACGCGCAACACCGTCGATCCGGTGTTGCGGATGTAATGCCCGGCGCCCATCGGAGCATAGCCAATGT
>NZ_JAELTI010000200.1 GCF_016428755.1 Allobosea sp. ASV33
GGATGGCACGCTTGGCCTCTACCACTGGTGGTATGGCAATGCCAGCCTGGGCGGCACGCTCAGCGCTGAGGCGGAAAGCATCGCGGGAGGAACAGCTATCAATGATATCGCCGCGAGCAATGGTCAGGCCGTGACGTTGAGCGCGACGGGCATTTACCTGTGGTGGAACGTGGCGGCGACATCACTGGTGGCGGGCGCCCAGTACACGGTCGATGTGCGAATGAAGTCACTCGATGGCAGCAGCCACAATTTCGGATTAATTGCGAAATCAGGTAGCACGCAACTGGCGCAACAGAGCACTGGCGTCTCTAGCACTTCGTATCAGTGGTACAAAGCCCTCCCCACTATTACCTACAAGAACGGTGGCTTGCTGCTGTCCGACTGGTCTGATGCAGGCTTGGCGGTGGACCAGATTCGCATCCAGCTACTTTCGCCCCAGAGCACGGATTATCAGCAGATCAGTT
>NZ_JAELTI010000201.1 GCF_016428755.1 Allobosea sp. ASV33
TCTCCACACCGTCGGCACCTTCCGCGATGGATAGCACGCTGCAATCCGTCTGCAGGTCGGTGGAGCCCAGCCCTGCCACCAGCTGCTGTGACAGCCAGCCATTGCCCTGGGGCCAGGTCAGCACGGCGTCGCCGGCGTCTTCGGCCGTGCGCTCGTCCTGGCGGCGCGGGGCCGAGAAGCCATGGCGGCTGGCGAAATAGTGAATGCCTGCCCAGGCCGATACGCGCGCCAGGCCCGCGCCAAAGTCGTCGCGGCAGCAGTACTCCAGATACCAGATCAGCTGCGCATCATCGATGCCCTGGCTGGTCAGCCATGCCTGCATGGTCTGGCCGTCCAGCGCGGCATGGGCGGCGGGCAGCCGGCCCTCGCGCTGCCAGACACGGATGGACGGCATGGCAAAGGCCGCCCTGTCCATCTCCTGGGCCACGCTGCGCGCAAAGAGTTCGTACTGCTCCAGCG
>NZ_JAELTI010000202.1 GCF_016428755.1 Allobosea sp. ASV33
GTTTATTGAACAGCGATGCCCGCATTACTTGGTGCCCCGTGCTTGGACCAGCATGTCTGACAGCTGATGCACGGCCATGGCGTACATCACACTGCGGTTATAACGCGTGATTGCGTAGAAATTGTTCAGGCCCATCCAGTATTCAGGGCCGTTTTCGCCGTCGAGACGGAACGCCGTCACCGGCACATCATCGCGTGGCGCATTCTGACTCGACCAGCCCAGCGCCCGCAACTCCCCGACCGTCTTGGCCGGCTCGATGCCTTGGGTCAGGCCTTCGTCGGCGCGTTCCCCGGTAACCTCGGCACGCACGACCACCGGTTCGCCGGACACCCAGCCGTGGCGCTTGAAGTAGCTGGCCACACTGCCGATGGCGTCGTCGGGATTGCTCCAGATATTGATGTGGCCATCGCCGTCGAAGTCCACCGCGTAGGCGCGGAAGCTGCTCGGCATGAACTG
>NZ_JAELTI010000203.1 GCF_016428755.1 Allobosea sp. ASV33
GTCATAGCGCGCCACCATCATCTCGTTGAAGTGGCGTGCCGCGCGTTCCATGTCGTCGGTATCGCCGGGCAACAGATGGGTGAGCAGATAGGTGGCCAGCTCAATCAGTGCAATGCCCGTCGACTCCAACGGCTCGACGAAACCGCCGGCCAGGCCCACCACCACGCAGTTCTTGCGCCAGTGCTCGGGGCGGTAGCCGGTTTCGAACTTGATATGCATCGCCTTGAGACCCTCGGCGGCCGGGCCAAGATAGCTGCGAAACACCTGCTCGGCGCGCTCGGTGTCCGTATGGCGGGAGGAATAGACATAACCCACGCCGCGCCGCTTTTGCAGACCGATATCCCAGATCCAGCCGGCCTCCTGCGCGGTGGAAATAGTGTAGGAAGGAATCGGTGTATCCGCGTGCTCGTACGGCACCTGCATGGCCACCGCGCGATCGGCGAACAGTACGT
>NZ_JAELTI010000204.1 GCF_016428755.1 Allobosea sp. ASV33
GTACCTTGGTCCGCCACACGGACCGATGGTCGACGACGAGCCGGCCAGAAGGCTGGCACTGCACAAGATGGCCATCGAGGTGGCCTGGCGCATCCAGCAGGCAACCCCGGTCAACGCCAACGCGTTGGTGTCGGCGCTCCTGGTGGCCAGCCGCGGAATTGCACTGACCCTCGGGCAGATCCATCACACCCTGCAGGATGCGTTGGACTACCTGGAGCGCAAGCACACCCCGATGACCGAGAGCACGCGGCGGTTGCGTGACCCCGACGGGGTGCGCGCGGCGCTGGACGCGCTCTCCGGTGGCCATCCGGTGACCCGGGTCGACGGCGGTTGGGAGCCGGTATGGCGTATCGCCCCGGAGCATGAACACATCGCCGCCTTCTATCGCAATTCGGTGGTCCATGTCTTCCTGGAAACCTGCATCGTGGAACTGGCGCTGGCCCACG
>NZ_JAELTI010000205.1 GCF_016428755.1 Allobosea sp. ASV33
GATTCGTTCCCCCGCGCCTGCATCGTGGCGATACTGGCCGGCCGCATTCCCTCCACTGCCTTGCCTGTACCACCGTGCTACCCGACCCAGTCCCCGACAGCGCGGCCGAAGCGCAGGTCGATCGCGTCATCGACGGCCTGCTCAACGGCCTGCAATGGCGCGCCAGCGTGTTCCATGTGGGGCAGTACTGCGGGCGCTGGCGGGCCTCCACGGCGGGGCGCGCGCGGGCCAGCTTTCACCTGATCCTGGACGGGCGCTGCTGGCTGCACCTGCCGGGCCAGCCCTCGGTGGAGCTGCAGCCGCGCGACGGCGTGTTCCTCTCGCGCGATGTGCCGCATTTCATCTCGCCCTATGCCGACCCGGACATGGCCTGCGCCCCGCAGGCCATGCGCCCCGTCACGGGCGAGGCCGGCATCGGAGAGACGGCGCTGGCCTGCGGCTTC
>NZ_JAELTI010000206.1 GCF_016428755.1 Allobosea sp. ASV33
CGCCTGGACCTCGATCGGATCGAGCAGGTAGGTGCTGCGGCTTCCTAGCCCCTTGTCGGCAAACATCGCCGTCATCGGCTGCTCCTTGCGGCGTCAGGCCGCTTCGCGATTGCGATCGGTCGAGAACAGGCCAGCGAGAGCCGCCAGGACCGTACGAGGATCGTCAGATGTCAGGAGGCTGCGGCGCAGCTCCGGATCGGGTTCACAGCCATCGGCCAGGGCGTCGTCGGCATAGGCGGCCAGATGCTTGCGGGCGTGGCGCACGCCATGCGCGATACCCATCAAGGCCAGCAGCCCCTCGTAATGCTCGCAGGCCAGCGCAAGCTTCTCGGCCAAAGAGAGCGGCCGGAATGCGCGCCCGTCGAGCGCCGCACCGATCTCGCCGACCAGCCAGGGCCGGCCGAGCGCGGCGCGCCCGACCATGACGAAATCGGCGCCG